>DIZZ01000197.1:0-25986 GCA_002428045.1 Verrucomicrobia bacterium UBA6015
GTTATTGCAATCGTCCGCACGGCTAACCACCACCCCTTGCCACGAACGGCTCGCTGAGGACAGCTCGCCCTACCTTCGTCAGCCGCTATTCCCTAATACCCTCCCCCGCCGAATTTACCACAGCCTTTCCCATGGCATTGTGCGCCCGGTGGATTACTGGCTGTTCGCTGCCGTCTCCGGCAGGAAGTCCAGGGAGGCGGAGTTGATGCAGTAACGCAGACCGCTGGGGTCGGGGCCATCCTGGAAAACATGTCCAAGATGGGCACCGCATTGGGGACAGAGAACCTCGGTTCGCTCCATCCCTAGGCTTTTGTCGGTTTTCTCTTTGACGGCACCGGGCTTGACCGGCTGCCAGAAGCTTGGCCAGCCGGAACCGGAATCGTACTTTGCATCGGAACCGAAAAGCGTATATCCACAGCATACGCATTGATAGGTGCCCGTCGCTTTGTTGTATAGGTATTTGCCGGTGCCCGGACGCTCCGTACCGCCACAGCGGGCAACTTGGTATTGCTCGGTCGTCAGTTTTTCCTTCCAGTTCTCATTCGCCATGACAACCTCCCCTCCTTTTGCAGGTGGCACCGGTAACGAAACCGTTTCGGTTGCATCACGGAGACACCCACCTGCAGCAAGCAGCATGATTATAAGTACTGGTTTTGCGTTCATGATGATCCATCGCACACCCACCGTTTAACTTACAGTGATGGTGCGTCAATCGGTTGCACGAGAAAGACCACTGCGCAACCACTACAAGTGAGCGTTGTTCGGGACGAGGGGGCGCTTGGTCTTGTGTATCCATTCCGGATTGCGTTCGGGAATGAGGGCGGTCACGGATTGCTGCCAGGCGTTGAGCCGGTCATGCATCTGGCGGGCCCGCTCGGGATGCACATCGACGAGATTGGTCATTTCGCCCGTGTCGTTCTCCAGATCATACAGTTCGAGCGTCTGATCCTCGAAATTCTCGATGAGCTTCCATTTCCCGCTGCGCATGCTGGCTGCTGGCCAGCCGCCCTGGTTGCTGTAATGGGGATAATGCCAGAAAATGGCATCGCGCTGCAACCGGCCCTCGTCCCGCAGCAGCGGGAGCAGACTCTCCCCGTCGACATGTTGCGTCGGCATCAGGGGAAGCCCTGCGGCCTCCAGGAATGTGGGATAGAAATCGCAGGTCTGCACCAGTTCATTGCAGAGGCTGCCCGGTTTTACGACGCCCGGCCAGCGGACGATCTGGCAGACCCTTGTACCGCCCTCGTAGTTCCAGCCCTTGCCTTCGGCCAGCGGGGAATTGCAGGTAGGGCTGCCTTCCGCCGTCGCCAGCCCGCCGTTGTCCGAGGTAAAGCAAACCAGTGTGTTTTGTGCCAGCCCCTCGTCTTCCAGGACCTGTAGCAATCGGCCGATATTGGTATCGAGGTTCTCCATCATCGCCGCATACGCCGGATCGCTTTGCAGGATCCGCCGCATCACCCGCCAATGATCGTCCGGACAGCGGGGATTCGGTTTGCCGGGGATGATCGGTTGAATCTGATCGAGCCCCAGTCGCCTGGCTTTTTCCTTATATTTTTCCACCAACGCGGCCGGGGCCTGGATCGGCGTGTGGACGGCATAATGGCTCATGTTCAGGAAAAAGGGTTTTTCTCCCCGGTTGCGGATGAGCGCCACGGCCTCGTCCGTCAAGCGATCCGTAAGGTACTCGCCAGCCGGCCCCTCGGGTAGGTTATCAAGATGCCAAGGGCTGAAGAACCCCTTGTAAGGGTGACCATGATGACCACCGCCGATATTGACATCGAACCCGTGCCGATCCGGCCAGAACTCCCGATCCCCAAGGTGCCATTTGCCCACATGCCAGGTTTGGTAGCCGCCCTGCCTGAGTGCTGTGGCAAGGCTGGTTTCCTCCAGTGGCAGGTAATGCAGGTAGGGAACATCCTTGAGCTGCGCCTCGCAATGGCCACCAATATACTGGGTAATGCCAACCCGCGCCGGATATTTCCCGCTCATCAGGCTGGCGCGTGTCGGACTGCACACCGGGCAGGTGGCATAGGCATTATTGAACAGCATTCCCTCCCTGGCCAGCCGGTCAAGCGTCGGCGTTTCATAGAAGGAGGAGCCGTAGCACCCCAGATCGCGCGCCCCGAGGTCGTCGATCAGGATCATCAAAATATTCGGCGTAATCATCGCGCCTTAGCCGAGTGCCAGCATCGAGAAGACCATGACGAAAATGGCGACGGTCTCGATAATGCCCAGGGCGGCCAGATAGTTGGTAAAGCCTTCGCCGGTCTCGGCCAAGGCATCACTGCCAGCAGCACCGGCGCATCCCTGCAGCCAGGCCGAGATACCCATTCCAAGGCCTGCCAGCAGCCCGGCGACCAGCAACCCCTGCCACGGATACCCGGCCGCGACCTTTTCCTTCATCGAGAACATCAGCACAATACCATAAATCGTCTGCGAGAGCGGTGCCCCCACGAACGTCAGCAGCATAAAGGGCGCTGCCTTGCCCTGCGCATAACATTTCTTCCAGGCACCGATGGCTGCGCAAGCTGCCACACCGGTTCCCAGCGCCGAGCCGATCGCCGCCATGGCTACTGCCGCGATGCCTGCTACCTGCCCCATTGCCGTGTTCAAGCTGACGGGTTCTACGATGATTGGTTCCATGATGATCTACTCCTTTTTTATTTTTTATTTGCGATTGATGATTTGCGATTAAGATTAGGACTGGGGGTCGCGGATTAATCCTGTGAAGGGGCGATAGGGCACGCCTTTCCACTCGATGTTCTTGTGCAGGGAGAATTCCAGCGTATTGAGGCGGACGCCGTGCACGAGAATCCCCAGGGCGCACAGGATAATGTTCAAGCCATGCCCCAGCAGCAGGATCAGCGCCATCAGCGGCACGGTCCAGACTTTCTCCCAGCCCAGTCCGGCGGCCATGCCATTGAAGCTCTGCGCCACGGCCAGCGAGGCCATGCCGACGGCAAAGAGACGGATGTAGGAGACGATATCCACAAAACAGTTCACCACGCTGAGCGGAAACATGGCATGCTGGATCCAGTCCTTTTTCATGTCCTTGGGCGAGGTCATGAACAGCAGGATCAACGCCAGACTACTCACAAACAGCGGCAGGAAGAACGCCGGATAGGCATTTCCAAGCACCATGTTCTGGGCGGTCAGGTACATCGACCAGACGAGGCCGATCCAACCCAGCTGCGCGAGCGCCTTGGCCGCCGGTGCCAACGCAATCACATTCCAGACGTGGGCAATGGTCAGGTGGATGGCACCGATCAGGAAGCAGAGCGTGATCATGTTTCCCTGGGCCTGAGCCCCCGTCAACCAGCCAATCTGCAGTGTCTGCAGCGGAGCGGGCAACACGCTGGCCGCGATGCCGAAGTAATTGCCGGTCACCACGCCCCAGAGGATCGTGCAAACGCTCAGGATGCCGAAGAGCACGAACGGGTAGGCGGGGGCTTTCGGTTTTTTGTAGCGGGCGATCAACGTGACCCCCAGGAAGAGTACACCATAGCCTGCATCGCCGATCAAGAGGGCGAAGAAGATGCTGAAGAAGATCAGGAACAGGCCGCTGATGTCCGATTCGCGATAACCCGGCAGGATGGCCAGCATCTGCAGCACCGCCTTGATCGGCTTTACCCAGGTCGGCAGTTTCAGGAGCGTCGGGACGACGTCATCCTCCGCCGGCTCCTCGATCTTGAGGCCCCAGCCTTCCGCTTTGGCCGTGGCCTGCAATGTGCCAACCGAATCCGCCGGGGCGAACCCGGTCAGATAGGCCACCCGGCCATGATGCCCCATGCCGTCATGCACCTTGGCGAACTGCTCGGCCTCGCACCGGCGGTGAAGCTCATCGGCAACCTGTGGAATGGAGGGGGTAAGCGCCAGCAATTCCTGGTTGAATCCGGCAATGACATCCTGATGAGAGGCGATTTCCCGATCCATTTCCGAAAGGGACTGCGTCGGCAGATGGAAGGGTGTGGCATCAAGCGAAAAATCCTGCTCGGCGATGGCCGCGATATGGGTTCCCTTGCGGTCGCTCGACAGCGTGTGGACCTGGACGCCCTCGGGCACGGCCAACGCCTCGAGATCCCGGACATGGTACAACTTGACGATGATTCCACGCGCCGCCAGCGACCGCACCGTGTCGGGCGAGAAGTCGCCGAACGGGGCCTGTGCATGACGCGCCTGCTGCAGCATGGTCAACTGTTCCTCATGATGCATGCGCTGGGCATGCAGGTTGGCGGCTTCATTGATAATATCCGCCACATCCCGGCTAGACACATGCCCCTGGTGATGAAACGGCTTCTCGAATGCATGCAGGGACTCCAGGGCCAGGCGGGCCGTGGCTGCTGCGGTTGAGGCCAACGGCAGCGTTTCCGCACTGGTATTCTTTTCGGGAACCACATGCAGCACCCCGAGCTCGCGCAGACGGGCCAAGGTGTTTTCCTTATCGGTTTGCAGGCAGACAACCGACACTTTTTTCATGGGCGTAATCATTTAGAGCGCCTCCGGGATGGATTCCTGCGCGGTCTTTTCCGCCCGTCGCTTGGCCATTTTCCCGCGAGCGACGGCGGCGGTCTGTTCATCGCCAAGGTAAATCTTGATAATACGTATATTTTCACGGCACTCGGGAATCTTGACCTTTTCAAAGAGGTTGACACGCTGCGCGGTGGTACGCAACTCCTCGCTGATCAACCGGCGCTGCTCGTCGAGGATGACCACGTCCGCACGCAGGCGGATGAGGGCATCCATGACCTCCTGGGCGTCATCAAGCCAGGCGGGCGATTCAAACAGATCCGGAGTCTTCCGGTTCAGGTGGATCGACTTGAGCAGGGGGATGTTAACCCCCGCGATGTTGCCGCTCTCGCTTTCAATCCGGTCGAGGGTGACCATCAGTGCTTCCGGCACCGGCTCCGAGAATAGCGACACCCACTGCTTCAGCCCCGTCATCGTGCTATCGAACGCCGCCTGCTTTTCATCAATCCGGCTGTCGATCATCTGGATCTCGCTCTGGAGCTGCTGCTTCTTGAGTTGCAACATCGGCAGGAAACGCAGGAAACGCCGCAGCGCCTCGTTCTGTGCCTTGAGCTCATTCTTGGTATATTTGATCTTAGCCATGATGATAGCGCCGTGGAATTAGTGAGCGGTTTCAGAAGACGCGGTTTTCGGCCAGAATTGTTCGAGGGTAGCCGAGTTGATCCCGGTTTCGATCGGCTCGAAACAATCGGCCAGGATCTGCCAGCCGAGATCCAGCGCCTGCTCCAGCGGGATGTTAACGGAAAGATCCATCATTTCCTTCTCAAAACGAGCCCCGTATTTAAGCAGCTTCTTGTCCCAGGTACTCATGCGGAAGCCCATGGTCTGTTTTTCCATGGTCTCGCGGTAGCCGGCAAAGAGCTTGATCATCGTATCCATGATCGTGCGGTGATCCTTGCGGGTACGCCCGTTGACCTGCTGTTTCAGACGGCTAAGCGAGCCGAACGGTTCAATACGCCCGCCACGCAGATAAAACTGTCCTTCGGTGATATAACCGGTGTTGTCAGGCACGGGGTGAGTCACGTCATCGCCGGGCATCGTGGTCGCCGCCAGGATGGTGATGGATCCGGCCGAGTCGAAGTCAACCGCTTTTTCATACCGCGAGGCAAGCTGACTGTAGAGATCGCCCGGATAACCCCGGTTGGAAGGAATCTGTTCCATCGTGATGGCGATTTCCTTCATGGCGTCGGCAAAGTTGGTCATATCGGTCAGCAGCACCAGCACCCGTTTCCCCTGCAGGGCGAACTGCTCGGCGACCGCCAGGCTGACATCCGGCACCAGCAGGCATTCCACGATCGGGTCAGCGGCGGTATGCACGAACATGACGCTGCGCGAGAGTGCCCCGCTTTCCTCCAGGGTATCGCGGAAATAGAGGTAGTCGTCATGCTTCAGGCCCATGCTGCCGAGGATGATGATATCCACCTCCGCCTGGAGGGCGATACGCGCCAGCAGGGCGTTGTAGGGTTCACCGGCGCGGGCGAAGATCGGCAACTTCTGCGACTCCACCAGCGTGTTGAAAATATCGATCATCGGAATACCGGTTCGCACCATGTTACGAGGGACGATACGCTTGGCGGGGTTGACCGACGGGCCGCCGATATTGACCTCACCCCCGTGCAGTTGCGGTCCCTTGTCACGGGGAATGCCGGCACCGGTAAAGACACGCCCCAGCAGGGCATCGCTGAACGGGATCTGCATGGGGTGTGCCAGGAAGCGCACCTGCGCATCGGTGGCAACGCCGCGGCCGCCCGCGAAGACCTGCAGCGACACCTCGTTGTTGTGCAGACGGATGACCTGCGCCAGCGAGGTGCCTGTGCGTGATGTAACCTCGGCCAATTCCCGATACTTAACCCCTTCGGCGTGCAAGGTGATGACGTTACCGGCGATTTTCTCGACGCGGTGATAAAGCTTATGCATTCTTGGTGACCTCCGCTACCATCGCCCGAAGTTTGCCTTCCAGCGTTTTGAATTGTTCGTCATGCATCTCAACCCGGTTCCAGTCCTTGTGGATCTGGGCGAGTTGATGAAAGAAATGGCGGGCCGCATCCTTTTCCTTGAAGTCCATGGGCGCACGCAGGATCTGCGCCGTGACGGCAAAGACATACTTCTGCCGGTCGCCGGAGGTCGATGAGTCCATCTCGTCGAACGCATCCTGCTGCAGATAGGCAGCATCCAGGTATTCTGATTTAAGGTAGTACAGGAAGTCCTCCATGGCGGTACCTTCCTCGCCGACCACCTTCATCATCTGGCCGATCTCGGTTCCCCGCTTCAATGCCGCGCGAGCGAATTCAACATCCTTGGCATCCACCACGCTGGTATATTTCGACCAGCTTTCGAGCGGGTCGATCGCCGGATACCGGCGGGCATCGGAGCGGGCACGGGAAAGGCCATGGAAGGCGCCGACCACCTTGAGCGTGGCCTGGGTCACGGGTTCATCGAAGTTACCCCCGGCCGGACTGACCGTGCCGCCGATCGTCACCGAGCCGATCGAGCCATCGTTGAGCCGAACAATCCCGCCGCGTTCGTAAAACGCTGCAATCACGGATTCGAGATAAGCGGGGAAGGCCTCCTCGCCGGGGATTTCCTCCAGGCGTCCAGACGTTTCGCGCAGGGCCTGCGCCCAGCGGGAGGTGGAGTCTGCCATCAGCAGCACGTTCAGCCCCATCTGGCGGTAATAACCAGCGAGGGTGATGCCGGTATAAACCGACGCCTCGCGGGCCGCCACCGGCATGGAGCTGGTGTTGCAGATGATGACGGTCCGCTCCATCAGGCTCTTGCCCGTGCGCGGGTCGGTCAGTTCAGGAAATTCACGCAAGGTTTCCACCACTTCGCCAGCGCGTTCGCCGCAGGCGGCAATGATGACGATATCCACATCGGCATTGCGCGAGGTCAACTGCTGGATGACGGTCTTGCCAGCACCGAACGGGCCGGGAATACAGTAGGTTCCCCCCTTCGCCACGGGGAAGAACGTATCCACGCTGCGCAGGCTGGTAACCATCGGTTCGGTCGGACGAAGCCGTTCGGCATAGGCGCGGATCGGCATCTTAACCGGCCAGCGCTGCATCAGCATCACGTCACGCACATTGCCGCGCTCATCCTTGAGCTTGGCGATTGTGTCCTCGACCTTGTACGGGCCCGCCTTGACGACCGATTCAACCGTATAAACGCCATCGAACAGGAAGGGAACCATGATCCGGTGCTTGAAAATACCTTCGGGTACCGAGCCCAGCATATCGCCAGCAACCACACGGTCACCGGGTTTGGCGTTCGGCGTGAATGCCCACTGGAGGTCACGCGGCAGGGCATCGAGATAGACGCCGCGCTGCAGGAAGAATCCGCATTTCTCGGCCAGGCGCGGCAGGGGATTCTGAAGGCCGTCATAAACCTGCGTCAGCAAGCCCGGCCCCAGTTCGGCGGAAAGCATCTCGCCAGTGAACTCCACCGGGTCGCCAATACCCAGATCGGTCGTATCCTCAAACACCTGCATATCAGCCAGCCGACCGCGTATCCGGACCACTTCGCACATCAGGCGCAGATCACCCAGGCAAGCGTAGCCGACCTCGTTCTGGCTGATGGCACCGTCGAACGCAACGGTCAGCATATTTCCATTCACGCCGACAATCTTGCCGCTGTTTTCCTTCATCATAATCTCAACCTTCTTTCCGCCGCCGGATGGCATTGGTTATTCTTGCTAAATTGCAGGGGAGGCACCTTCAAAACCCGGTATACTGATCGCCTTTTCAACACGTCCCATGGCCACGCCCTCATCGTGCGCCGCCCAGCGCTGTGCAAGACGCAGCTTGACCGCATACGCCATGACCACGGACGTTGCAAACGGATCCACACCGGCCAGTTCATCGAGAATGCGCCAGCGCAACTGATCCAACGCTTCCTCGCGCTCGAGCGGGTTTGAGCGCGTGAACGCCTCCTCGACGCCATCCTCGATAGCCGTATCAAATCCGGTATGGGAGCGAATGGCCCCGGCCGCATCTCCTTTGTGACGCGCGGCACGCATCCGGGCAACCGCATTGCGAAGCTGGGTCTCGCGCGCCTGCCAGCGGACCACGAACGGATGCGTACTCCGCGCGGCGGTCTCCCCGAAATCCGGGCCATCGCACAGCACACCCACCGCCTGCTGATCCCGCAAGCCAAGCTGGTCCTGGCAAAGCGCCTTGAACGCATCCGGCGTCATCGGGAGCGGCTGACCGAGGGTCACGCTGGGCAAACTGGCGATCAGGTAGAAACAGCTCATTTGGCGGGTGTCTTCTCCTTGTGCGCGGCACGGTTAACGATGTCCGCGAGCTGTGGACGGAGCAACCGGCCAATCGCCTCGGTCAGGGCCTCCCCGGTGAAATCGTGCTGGATGCCGCGATCCGTCAGCGACACGCGGAATCCGGAAAGGACGCTACGGCTGCCCTGGATGGTCAGGCCCGCTTTCATGTCGTTCCGGAATTGATTCATGAACAGGGCGCTCACGGCGGCCTGTTGCGACTCGCTCAGCAGCACCTCGATCGGTTGTGCTGTCGATGCCGAGCAGTAGGCCTTGACGGCTTCATGGATCAGGCCGGGCAAGGCCTCCGTCGTCAGGGCGGCATCAATCCGCTTGCCGACCAAGGCCTGCAGGGTTTCGGTAACCGCCTCGCCGACGGTCAAGATCACATCGCGGGCGACCTGATGAAGGGCACTTTCGCTGCGCTTGAGGAAAAGGTCACTCTCGGCGCGAGCCTTCTGGATCAAGGCCGCCGCCTCCTTCTCGGCATCGGCAATCAGGCGCCTGGCCTTCGCCCTGGCCTCGTCGGCAATCTGCCGGGCCTCCGTGTCCGCCCGTTCCACGCCTTCTTTCTGGATGCGGTCGAGTAATCCTTGAAGTTCTTCTGCCATGATGTGATTCCTGCGGTTTTATATGTATGTGTGTCGTCGGGTTAGATGATTGTTTCAGTCGGCATGGGGGTCAGGACGATCCGATTCGGTCCCAGCCCCTTGGCCGCGACCAGGTTCTTGCCAAGTGCCCCGAGAATATCCTGCACGGTTCGGTTCAGGTCTTCCGGCCGGGTCAGGGATATGGCACCGACGGTGACGTGGACGCCCCCGTCGCCCTGCCCCACGGCCTGTTCGCCGATGGCGTGGATAATGGTATTAAGCTTATCGCGGGTCTCGTTTTCGGTCAGGCCCGAAAGGCACAGCACAAGCTCATCGGCGCCGAAGCGGGCGATCACATCCATTTCGCGGATGTTGCGCTTGATCACGTCGGCCACCTCCTTGAGCAACCCATGCGCCCGGTCGATCCCGTGGGTTTCAATATATTTACGGAAGGCCTCGACGGCAATCAGCGCCAGGCCGATGCCATACTCATGCGTCCGCGCCCGTTCCAGCTCGACGCCGAAGGCCGGAATGAATGCCTTGTACTGCAGGACATTGGTGGAATCATCAATCTGGGAGAGTTTCTTCCCCGCCTGGATCAGGTCGAACCGCTCGATCATCGAGCCGATCAGCATCCCAACCACCTGAAGATGCAGCAGATCCGAATCGTTGAAAGGGTCAAGGTCTTCACGGTCACAGAAGATATAGCCGACCCCGCGCTGATTGCGGATGACCGGGGCGATCACGGCCGAGGTGAAGTCGTGCTCCAGCTTCAGGCTCTGGTAGATGTCGGAACGGCGGTCGACATCGTTCAGCAGGACAGGCCGCTGCTCGAGCACCACTTGCTCGGCGATCGGGCTGGGTTCCGCCTTGTGGTACTGCTTGACGTAGGTATAGCTGATCTGGCGGGACATCTTGATGCGAAGCTCACCGGTATCATCATCGATCAGGATCACCGCCACACTCTGGGAGGGGAAGTAGGCCTTCATGCTGTCCATGATGACATGCAAGCCTTCCTCAAGCGACAATGCGCCATCGGCCTTGCGCATCACATGCACCAGCCATCCACCCAGCGAGGTACCGCCCATTCGTGATTCCTTCCTACCCGATTCAAACCGAACATGCACGAAGCTAATCACAAACCTACCCACAAATCAAGTTTATCAATGCGTTTTAGCTGCACATATTCTCCTTTACTTGCCTTGGATGAATAGTTTAGATTATCTGGACAAACACAGGAGTATTCGCCGTGAGTGATA
Organism: Verrucomicrobia bacterium UBA6015; assembly: GCA_002428045.1. GTDB lineage: Bacteria > Verrucomicrobiota > Kiritimatiellia > UBA8416 > UBA8416 > UBA8416. The sequence goes on from DIZZ01000197.1 coordinate 10,647, forward strand.
ACAAGGCAAAGTGCAACATCATGCGGGATGATATGCGGGAGTCGGTGCAAGCCTTCGCCGGGCGTGTGGCGCACGATTTCAACAACCTGCTAACGCCGCTTCTGGCCTATCCGGAAATGATCGCTGCTGAATTGCCGGAAAACAGCCGGGCGAATGGTTATCTGGTCGCGTTATCGGATGCCGCGAATGCCGCCGCCTGCATCACCAATCGGCTGGCCGATCTGGCAGGGGCACAGCGTTCGGCGAAACGATCGTTCGATATCAATGAAGTGGTGAATGCAGTGCTGGCAGGGTTGCGGCGACAACCCATGGCACAGGGGGTCAACATTCTTTGCGAGAACAGTAGCGGATTGATTATCACGATGAGCCAGGATGCACTATCGCTGGCTCTGGAAGAGGTTTGTCGCAATGCCCTGGCGGCCTTGCGGGGCACCGGAACCCTGGTCATCCGCGTATTGCAACGCTATTGGCAGCCCGCTTCCGGCGTGGCGGTGAGCGGTACGCATGCTCCCGCAGGTGTCTATAATGTCATCGAGGTACAGGATACGGGGGGCGGTATGGCCGAAGAGATTCTGCGGCAGGCGTTTCGTCCGTTCTATGCCGGAGCCACGCGCCGGTGTGGCGGAGGGCTGGGGCTGAGCATCGCCCATTGCGCATTGCGCGAGAACGATGCCTTTCTGCAACTCGAGAGCAAGGATGGGTTGGGCACACTGGCGACCTTGCTGCTGCCGGTGTCGGAGCCCTTTGTCGCCAACACCACGTCGGCGGAGGAAACGGACGCGGCACCGGTCACGGGGAGGCGCGAGGCAGGACACCGCGTCCTGGTGGCGGATGACGAGCCCTCGATCGTGAATCTCTTCAAGCTGATCCTGGAAAACTATATCCAGGGCATCGTGGTGGATAAGGCATCGAACGGGGTCGAGGCGCTGGCACTTTTCAAGGCATGGCGCTACGACGTGATTGTGATGGATCTGCACATGCCCGAGATGGATGGACAGACGGCGTTCCTGGAAATCGAGAAGCACTGTGCCCAGGAAGGCTGGGCGATGCCGAAGATGGTCTTCTGTACCGGCTATGCACCGCGCGACGCCGTCAAGCGCGCTATTTCCACTGGCGACCGGCACACACTGCTGAATAAGCCGGTGCGGAGCGAGGTCCTCGTCAAGGCCGTGCAGTCGCGATTGGAAATGGCTTCGGAATGAAGGTGGTAACGACGGTTCAGGAGATGGAAGCGCTGTCCGATACCTTTCGGCGGGATGGTCTGCGAATCGGGTTTGTACCGACCATGGGGTATCTGCACGAGGGGCATATCTCGCTCGTTCGGGAAAGCGCGGCACAGTGCGATGTCACGGTCGTCAGCATCTTTGTCAATCCGGTCCAGTTCGGGCCGAATGAGGATTTTTCCCGGTATCCGCGCGATATCGAACGCGATTGCCAGTTGTGCAGGGATGCGGGTGTCGCGGTGGCTTTCATTCCGCCGGTGGCAGAAATCTATGCGGCGGATCGTTCGATCCTGATCGAGGAACGTCTGCTCTCAACCGGTCTGTGCGGAGCGTCGCGGCCGGGACACTTTGCGGGGGTATGCACCGTTGTCGCCAAGCTCTTCAATATCGTCAATCCCCATGTTGCGGTCTTCGGCCAGAAGGATGCGCAGCAATTGGCGGTCATCCGTCGCATGGTCCGCGATTTGAATTTCCGGGTGGTGGTGGTCGGTGCCCCGATTGTGCGCGAGCCCGATGGTCTAGCCATGAGTTCGAGGAATGTTTACCTATCGGCCGCCGAGCGCCAGCAGGCGCTCGGGTTGAGCAAGGCACTGGCACTGGCGGCCGAGCACATCACCCGGGACATCCGGTCAACGGTCGCGTTGACCGCCACCCTCCGAAAATTCCTACAGGATGGCTATCCTGGAATCTTGGAGGAATACATCACGTTCGTGGATCCCGCGACCTTGGCCCCCCTGACAGACCTGCCCCCCGGCCCGGTGCTGCTGGCCCTGGCCGCAAAGGTGGGTCGTACTCGGCTGATTGACAATGCCTTGCTGGATGTGCCCACCCTGCAGCCATGACCGCTTTGGCTAGGCAGGCAACGGCATGATCGGTAGTATACTCCTATTTATACGAACCGAATTCGGAAATGGTGGAGGCGGCGGGAGTCGAACCCGCGTCCGCAGTGGAGTCACTCAAGTATCTACGTGTGTATTTCGCCATTAGGTCTCGCCTCGGTGACTGCGGACGAACACGCCATCACCTACGCCAGTCTCAGCATTATTTCGCCGGTCGCGCCTGAGACGCACACGCCCGACTATCCTGCTGTCGTCGCCCCGGTCCGCCTAGCAGGTGTTGGCGGCGGAACGCGTGGCCAATCTTTAGGCCGCGAGTGCTAATTCAGTATCAGCATTTAATTGTTTGCCCGGATTTTTTACGAGGCCAACCAGACATCCTCGACACGCAACCTCAGCTTCAACCAGCACGTCGAAACCAAATCGCCCCCCATTTATCAGAACCCTCTGACGAGCAACAAGCTAAGTCTTTCACGCATGGCCTTGAAATGCAAGCTTATTTCCACAGATTTACAAATCGAGCTTGAGTTCCGGGTTGGTTTCCAGGGCGACCTTGCTTCCCGTGACCCCGCTGATATCCGTTGGGTAATCCCCGTTGAAGCAGGCGCAACAGAAGCGCCCAGCCCCACCGAACGGCAGGAAGAGCCCCTCTAGGCTGAGATAACCGAGGCTGTCTGCCTCAATGAAACGGCAGACCTCCGCCACGTTCATATCGCCCGCGATGAGTTCGGAGCTGGTGGGGAAATCGATGCCGTAGAAGCACGGGTGCTTGATCGGGGGGCAGGAAATGCGTACATGCACCTCCTTGGCACCCGCCTCGCGCAGGCGCTGGACGCGACGTCTTGCCGTGTTGCCGCGCACGATGGAATCGTCGACCACGACCACCCGCTTGCCGCGTAGCGAGACGGGCAGCACGGCCAGCTTCAGGTCCACGCTCGATACGCGATCCTTTTGCTGGGGCATGATGAACGTGCGTCCGACATAGTGGTTGCGAATGAATCCGAACTCCAGGGGAATCCCGCTTTCCAGCGAGTATCCCAGCGCAGCGGAATTGCCGCTGTCCGGCACGGCGACGACAACGTCGGCCTCGATGGGGTGCTCCTGCGCCAGTTGTCGTCCGTATTGCACGCGAACCCCATGGACATTCTGCCCAAATACGCAACTGTCGGGGCGGGCAAAGTAAATCATCTCGAAAATGCAGCTGGCCGCACCGCGGGCAGGGGGTTCCGCAAAGAAACTGCTGTGCATGCCGGTCTCGTCAAACACGACCAGCTCGCCGGGTTCGACATCGCGAACAAAGGTTGCGCCGATCTGTTCCAGTGCGCAGGTCTCACTAGCCACGGCATAACCGTTACCAAGGCGACCAATCGAGAGCGGACGGAACCCGTAGCGATCACGGGCGGCCATCATGCAATTACGCGTCATCAGCAGGAAGCAGAAGGAGCCGTCGAGTTCGGCGAGGGCCCGGCAGACCCGCCGTGGACGCATGCGGTACATGGGATCGGCCAGCAGATGTACGAGCACCTCGCTGTCGGTGCTGGTCTGGAAGATGGCACCCGCCTCCTGGTACATTTTGCGCAATCGGCCCGCATTGACGAGATTGCCGTTGTGCGCCACGGCCCAGAGCCCGTCCACGCATTCCACCACCAGCGGCTGGACATTCTGGATGCGTGAGGAGCCGGTTGTCGAATAGCGTACATGGCCGATCCCCAGGTGACCTGGCAGGCGGCTCCAGTCATTTCCCTGAAACACCTCGCTGACCAGTCCCAGTCCGCGTACGGAGTGTACGCTGCGCCCATCGCCTGTCGCAATGCCTGCGCCCTCCTGTCCGCGATGCTGCAGGGCGAACAATCCCTGATACAACGTCGCCCCCACATTCTCAACCCCGTAAACCCCGCATACACCACAAAACTCCTTGGGTGCATCGTGACCCGTCGTATCCGGTAAATTATCAGAATTCATTGAAGGCGTCCTCGCGAAAAAGGATTAAGAATCACGTAAAAACGGGAGCATATCACAATCGTCAGCCTGACTGCAATCTGCAAAAACGAAGGGGGCATGATGCGCTTAACCTAACGCTGCGGTTCGCCGGCGGTACTGACCATGCGGGCGGTCAGCAGCATGTAGATCAGCCGCTGGCCGTCACGGGACGGGACACCTTCACGATGAAGCCGACTTGAAACGGGTTGGTGGTCATCTCGCGAGATGCATTAGCAAGAAAGAGGATGACATCCCGCAGATCGGCGTCCCGGAAATCCATTTCTGGAATCACGATGGCCTGCATCGCTGCAAAATTGATCAAAGGACCGTCCCTTGGCAACCCCGGAATGCCTCCGGCGTGATGATCGGACAGGGCTCGAAATTCTTTATCGTCAGCAGGTCGTCATCGCCTGTCACCAGGTAATCGGCGTTGCCCTGATCGGCCAGGATCAGGAACTTCTGGTCATGCGGATCCCGGCACAAGGGGAGGTGACGCGACCGCCGTGTCACGACGGTTTCCGCATAGGGGACAAATGCCTGTAATATGCATTGCTGCTCCTCGTGGCTTAATTTGAACTTCGGGTATGCAAGCACGCGCAGCAACTCGCTGGCGGTTTCTTTCGACAGCAGGGCAACGACTTGCCCCTGCTGCCAGCGTGGGACAAGCCAACTGACACGCCCTGAGCGGAACAGCAATGCCGAAAGAATCACGTTCGTATCGAACACGACGCGCAGCGTTATTTTCGCGACCATTTGACGGCATCTCCCGCATCGGCCTCGGAAATGCCAAGGGCCTCCAGCTTCTCATGCACCGCGCTCAGAGGCTTTGTATTCACGGGTTCAAGGATAATGCGCCCATATTCCGTGCGCACGTCAAAGTACAGGCTTCCCGGAAACTGGCTGACGACGCTTTTCGGCAAGGTCAGCTGATTTTTACTGGTCATTTTTGCAAGCATAATCGAATCCTTTATTTCTTACATCCTTACATCCTTTCCAAATTAACGCAAGGCTGTTTATCCTGACGTAGTGGTTCGCCGGCGAGGCTGACCTCGGCGGTGGCCTTGAATGACGCACCCAGTTCACGTGTTGCAAAATCCTGCGGCTCGACCATAAAGGCGCTAGCGGTAGCGGTGCCGTTGGCAGGGTTGTTGGTGGTGGCGACGGCGCTGCAAACCTCGAAAGTGGTCGGGTAGATGCATTCCGTACCGCCTCTGATCGTCGCCTCCTGTCCTGATTGCGTGAGCACTTTCGGCGAGGCCAGCAGCTCGGCTGCACCGTTGGTCCACAAGGCCATCAAGGCGGCGGCCGAGACCCCGTCTGGCCCCAATGCCGAGATCTGACGCCGATCACAGGCCAGGAATACGAGTTCGAGCTCGAGCTGGTAGGGCTGCAGATTCAGGATTGAAAGCACGTTCTCGAAGACCTCGAGGTTTTCTTCCGTGTTGCCAACAGCGAGCTTACCGAGGCCTCGAATATGCTTAATCCTGCTTCCTGTCGGCCAGTCCACACCCATTTCGGAGAAAAACAACTTTAGTTCATCCTCTCCCTCATAACCGCCGTCCGGTTGCTTATCACTAAATACCGACCGGAGATCTTGAAGCCTGCTGATTGATGTTGGCAGCACATCATATAACCGGACCTCTATCGGCTCGTCCGGGACATTCCATGGCATGATCATGACCACACCGTCGCGAATCCTGTATTTATAGTTCGCGATCTCGACCACAATATCCAGCGCCTCCTTGAGCGTAATATCAATGGCGCTGAAGGTGATCAAGGGCGTCTCGGTCGAGGTATCATGCACGTGATTCGTATCCACCGCAAAAGGATCGCCGACGGGGATTCCGTTCGTATTCGCGCAGAAACAATCCGCATGTACGGGCGGCATCCAGTCGTCCTGCTTAAGAATCATCGTGATGCCGCGCTGATCGGCGGAAAACTCAACCGATTGCTGAACCAGAAAGGTGATGACATCCCGCAGGTTGGCTTGCCGGAATTCGATCTCCGGAATCCGGATGGCCTCCATCGCGTTGAGGATCTCGTCGTCGTGCAGGCGGATGTTGACGAGGCGGGCGGTGTTCGTCCCTACCTGAACGGTTTCGCCTTCGCGGAAGTGGAACGGCCCGGTCAGTTCCCCCGCGGAACCCTGCAATTGGAAATCCTGGGCAGCCGCCGTCAGGGCGCAGCCGGCAACGGTCAGTATGGCAAGTAAACGCATGATCTTTTCCTTCTCTAGAGGTTTTCCCGGTTGATCAAATTCACGATCACCTTGCAGATGATGTCCTTCTCTGCAGGCTTGCTTTCGGCGATCAGCAGGGTGAGGGCGACAAGGGCATTGTCAGCGAGGCGTTTTCCACCGTCGGCACGGTAAAGGATGCCGTTGGCATCGAGATACCAGATGAACAGGAAGGCGGCGATGCGCTTGTTGCCGTCGACGAAGGCGTGATTCTTGACGACGAAGTAAAGCAGGTGTGCGGCCTTTTCCTCCAGGCTGGGGTAAACGTCGTGCCCGCCAAATGTCTGATAGACCGCGCCGATCGCGCTGGCGAGCCCTTTGTCCTTCTCGCGTCCGAACAGACCGCCTGCCAGGTCGCCCATGGTCGCCTGCATGCGTGCAATGGCGGCTGTCGCCGATTCATAGGTCAGATCAAAGCGCGCGGTTTGGGTCGTCCCATTCATTCGAAGCTGCTGGTGGTCGTACTGATCGAGCAGGCGCAGGGCCAGTGAATAGTCCGTGATGACTTTCAGCAGGCCCTGGGCCTCATCGGCTGAAACCGATTTCTCTGCGAGGATGCGGCCCATGACATCGACGGCATTCCGTAGTTCGGCCAACCGCGAAACCTCGGATTTCAGCCGCTTCTCGTTGAGCGTGTAGCCCTGCAGAATGTGCTCGCGCAGTACTTGGGTCGCCCAGATACGGAACTGAGTGCCTTGTTGAGACTTGACGCGATAGCCGACGGAGATGATGACATCCAGATTGTAGAAGCGAATCATACGGGAAACATGCCGTTTGCCCTCAAATTGAACTACCGAGCATTCCTCGGTCGTTGGGGCTTCTTCCAACTCATTCTCCTGGTAGGTATTGCGGATATGCAAGCCGATGGTATCGGTATTTTTGCCGAATAGTTCCGCCATCTGCTTCTGCGTCAACCAGACGGTATCCTGGTCCAGCCGAACATCCAGGCTCGTCCGCCCGTCTTTGGCCTTATACAAGACGATATCGCCGCCTCTTCCGGCAATCGTGTTTGCGGCGGTGTGTGGATGCTTATTCATGGCGGTTCCTAGAGCACGGAACTGAAGTGTGAAAGGAAGAATTGCTTCTGCCCCGTCCACCAGCCCGTTGTCGGCTTGGAAAGCATCGGGCGCATGCAGGTGGTCATCTGTAGCGTGACGATAACCAGGATCAGGAACCACAGCTTGATGCCGCCTTGCCGCTCGAACAGCGGATGCGCACGCAGCTTCCCGACGTATCGCGCGGCGAACGACACAGCAACCAGCCAGAGCATCAGAGCCAGGATGACAATGAAGAAAATACTCTGCGTTGAGACGGCGAAGAGCCAGGCGACCGGCGCGAGGCCGAGCAGGATCCAGCAGCCGATAACCATGGAGGCGAACACCACGGCAACCGTGACGCGGAAGGAGAGGCCCGCGCCCGCGATGCTTGCGGTCATCCAGTTGAACACGGCGACAACCATGGCCGCCCCCAGGAACAGCAGCGGTAGCTTGATGGCGACATAGGCCGTAAGGCGCGGGGATCTCCACCCGGCGAGAATGGTTCCGTACAGGCCACAGGCAATGACCACGAAAAACACAAGCCCTAGCACATGCCTCCAGCGCAGTTCGCGGTCACGAATAGCATCCCAGAAGGCATCCCGGTTTCGCAGCAGTATGAGGGACCAGTACATTTATGGATGTTTACGTTATCAGAGGCAAGCGCCATAAAGAAAGGCAATTTCTGTTAGATGCGTCTGCCCTGATAAAATTCTTGACTACAATCACCTATGCGCTATTGTAATCTACGTTTCACGATCATTCGTGACGGCGCATGTTGTATCAATCGTTTGGGTTTGCAAGAATGCAGGACACGGGCGAGCTCCTATTCTGTCATCCTTGAAGGGTTATCATAATGTTCGATAAAGATGCGCCCATGGAGTCTGATTTTCGGAATCGCCCCGATCGCTTATCTGTCAATGCTGGCGTGCCCCCTTCTCTGTCCGAAGAGGTACATTGCTCCGCGATCTTTGAGGCCTCTCCGGTGGCCATGTTCATCCTTGACAAGGCTACCCGCATTACCCGTCTAAACGCGGCAGCAACAAGATTAACCGGCGGCTCTCGATCCAGTTCAACGGGGGTTCGCCTCGGAACCGCCTTGCAGTGTGTGCATAGCTTGAAGGACCCCCAGGCATGTGGGTATTCGCCGGACTGCCCGGATTGCCCCGCACGTCAGGCGATTGCATCCGTGCTTGCCGACGGCAAAACGCTGGATCGTACGGAACTGGCGTTTGAACTGCTGCGCAACGGAACCCTCCAAAAGGTCTGGATGTCTATCGGAGCCACACCCTTTGACATAGACGGCTCAAGGCATGTGTGCGTCGCGATGGAGGATGTTTCTGTGCGCCAGGAAATGGAAGCCGCCTTGCGGGAGAGCGAAATACGGTATCGCACGCTGATGGGAAACGCCATGTCTGCCATCGCCGTCCATGAGATTCTCTTAGATAAAGACGGGCATCCGATGGATTATTTATTTCTGGCAATAAATCCGGCATTTGAGCGTATGACAGGCCTTACCTCTCAACAGGTGCTTGGCCGTCGCGTCACCGAGGTTCTGCCGGGAATAGAGAAATCAGGTATTATCGAGACCTATGGGCAGGTTGCTCTATCTGGCGATCCGATTGAATTTGAGCAATATTCCGAACAGTTGGAGCGCCATTACCATATCAATGCGTATCAAGTAAGTCATCACCAATTCGCAACCTCGTTTTTTGACATCACGGAAAACAAAAAATCAATTGACCTGTTCAAGTCCCTGGTCGAGAACTGCTCTTCGCTAACAACGATTACCGATACGGAGGGTCGCGTCGAATTCGTCAGCCCACAATGCGAACAATTCATTGGATGGCCCGCAGAAGATATCATGGGGGTATCAATGCCGGACTTTATCCATCCAGAAGACAGGGATAGAGTGATTGCTGAGTTCAGGACGGCAATGAATCAGGAACCGGTGAAAGACTTCGTTTATCGGATTTTCGGCAAACAGGGTGAGGTTCGATGGATCTCGCATTCAACGGCGTATCTGCACGTCGGTCACAACCGCTTCAAAATTCAAAGTACGATCACCGACATCACGGCGCAGAAACAGGCTGAAGAAGCCTTGCGTGAGAGTGTATCACGTTTCCGGGCCTTGCATAATGCCTCCTTCGGGGGCATCACCATTCACGATAAGGGGATCATCCTGGAATGTAACCACGGGTTATCCGAGATCACCGGATATGCCTATGATGAACTGATCGGTATGAACGGGTTGTTGCTGATCTCAGAAAATACACGGGCACAGGTTCTTGAAAAGATTGTCTCGGGTTATGAGAAACCTTATGAGGCGGAAGGTATCCGTAAAAATGGTGAGATATACCCAGTTCGGCTGCAAGGCCGCAATATCCAATATAAAGGCAAGGATGTCAGAGTCGTTGAATTCAGAGATATTACCGAACAGAAGCAAGCGGAAGCAAGGCTCTTGCAAAGTGACAGAATATTTAATCATTCGATTGACATGCTCTGTATTTCAGGCTTTGACGGATATTTCAAGACGTTGAATCCCGCATGGGAAAGGACGCTCGGTTGGTCAACAGAGGAGCTGCTGTCAAAACCGTGGATTGAGTTTACCCACCCTGGCGATGTTGAGAGAACCCGCGAGGTAAAGGCGGTTAAACTTGACCGTGGGGAAGAGGTCTACCGGTTTGAAAACCGGTACATCTGCAAGGACGGAACCATTAAATGGCTTTCCTGGAACTCCTTTCCATACCCCGAAGATGGCATTATGTTCGGTGTTGCCAGAGATGTGACTGAACAGAAGCAGGCGGAAGATGAACTTAAGCGTGCAAAGCAGCAGGCCGAAGCGGCTAGTATCGCCAAATCGCAATTCCTTGCCAGCATGAGCCATGAGATTCGGACGCCGCTTAACAGCGTGATCGGGTTCACGGATCTGCTGCGGCATACGCCTCTTGATCCAACCCAGCGGAAGTATGTGAATCATGCCAATCAATCTGGCCATGCGCTCCTGGAGCTGATCAACCAGATCATGGATTTATCGAAAATTGAGGCAGGCATGCTCACGCTGGAGGCGATTCAAACGGATATGCAGGCCCTACTGGATAATTGCATCGGTATTGTCAAGTTTGCCGCCGATGCGAAATCCCTTAAGCTCATTCTAAATATCGACCATCACATGCCCCGCTTCGCGGTGGTCGATCCCGTGCAACTCCGCCAGATGCTTATCAATCTGCTGGGGAATGCCGTTAAATTCACGGCAAAGGGTGAGGTCGAACTCAAGGTCGGCTACGAACCATTGGGCGGGAATAAAGGGAAATTCACCTTTGCAGTTCGCGATACTGGGATTGGCATTTCCGAGGATTACCGAAAAACCATTTTTGAAGCATTTTCCCAAGCGGATGCCTCGACAACTCGCAAGTATGGCGGTAGCGGACTCGGCTTGGCGATTTCATCACGGATTGCAAAAAGAATGGGCAGCCGCCTTGATTTCGAGAGTACCGTTGGAGAGGGAACCGTATTTTTCTTCGACCTGATCGCCGAAACAGTCTACGGATCCTCCTCTTGCGCTTCGGTTGCCGATTCGCAGCAGCCCTCGTTCATCAAGGCCGCCCATTCGCCCCGTATCAAAATCCTTCTCGTCGAGGATGATCCCGTCAATGCGTTGCTAATGAAATCAATGCTTTCCGTATGGTGCCCCGATGCCGATATTCTTGAAGCTACGGACGGTAGGCAGGCCGTCGAACTATATAAGGCCAACACTCTGGATCTGATTTTCATGGACGTTCAGATGCCCGTGTTGGATGGGTATAATGCCACCCGGCAAATCCGAGACATCGAAGCCTTGTCGCGAAAACACATTCCAGTCATTGCGCTGACGGCCGCGGCGTTCAAAGAGGACGAGGAGAAAAGCATAGCCGCCGGAATGGATGATTTCCTAACCAAGCCGATTAGTGCGGACCAGTTGAAGGCCGCCTTAATCAAATATGGGCCAAAGTAAGACCGGCGAGCCCCCATCCTCCCATCCAGTCGACAGCAGAGGTCAGAATGACACTGCATATATTGGCGCGACATAAGCTGTCACCGTGTGCCTTTCTCCCTATTGTGGCGGCGCTGGTACTGGGCGGTTGTGCAACGGCCCGCCAAGGCGGAGACCAGACGGAGGGGCAACAGCAATTCTCATTATGGACTCGGACAGCCTTGAAGGCTGAGCTACGCCGGGATTGCCTGTTGCTGTATTCATAGGTACCATTATCGCACCATTCCTTGCGCAGACTATGTCACGCCACCCTATTTTCGCTGGCGAGAAAGCTCACGGTGCGGTGACTTTGATGCGGGCGAAACGTTTGGCGGAGGAATGGGAATCGGTGATGGTGACGCGTTCGAAGGTGGCGTCGAGCGCGGTGACGTCTTCGGTGGTCGCGGGGTTGGTGGCCCACGAGCCTGGGCTGAGATCGTTGCTGAATTCGACGGCGTATGTGATACCGCTGTTTGAGCTGGCCTTGCGCCGGATGAAGGTGATCTGGAGTTTGCTGGAGGGGGTTTCGAGCGTTCCGAAGGGGAGGCCGGCAAACCCGGAGGGGGATAGTGTTTGGGCGTTGAAGGTCTGGGGGGTGGCGGCCTGACCAGCTCCTGAGCCGATCATGTTGAATGCGTATTTGAGGAGGTTGGGCACGTTGTCGTTGGCGGGCTTGGCTCTGGGGCCGCTGATGGCCTCGGTGGTGAGATCGGTGCCGGTGAAGTTGATGAGGCGCCAAGCGGCATAGGTATTTGCCGCGACGGTCTCCGTGAGTTCGATGGTGGTGACCGAGTAGCCGGGGAGGGAAATAAGCCAGCGGGTGAGGTCAATGGCGGATTCGCCGACCGCAGTCGGAACATTCGATGCGCGTGTCAACCGGAAGAGGCGCGCGTGGCCGGCGAGAGCGAGTCCGTTGAAGCCGACCGCTTGAGAGGTGTTGGAACGGTTGATCGCGACGATTACGATCCGGGTGGGGGCGGACGAATCGCGGCTGACATAGGCGGAGACTTTGGCGGTATCACTGGACGCGGAAGCGAGCGAGGTGTCGCCGAACGATCCTTGGGCGCCGTCGTAGTCGCGAAACATCCGGAACCCTGCGATGTCGAATGTCGCGCTGGAGGGGGCTTGTAGAGGCCAGTAGTTGGCGGCAAAGAGGCCGTTCTGCCCGAAGATGCCAAGGTTGTCGGCGACGGCGATCGCCCCCGCGATGTGGTTGGCACCGCCGTTGTTCCATTCGGTGATGGCAAGATCGGTGTTGGTCCATGCCGCGTCAATGCGTGCCCGGAGGCGCGGTAGCAGGAGGATCGGTCCGCCATACCACTGGCCGATCCACGAGTTTTCGGTGTAGGTCGGGTCCCACAGGCTGCGGGGACTTTGCACGATCGTCTGGGCTTGCTCCTCGCTGAGGGTGGCGGAAGTGAGAGTGGTCACCCGCTCGCCGTTGATCGTTGCTTCGGGATACCAATGGATGTCGAACACATCGAGCAGTCTTCGGTTGTCGGCTTCGGATGCGGCTTTCAGTTCCTGAAGATAGTGGTCGAGGAACCAATAGCCGCCAGAGAATGACGGGTGCATTTGCCATGTCACCATGCCGCTGAAGCCGAAGTGTGCCGGCCCGAATATTTTGACCGTCGGAGCGACGTCCTTGATCGCCTTGGCAAGGGAGATCGTGTTGGAAATGTAGGTTTCGGGCGAGGGCATGTTGGTGGAAATTTCGGCGTGGGTATGGCTCCAGAGGTCTGGTTCATTATCGAGACTGATGAATGTTGGTGTGGTTGGGTCGGTGTAGATGCCGCCCGGAACGAGTTGATTCATCGCCCACACGAACTCGTCGGCATAGACAAAGTCGTCGTCCGTCGGTGGCTCGGTGGTGAAGGCACCGGCCGTGGCGATCGGTTTCCGGTAAACCAGTTGTTTGAACCGCGTCGCCAGTCTGGTGGAAAGCGGAGTGACGGCGGTGACATCGTCGCCGTTCTTATCGGCGGCCACATAACCGAGCATGGGCACGGTGTAGAGATGTGCGGTGCCGCGCGCGCGGTCGGTGCTGAGGATGGCGCGCACGGCCTCGCCGGGCACGGGGCTGGTTTCGAGATAGCCGTCGTTGTGATAAAACCAGTCGTTGCCGGCATTGGAGGCGTTGTTCTCCCAGTTGTAGGCGGTAAAGCGGTTTCCGCCGAGGCGATTGAGCGTCAGGTTATCAAGATAGTCGGAAGTCCACTGATAAAAATTCATCCCGTAGATCCACGGCGAGATCGGTTGTGTGGTGGCGGGATCGATGGTGATGACGACGGAGGCGGAGGTCGGAGGCGGGGGATCGATGATCGGCACGCTGCCCGTTAAAACCCCTTGGTTATCGGAGGAGTCTGTGGCGGTGATGCGGTAGTGGAACGTCGTGCCACGCGTTAGGCCGGTGAATGAGGCGCTGTGGTTGGTGGCGATNNCGGGTCCTGTAAAGGTTTGTGAGTAGTTGCCATCGCCGTAGTCAATCCGATACGTCGCCGCTTCGTCGGTGGTGAACGGTAGCAAGAGCGTGTCGTAGTCCACGGTCGTCGACCCAGGGCGGATGAGCGGGGGTAGAAGATCGGTGATCGTGGCGAGGCGGACGTTGGTAAGGAAAAAGTGGGGGCGCGCTCCAGAGATGGAATTGAATAACACAAAGCGGAAGAAACTTGCAGTCTGGGGTTGTAGGTTTGCGAGCGTAACGGCGACGTGGTGCCAATGACCGTATCGCTCGGAAGTGGTCATGACATCCCATCCCGGAATCACGTCGGTGAGCATCGTTTGGTTATGTACCGCTGCATCGTCGAGGATGAGTTCTAGAGCTTCGGCATCGCCAGATCCTCCTAAGTAGATATCAAATTCCAGCAGCTTGGTGTTGCTGTAGTAGTGGCGCGTGAGGTGCATCCAATTATCGCCAATGTCGGCGAGGCTAAAACCCTGCCAATCTGCAGTGAAGGTGGTTTCAATAGCGAAGCCGGTGCGTTGCGGGGCGGAGGCGGCGGGAAGTGTCGTCGGATCGCCCCAATTGTCGATTCTCCAGTTATCCTGTAGCGCGCCGTCGTAGACATCCTGATAAACTAATGAGCCGCTCCCCACGCCGACGCCCGCGGTCGATGTCGCTGTCCCGCCTTGGCCGACGGCTGTGAGCGTGTAGATCGTTGTTGCTGTGGGGCTGACGGCCGCTTGGGATCCACTTACCGTGCCAACTTCGTGATCGATGGTCAAGCTTGTCGCGCCCGCGACGGTCCAGTGTAAAAGGGCACTCTGGCCCGGGTCAATCATCGCGGGCGTGGCGGAGAACGAGGTGATCACTGGGCCCGCTAACGGATCGGGTGCTCCTTGAACGGAGCCGGTTGGTAAGAGCAAGAGGATGGCAAAGAGGACCGGAGAGAGCTTGTATGTGATGGTGTTCATGGGCATTTCCTCGGGTTCATCGTTGTTTATTCGGTCCATATTGTTGATATCCATAGGCGGGTAGGCGAAGGCCAGAGGCTCACGGTACGCATCGACGCCACGCCGCCGTTCCAAGCGCCCTGCGATTCGGCCTGCCAGTTTTCAGTGAAGGGGTCGAGCTGGCTGGTCCAAGTAGTTCCATCCCAGAAACATTGGCCATGCACAGTCTGGGTCCACGTTCGGTTTAGGAGACCAAAAATCAGCCAGGCTCGGCTGCCGTCCGACGACACGGAGAATGTCGCCGTGTGCCCTGCCGTTACCGTAGTCGATTGCGGCGGCAGTGTGATCATCGGCGCGGCGCATGCGGTCGCACCGAGCGTAAAGCCCACGCACGCAAGCCGCACCGCGAGAATGGGGGAACGACGCTCAAGATTAGCCGCAAGCATGCCTCGTTTCGGTCGTCCGGCTACGGTTGGTTTTCTGTTGCCCATATGCCCTCCGCTGTATCGTAAAACCGTATTAAACGACGGATCGTTATAATGTGTCTCAGAATCGAACGTTCACTCTACCGATGCGTCCTTCCTGTGTAATGGTATCGAAGCAATCCGTCAACTAAAAACCTTCAA
>DIZZ01000197.1:25999-28069 GCA_002428045.1 Verrucomicrobia bacterium UBA6015
ATGCGCTCTCGTCGCCGTTCTCGTCAATTCGACTGATTCCGGTTGTAAAATTGCAACGATTCGAGGATGCTGCCCAGAGGCGGTATGTGGTAGGAGTCGATTATGAAGGGTAACATCATTATTGGGGCGCTGGTGCTGGGCGTATGCCTTGGGTTGTGTGGTTGCCGGGCCCCTGTCGGAACGACGGACCGCCACGCCGAGTCAGGCCCGGCGCTCTGGCACCGTGGCGATGGGTTGCATTTTGGCACGCTGGATGCCGTCTTCAGGCGAATGGTGCAGGCGCTCCCTGGCACGTTCAGGCCCGCAGCGTTCACATTTTCACTGGAGATCGTCGAGGATCCCCTGCCCAACGCCTTTACGTGTGGTGGCGGCAAGGTCTTTGTGACCTCCGGGATGGTCCGCCTGCTTGAGATCGATGGTACCCTGCAGAGGAGGTGGCGGCCATGCTCCTGGCGCATGAGCTAGGGCATATAGGAGATCGCATCAGATGAGCGTAATACCACATAACCCTGTTTTCGCCGGAATGGTCGCGTCGGTTGCGATTTGGATCGGCACAGCATTTGACGGGCTGGGCCAACAGCCGATGCCCAGCCGTTGGTGGTCGCCCAGCCAACCGGAGCGTCCGCATCTTGAGGTACCTTCTTACGAAGGGCTTTTTGTTATGGACGAGGTTCCCGCAGATCCGGTAGCTGTCGCCGCAGCGGCAAGCAGTCGAATCTGCGTGGTGGTCGAGGATGCTCTCTATGCCTCGATTTCATCCGGCATTTCGCAACTGTCGGAAGACTTGAAAGCGGCGGGGCATTCCACGGCGATCTATCGTTTCACTTCTGGCAACGCCCAGAACCTACGCAGCTACCTTGCTGCACGCTACAACGAGGCAGCATCTCTCGAGGGAGCGATCTTGATCGGAAACCTACCCTATGTGGTGTATGAACTGCTCCAGAACTGGGGGGGTGCCGACGAATACGAGGATTTTGCCTGCGATATATTCTACATGGACCTGAACGGCACCTGGAGGGATACCAACGCCACGCCACCCTTCGTGCAGGGTAAACTCGACACATGGACGGGGGACAAGGCGATTGAGATATGGGTATCACGCATTCGGGTGGACAACCTCGGCCGTCTTGGATCGCCGGACCAGGTGGTCAACGCCTACTTGACGAAGAACCATGCATATCGGGTTCGAAACTGGAAAAGTTCCGTCAAGGCGTTGAGCTATAACGACGACGATTGGGCCAACCTGGGACCTTCCGACCGGGATGCCATCGACACCGTCTATCCGGAGACGACGGCAATGGTCAACGGGACCAACGAGACCACCATGGCCGATTACCGAGACCATCGTTTGCCACAGTCCTTCGAATTGATTTCCACGCGCTCGCACGGGTCGCCGGGAGGGCACGGGTATATTCAGCACAATCCAAGCCAGTACGTATTCTTCGACGCGACGAACTACGTGTCCATGACACCCAATTCCCAGTTCTATAGTTTTTTTGTTTGTTCCGGAGCGGACTACAGCGCGGCCAACAATTTAGCCGGGTTAGCCGTGTTCAGCACCAACCGAAGCGGCTTGCTGGCGTGGGGATCGACCAAAACGGGAGGCATGTGGAACGACGATTCCTTCTACGGCGCGTTGGCCGGGAGGGAGTCTTTCGGGCGGGCTTTCCGGACGTGGTTCAACACCAACCGCCAAGCCGGATGGGCACCCCAATGGTGGTACGGCATGGTGCTGATTGGCGATGCCAGCCTGCATCCATCGCCCCATGTGGCACCCTTGCACACCTTCCGATTAAACGCAGTGGCACTGACCAACCAGGTTGTTCTGAACTGGACCGATCCGCTCCTTTGCGGGATGTCAACAAACATCATCCAGATTCGCCACGGTACGGCGACCTATCCGGCAAACCTTGCAGATGGCGAGAGTATCTACCTTGGGACGAACCGTTTTTTCATGCATTCCAATGTGACCGCAGGGAGCACCCACTACTATACGATTTGGGTCAGCCACGACGGCTCCACGTTTTTCGCCCCCCCATAAGAGTGGCGGCAGCATCCGGTTTGCATTCC
>DIZZ01000197.1:28126-28304 GCA_002428045.1 Verrucomicrobia bacterium UBA6015
GTGGTGCCCGGCTTCAAGCGGGCTCCATGAGGGGTTCTGCAAGTGCCTCCCATGATATTATTTTGAGTGTTTTTTAGGATTTGACGGGATTCTGCCTGTGTGGCAGTATGCGAGTAGTAAGCGCATGTGTGCAATGGTTTGTTCTCGGGCGGGTGTTCGTGGTCTTGAACCGTTGCCC
>DIZZ01000261.1 GCA_002428045.1 Verrucomicrobia bacterium UBA6015
CGGTTCTACGGTGTAATGTGCGGCGTTGTTTCCATTGGGTTGATGGTCTGGCGGTGCAGCGTGAAGGGGCAGGTATGTTAGCGACGGTATTTTCGGGGGCGGTGCAGGGGGTGGATGCCTATGCGGTGGAGATCGAGGTCAATGCCGGGCATGGGGATCCGCAGGTTGTCACCGTCGGGCTGCCCGATACCGCCGTCAAGGAGAGCAAGGACCGCGTCTATACTGCCATGGTGAACTCCGGCTTCGAAACCCACATGGGCCGTACGACGATCAATCTCGCCCCCGCCGATATCAAGAAGGAAGGCCCGATCTATGACCTGCCGATCGCCATCGGTCTCTTGGCCGCCCAGGGCGAGATCAAGCCTGAGCTTCTGAAGGACTTTTTCATGCTGGGCGAACTGGCGCTGAGCGGCGAGGTGCGCCGGGTGAAGGGTGTGCTCCCGATTGCCCTGAAGGCGCGGGCCGTGGGCAAGCGCGGGATCCTGGTCCCAGCGGATAATGCCGAGGAGGCGGCGGTGGTGGAAGGGTTGGAGGTTTATCCGATCCGCACCCTGCGCCAGGCGGCGGATTTCATCAACGGCACCTTGCCCCTTCAGCCCTGCTCGGTGGATGTGACCCGTGTCTTCGGCGAGATCAAACTGCACGAGGCTGATTTTTCGGATGTCAAGGGTCAGGAGCAAGCCAAGCGGGCGCTGGAAGTGGCTGTTGCGGGCGGGCACAATATTTTGATGGTTGGCCCTCCAGGGACGGGCAAAACCATGCTGGCAAAGCGCATTCCATCGATCCTGCCAGAGCTGAGTCTGGAGGAGGCGCTGGAGGCCACCAAGATCCACAGTATTGCCGGCACCCTGCCCGCACACGCTGCCTTGATCGAGCATCGTCCGTTCCGCTCGCCGCATCACACGATCTCCGATGCCGGTCTGCTGGGCGGTGGGGCGCATCCGTTGCCGGGGGAAGTCAGCCTGGCCCACCGTGGCGTGCTTTTCTT
The DNA here is from genome assembly GCA_002428045.1 of Verrucomicrobia bacterium UBA6015. Lineage (GTDB taxonomy): Bacteria > Verrucomicrobiota > Kiritimatiellia > UBA8416 > UBA8416 > UBA8416. Next base: position 989 of record DIZZ01000261.1, read on the forward strand.
GGATGAACTGCCCGAGTTCCATCGGAACGTACTGGAAGTTCTGCGACAGCCGCTGGAAGACGGGTTAGTGACCATTTCCCGGGCGGCGGCCAGCGTTACCTTTCCTTGCGAGTTCATGCTGGTGGCGGCCATGAATCCTTGTCCTTGCGGGTTTTATTCCGATCCCAAGCGCGAATGCCGCTGCACAGCCCGCAACATTTTAAAATACCGCAGCAAGATTTCGGGTCCCTTGCTGGACCGGATCGATATCCATATCGAAGTTCCCTCCATGGCCTATGACGAGCTTTCCGCGTTGCAACCGGGCGAACCCTCGGCCACGATTCGTGCCCGGGCCACGGCCGCACGAAAAGTGCAGCGGGAACGATTTCACAAAGCTGGAAAGCGGCATATCCACTGCAATGCCGATATGGGGGCGAAACAGGTGCAGACGTACTGCCAGCCGGCAAGGGATGCCGCGGATCTTCTTAAAATGGCGATTACCGAGTTTAATTTCAGCGGCCGGGCATATGACCGCATCCTGAAGGTCGCTCGGACGATTGCCGATCTCGAGGGTGCCGACCAGATCCAAACACACCACATTAGCGAGGCGATTCAGTATCGAACCATGGATCGTCCGTTGTAGGGGGTGGGTTTTGCGATTAGGATTACGATTACGATAAAGAGTGGGGGCGGATGGCGATAATCGTTGATACGCATGTGCATTTGTATCCTGAGTACGACCGGGAGGCGGCGCTTTGCGCCTGTGCGCAGCGGCTGGAGTTGCTGGCACCGTCTACCGTTACGTTTGCCTGCCTGGCGGAACGGCACGATTGTCACGCTTACAAGGCGTTGCTCGCTAAGGTGGCTGCGGATGGCGGCAACGATCCGCGTTACCAAGTGCTGGAAGACGGGCATTGCATCGTCTTCCGCCCGGGGGGCGGGGAGTCTCCCTTGTTCGTGCTGCCTGGACGGCAGATTGCCACTCGCGAGCGACTGGAGATCCTGTGCCTGGGTGGCGACGCGTCCATCCCCGATGGCGAGCCTGCGGAGCTGACGATCCGGCGCATCAGTGAGGTTGGCGGGATGCCGGTACTGGCCTGGGCGGTCGGGAAGTGGCTTTTCAAGCGGCGGCGGATCGTGGCGAAGCTCCTGAACCAGTTCGGCCCGGATCGGCTATTGATCGGTGATTCCGCCATGCGACCCACCTTCTGGCCGGAACCTGCGGCCATGCGACGAGCCACTCGCGAAGGGTATCATGTCATCGCTGGCAGCGACCCGCTACCCAGGACCGGGGACGAACATTGGACGGGGCGCTACGCCACCCTGATTGAGTGCGCCCTGGATCCCCAAAAACCATCGGAAACCCTGCTGCGCGCCTTGCGAAACCGCCATACCTCCATACGCCGCGTCGGCTCCCGGTGCGGCATATTCGCCTTCCCGCGCCGATTGCGCGGATAACCCATCACGGAGACCGATGCCTATGCTGGCGGATCTACATAATCACTCGTGCCTATCGTCCTGCGCATCGCACGAGATGACTCCGCTGTGCATTGCTGAAACCGCCGTTGCCAGGGGGATCGACCTGCTCGCTCTGACCGATCATAATTCTGCACGGAACTGTCCGGCTTTTCAGGACGCCTGCCAACGCGTCGGTATCCGCCCCCTTTTTGGACTGGAAATTACCGCCGCCGAAGGGTGTCACGTGCTTGCGCTGTTTGACAGCCTCGCCCCGGCGATCGCCATGGATCACTGGGTCGGCGCGGCGCTTCCGCATACCCCGCTCAACGAGGAGCATTACGGCCCTCAAGCGGTTGTTGATGCCGACGGAAACGAGATTGGAACGGTTGAGTTCTACCTTGGTGTCCCGATCCGGCATACGCTCGGAGCCGTCCGCAAAAAGACACATAAACTGGGCGGCCTTTTCATTCCAAGTCATATCAACCGGAATTCACTCAGCATCGAATCGCAACTCGGGGCACTCCCTCACGGCGCTTACGATGCCATCGAAGTTTTGCCCGGCAGTGTTGATGCCTATAGCCATCGCTATCCAGACGTGCCGGTCATTACCGCCTCGGATGCGCATTGCCCCGAGCAGATCGGCCAGTTCCCTTTTTATATCCCGATCCGAAAGCGTGCATTCGACCTCGAGGATATTCGCAAAAGCCTCCAGGAATTGACGTTACATTCATCCTAATCCCGCACAGTCTATGACATCTCCAGCGTCCATTTTAGCTTTAAAGCGATACCTTACGGCATGTCCTGCGTTGATCCTTGGTGCCGTTTTCTTTTTGCTGGCCGTTGGCGGGGCGGGGATTTTTCCATGGACGCTTTTTATTGCCGCGTTGGCGCTTAGCATTGCCCTGCATCCTTGGCAGGTATTCAGGCAGCCGCTACCGCGGTGGCATGAGCTCGTCCGTTCCCCGTATGTTCTGCTGCTTGTCTACTTGCTACTGATGCTGATCCCGTTTCCGGGCTGGCTTTCCGGGGAAACCCGTCAAACCCAAAACCAGACGGTCATCGAAGCGCTAGACGCCGTGCGTGCGGCTGGCATAGAGCATGGCATCCGCCCCCTTTTTTCGCTTTCTCGCAGTCGTTCCGGAACCCTGCGCATGCTGCTTCTGGTCATCCTGGCCTACAGCGGTTGGCGACTGAGTGCGGGGTGTTCGCGTCCACAGCAGGTCAACCTCTTGCGCGGCCTGCTGCTCATCGCCACCGTCATGGCACTGGCTGGCATTATCGGCAAGTGGATTTATCCCCAGGGCAGCACGCTGTGGTGGATGATTCCGGTGCCCCATGGACGTCCCGGCCCCATGGGCGGCTTTATGAATCGCAACCACTTCGCTGGCTTTTGCGCCTTGCTTGCGCCTGCTGCATTCGCCTTAAGCCTGCATGATCTGCAGCGGCGGCGTATCGTCGCCGCATTGGCCAGCCTGCTTGCCTCGACCGTATTGGTCGGTGCCGTGCTCGCCTCACTGTCCCGTGGCGGGTTCGTCGCATTACTCGGAGGGTTGGCCTGCCTGATGGTCATCGTGCTATGGCGCGGAAACATCGCCCTGCGCATTGCCGCCCTCGTCCTGCCCTTGCTGCTGGGAGCCGCCCTTGTCGGGTTATCCCTGCGCTACGCCGACCTTGGCGAGCGGATCGCCAGCCTGCGTAATCCGCTCTCCACCACTAGCCTGCAGGATCGGCTGGACGCCTGGCGCGATTCCATCCGCATCTGGCAAACCTATCCCTTGCTCGGTGCCGGCCCCAACGCTTTTCGTGTGGTTTATCCGCAACATCGCCAAACCTCGGCACGGGATGCTCGGGATTATGCGGAAAATGAATATGTGCAGTGGTTTTGCGAAAGCGGCGTGGCGGGCACGTTGATGGCGCTGATTATCGTCGCTACGCTTTGCAGACAGGTCATCCGCAGCCTGCGCCAGCGGACCGACGCGGAATCCCTGATGATCTCCACCGCCGCCGTGACCGCCATGGCCGTTGCAGCCACCCATGCACTGGTGGACTTCCCGCTGCATCTACCCCTGTATGCGCTGACCCTCGCCATTCTCGCTGGCATGCTGACCAAAGACGCCGCAGAGCCCCGCCGTCGCAATCCCCCGTGGCAGGCGGCAGCCGGGCTGCTGATGCTCATCGCCCTAGTCCCTGCCGACCTCAAGCTCGACAACGATGGCCGCATTACCTGCGCCGGATTTACCGATACCGCCCGTGCGCTCACGGCAGCACCCCTATCTCCCGTCGCCTGGCGCCGCCTCGCCGCCCTGCTCTGGCAGGAAAACACCGAATCCTCCCGTCTCCTTTCCGAACGCTGCCTGACGCAGGCAGCCGCCTATGATCCGAACAATTATCCGCTGTGGCAAAACCTCGGTGACCGGAGGATGGAGCTCGGCGACAACCGGCGTGCCATGGAAGCATACCGGCGTGTGAAGACATTGCGTGCATGGGTGGACGTCCCCACCGAGCTACCGGAGGAGCCCTGATATGCTGCACCAACCCCTGCTCGGCGCTGCCATTCCCCTGCTGATCGCGGCGATCATCTACGCCTGTAAACGCGGACGCGCCTCGCTCGGCATGCTGCTGCTGACGCCGATCGCCATGGTTATTGGTGCCGTCTGGGCGATCATCCCTGACCTGCCGCGCTTGATGGGTGCCCACGGACTATACCGGAGGCTGGCCACCGATCCGCGCACCGACATCTTCCTCTGGCACTATACCATTGACCAGCTCGAGGCGGCCACGCTCGATCGCCTCGCTCCCCTGTTCAACGTTGCGTTTGCACTGCTACTCGGAATACTGCTGGCGGCGGCCTGGCGCGAACTCCGCCGCCGCGAGACCGACTTGGATGACACACCCACAGGAGTTTCATAATGGCACAATCCACGCTCCATCTTTCGGCGGGCATGCTGCTTGGCACGCTATTGGCGGTGCCGAGGGTATGGCGAGCCTGGCAGGCGGGCAAAGCCGTCTCCCCGGCGATTGCCCGCTGGTGCCTGCTAAGTTATGGACTGGGACTTTACGCCTTGCTGCCCTCCATCATCCGCCGTCTGGCCGCCGCCCCCGGATTGGCCGACGGACCGGCATGGAACCTGTTCCTGTTCTATCCGCTCATCCAGCGCCTGGACCTACCCAGCATCGCCCTCGGCGAACTGACGACCGCCTCCCTTTTCGCCCTGCAATACGCCACGATACTGATCGCCATCCACCGAACAAATGAAAGGGACCACTGATGCAGACTGCCGCGCCCTCCGTGCCATCGCCAACGTCAACGAAAACCCCACCAACCACCGCCATCCTGAACCGGTCTGCCCTGTTGCTGGGGGATCCCGTCATGGTGGCCATGGCGCGTGCCCATGTGATTATTTTCGGTCTCGGCGGCGTTGGTAGTTGGTGTGCTGAAAGCCTCGTCCGTACAGGTATCGGCCACGTTACCCTGGTCGATTCCGACCGGATCTGCGTCACCAACATCAACCGCCAGTTGCAGGCCACCTGCTCCACCATCGGCCAGGTAAAGACCGAGGCGTTGCGTGCCCGGTTGCTGGACATCAACCCCCACGCCGACATCCTTTCCATCCAGTCCGTCTATGACCAGGAAACCCAGGGGCGTTTCGATCTCGATGCCTACGATGTCGTGATCGATGCGATCGACAGTCTCTTCTGCAAGGCGCTGCTCCTGAACAATGCCACCCGGTCGCGGGCAACGGTCTTCTCGGCCTTCGGTGCCGCCCTCAAGCTGGACCCGACCTTGGTACGCACGTCAGAGTTCAACAACGTCAAGGGATGCCCGCTGGGCAGCAAGCTGCGCAAGCTCATGCGCAAGGAGAACCTGCTTCCTAGCAAACCGGTTCAGGTCGTCTACTCTGAAGAGGCACCTTTGGCCAATGCCGGAGAGAGTCTTGGTTGCGGCACGCCCAACTGCCTCTGCCCGAAAGCCAGCGAGGGTCCCGGTGATCAAGCCTTGCTAAACCACGAATGGTGCAGCCGCAAGGCGGTGATTAATGGTTCCCTGGCCCACATCACGGGTATTTTCGGTCTTACACTGGCCGGTCTGGTCATCCAGCAGATCACCCGTGAATGCAAATTGCTTTCACGTTGACGGCCCCCGTCCTATCTGGCATCTTCTAAACATTGTTGCGTTCGTGGATTTATATACTGGGGTAGGTGCCCCTGACGGACGAAACGTAATCCCGGGGACCGTGTTTAGGGCCTCGTAACGAAGGAGAACCGTATGTTGGTGAAAAAAATGTTGGCGGCAGCAGGTGCAGTATGCATTTTCTCGCACGTGGCAAGCGCGGAGTGGGAGCGTACGATCAGTACCTGGGATTCGCGACTGACCGATCAGGGCGAGGTGCAGGTGGCACTCTGGGGATGGTACGAACCAGCGGATCATGCAGATTACGTCTCCGGGAGGCTATATCTCAACTACGGGTTGGCCAATAACTGGAATTTTTCTGTTGCCCCGGGATATGCATACATGGATATTGACGGTGTTGGTTCTGACTCCGGGATAACGGACACCGGACTGTCCTCAACGTACCGCTTTATGGACGAAGCCACCGCGGGATTTGATCTGGCGTTGATGGGCGGGGTTAGCCTGCCGACCGGCGATGAGGACGATGGATTCGGGAGCGACAAGGTCGAGCCGGAACTTACCCTTATTGCCGCCAAGACGCTAGGCGCTGTGGTTGTGGTAGGCAATGTCGGCGGCAGTTATGTTGTCGATGCCAATGAGGGCACGGAGGACTTTCAGCTTTACGGTGCGGCGGAAGGTATCCTGCCAGTGACCGACCAATTGAGCATCAACACGGTGCTAACGGCGGCAACCTCAAGGGTTGAAGACGGCGATGAAATGGTTGACATTGGTCTTGGCATTCGGTTCACCCCGAGCGAATGCATGTTCATCGTGGCGTCTGGGTTTGTTTGCCTGACTGATGCATACGACGAGGCCTACCAACTGGCCGCAGGGTTCAAGTTCTAAGTTAATTCTCATCGTGCTTAATGCACAGCAACACCCCGGGCATGCCGATTGGCATGTGCCGGGGTTTTTCGTACTGCTTATCAGCGTCGGGGCTTACTGCCATTCGCGGTAGAGCGGGATTCGGTCGCTGACCTTGGTCACGTAATGGCGGGTTTCCTCGTAGGGCAGACTAGACTGCAGTCGATTATAGACCTGCTCGGGGGTCATGCTGTTGATCACGGGAGCGGCCCGCGTCAGCGAGGTACCGGCACCAAAGGCCTTGCAGACGTTGCCCGCCCCGGTGTTGTAGGCCGCAATGCTGCAAAGCATCCGGTTCATCGGTTGTTCCACGCTCTTGAAATAGCGCTGGTCAATAATCCGCAGGTAAGCGGTCCCCAGCTCGATGTTGCGCTCGGGATCGTACAGGTAGGTGTCGGTCACCAGGCGATCCTGCTTGAAGACAAGTAAATACGCATCACGGGCTCCAGACCGGGGGACGAGCTGCATCAATCCATAGGCAGGGACATGCGAACGTGCCCGTGGGTTGAACGACGATTCGGAATGGATGATCGCATACACCAAGGGGGGATAAACCCCGTTCATTGCGGCGTATTTGGACACGATCGGCTTGAACTTCTCGGCGCGCACGCGCAGGTGATCCGGAACAAGTGGGAAGGCGACCCTGACCACATCGCGCGGGACATTGTCGCTGCCCGTCACGGTCTTGCGCTGGACCGTGGCTGAGGCGGCCTGGCTTTCTGCAAATTCACGGGCGTTTGCGCGCGTCACGGGGGTTCCATCGGGCATGGCCACCTGGCGATCCAGCAGCGGCTGCTTGGCGAGATTGGCAGTGGGCTTGGCGCTTGCCGGTTTTGCCGCAGGCGCAGCGGCGGCGACGGAGGTGGTGGTGGCTTCCGCCGCAGCTGGCTCGACGCGTTGGCCTGGAATGATAAGATTCTGGCCGACCTTGAGCCAGCCATCGGCGCTGATGCCATTGGCTTCGGCAATCAGTTGCCGCGAGACGTTGAACCGTTTTGAGAGCCCCCAGAGCGTATCCCCGCTTTTCACGGTGTACCCGGAGGGTTGCGACGTTGTCGACGGGGCCTCGGCATTGGACTTAACCCGCCTGCCCACCGACCGGGCGGAGGGAATCGTCGGTCCGGGATCCGGATCATTGGCCTCGCGGACTGATTTCGGGAACAGTTTGCGGCGGATCATCTCGATCGGATCCAGCGTACCGCTGAGCACAAGATTCTCAACCCCGTTGGCGATCAGTACCTTTACCTCGGCATCGCTCGTGCCGGGGGCAACGATCACCTCGACCTCAGCCAACCCATCCTCGAACTGCACGGCGCTGCGCTCGTCCAGTGTCTCGGTGTACTGCACCCAGCGCTTCTGCTCCGGCATCCAGATGTTGTCAGTTCCCCAGCGCATGCCCGCTTCCTTGACGAACACGGCAAAGGCCTCCTGCTCTTCACGCAGGAACTGGTTGTATTGCGCCGTCACCTCGGCCTGATACTGGGCAAAGGCCTGGCGATCCTCCGCCAGCCACTGCTCAAACGTCTGTTGCTGTGCAACGGTGGTCAAGGGAAACAGCGCCATCCATGGCAGGTATTTAATTTTCATTGTAGATTTCCATATACTCCGAGCCTAAGCCACCCTCCATGGGCCTAGGCCCGGACGGTCGGGCAAGTGTGCCCGACCACCTTGCTTGAGTATGCCCAGGTTGTTAGAAGCCAAAGCCCAGCGTAGCGGTGATACCCTTGAACTCTAGATCGTCTAAGTTGACATATTCTTTGAGTCGGTAACCAACCGTCAGGCTAACCGGTTCAAGAGAGAGGAAAAGTCCACCCTCGATGTTGTAATGCTCGAAGCCGTCGTCCGTATCTTCACTGTCATCGGCATCACCAAAGTCCTTGAACATGTATGACCCACCTACATACCAGCCCAGCGGCGAATCGCCAAACGAACTGCCTGCACCGATATAGGCCATGGGCCCGAAAATCTGATATTCCTCCTCTGCGCCCAGGAACCCGAGAGTCCAGAGCGAATAACGCCCGCCAACGCCGACATCAACGAAAGGGAAGGAATAGCCCAGCAGAGCCTCACCATCCGCTGAATCCCACGCCAACCCGGAAAGGCCGAGAACGTCGTCGTAGGTACCCATCAGATACATGCCGGAAATCCAGAGATTCTCACTCAGCGATAGCGATGCCGTACCGCCATACATCAGCGCAGCATCATCAAGCAGTTTACAATCCGCATACCACACCTTACCAGCGATACTGCTGGCCAGGGCGCTGCTGGTCAAGGCGGCGGTGAACGCCAGGGTCATCATACACAGGGTCAACTTCTTCATACGCATTCCTTTTTTTCGGGTTTAGTGAACTTTGGGGCGCTTCGGCTTTTGCCGTTGTGGCTCCGGTGCTTCCATTTCTTGCTGCCGTATTTCTTCCGCCCGTAGGGCACGCTGTTCGGCTTCGCGCTGCCGCTCCTCGGCGACACGCTGTTCACGCTCGATGCCTAGCTGCTCCTGCTGCTGCTGCTGTCGGCGTACTTCTGCGTCCTGCAGGTGGTCTTCCTCCTTTGGTTGCGGGGTTGCGGTCACAGGGGTCTGAGGACGGGCTGCTGCGGCTGATGGCCTGGAGGCGGGGGGGAGTGGAAGCAACACCAAACCGCCACCGTCCTCCCGAAGCGGTACACCTGGCGACGATAGCACGGCGACACGCGTCTCGGTTCTCCCGGCGCCAAGGTCAACCTCCTGTGTCCACTCCTGGGTGCCCGCAACAACGGCGATCCGATAGTTACCAGGTGCCAAGCGACTCCACTGCAGATCCTGCCCGGGAACCAGCAGGAAGGCACCTTCACCATTCAACGACGCCACCGCCTGCACGGGAGCCTGCAATATCAGCGTGCCGAACGACGCACTCTCGGCCTCGCCCGAACCCACCCCAAGCCAGGCCAAGGCCAAGGCGAACGCCATACGGCAGAATGCACTTCCTCTTACACGGTTAATCATGGTTTCAAAGTAGTCTTTCCAGATTTGAAAACAAGAAAAAAATAGAAAACTGAGAGGCCGTGCCGAGCCGCGCACGGCTAACCACCACCGCCGTTGCCACAACCGGCTTACCACCGGTTCGCCCCCTAATTTCAGCCTACGGCGCGTTGCCGTCTGTGCGGATTAAACTGGACGATATGGCGTGGCTTTGTGTACGGTCAACCAGCAGTAGCGCCCTGCTTCGTGGAGCGGGCTGTCGTGTTATGGAAGGAGGCTGCCGTGCATCAGATTATTTTTGAAAAACCCTACCGGTTCTATCCGCCGCGCGAAAGCCGGTTCTGGCCTGCCGTACTGCGCCGAATCCTGAATCTCTATCTGCGACGCTCACACGGCATCGGAACCGTGGAAGTCCACGGCGAGCAGCGCTTGCGCGACTCCATCGCGGCCGGGCACGGCATCATGCTGGCACCCAATCACTGCCGTCCCTGCGATCCGATGGTGCTCGGGCATCTGGCATGGGACTGCGGCTCCACGCTCTTTATCATGGCCAGTCGGCACTTGTTCGAGGAATCGCGCCTCCAACGCTTCCTCCTGCAGCGGGCAGGCGCCTTCAGCATCTACCGGGAGGGCATGGACCGCGAGGCCATCAAATGCGCGATCCAGCGACTGACCGAGGCCCGGCGGCCGCTGGTGATCTTTCCCGAAGGCGTGGTCTCCCGCACCAATGACCGGCTGGGACCGCTGATGGATGGAACCGCCTTCATTGCCCGCAATGCTGCCAAGCAACGGGCCGCCCTTCCGGTACCAGGCAAGGTGGTCGTGCATCCCGTGGCCCTGCGTTACGGTTTCGAGGGGAATCTCGATAGCGCCCTGTCGCCGGTACTCGATGATATCGAGCAGCGCCTGACGTGGAAAAGCCCGGCGAAAAGCACTATGGGCGAGCGGATTGCCAAGATTGGCCTGGCCCTGCTGATGCTCAAGGAGATGGAGTTCTTTGACGAGGTGCGCAGCGGGGAGATCGAACCCCGGATCAACGCCCTGATTGATCATCTGCTGCTTCCCCTGGAAACGGAATGGATCAAGGGGCGGCGCGAGCCCGATGTGGTCGGTCGCGTCAAGGCGCTGCGCATCGCCATCCTGCCCGACATGGTGACCGGCGATATTGTGGAAGCCGAGCGGGTCCGACGCTGGCGGCAACTCGAGGAGTGCTACCTTGCCCAGCAGTTGAATTTCTACCCGCTGGATTATTTCGCACCAGGCGTGGCGCCCGAAAAGATGCTCGAAACCGTGGAACGGTTCGAGGATGACCTGACCGATCATGTGACCATCCATGGTCCGATCCGCGCGATTATCAATGTTGGCGAGGCCATCGAGGTCAGCCCGGTCCGCGAACGCGGAGGGGAAGGCGATCCGGTGATGCGGCAGATTCGCGAACAGCTTGAGGCGCTGCTGCAGCACCATCAGATCAACAACGAAAGACGCGAAGTACCCTAGTTCGGGATGACGCGATTCACGGTGTACTGATTCTGGACCGGCTGCGCGCCCCCCACCCCCAATGCATGGATAGCAAAAGGCCAACAAGAGGAACGGGACACCCACACACTCCCCGATAAGTACGCGCTCGACGATGCGGCGCAGGCGTTCGGTGAGACTGTTGATATGGGTGTCGCGCCTCAAAAAAAGGCCCCGCCGGAACGTAGGGTTCCGACGGGGCACTAGGGATTCTATTGAGCAACGGAAACGACTATTCCTTGTACATTTCCATTCCTGCCATCTTGGTCAGCAGGTCATACTTGGCCGCAAACATCTGATCGGCCTTGTCCAGCAGCTTCTTGGCATTCTCCGGCTTCGTTTTCGTCAGAATACGGAACCGGTTCTCCTTGAGCGCATGCTCGCTGAACTTCATCGTGGGTGCCTTGCTGTCCAGCGTCAACGGGTTCTTGCCCTCTTCCCGCAGCATTGGATTGTAGCGGTAGATCGGGAAGTGCCCCGAGTTAACCGCATCCTTCTGGTTATCCAGACCGGTATCCATCTCGATGCCCTGCGCGATACAGTGCGAGTACGCGATGATCAGCGAGGGACCGTCATAGGCCTCGGCTTCGGTGAACGCCTTGACCACCTGGTTCGGGTTGGCACCCATCGCGATCTGGGCGACGTAGATGTTGCCATAGGTCATGGCGATCATGCCCAGATCCTTCTTGCCCATCGGCTTGCCCGACGCGGCGAACTTGGCCACCGCGCCCATCGGGGTCGACTTCGAGGCCTGCCCGCCCGTGTTGGAATATACCTCGGTATCGAGCACCAGCACATTGACATTGCGACCGGAGGCCAGCACATGATCCAGTCCGCCGTAACCGATATCATAGGCCCAGCCGTCGCCACCGACGATCCAGACCGCCTTCTTCACCAGATAGTCGGCAACAGACAGCAATTGCTTGCAATCCGAGCAACTATCGCATGTCGCCAGCTTGGTCTTGAGTTGGGCAACCCGCGCCCGCTGCTCCTCAATGCCAGCCTGCGTGGATTGGTCGGCATCGCGAATCGCGGTGAGCAGTGCCACCGGCACATCCTTGCAGGAGCACTCGCTGCCGAGCAGCCTGGCCACCAGCTCCAGCCCGTAGGCATTGAACCGGTCGACCGCCAGACGCATCCCGAACCCGAACTCCGCATTGTCCTCGAACAGTGAGTTCGCCCATGCCGGTCCGCGTCCGTCCGCACGCTTCGTATAGGGCGTCGTCGGCAGGTTACCGCCATAAATTGACGAGCATCCCGTCGCGTTGGCAATCATGGCACGATCGCCGAAGAGCTGGGTCAGCAGCTTGACATAGGCGGTCTCGCCGCAACCGGCGCAGGCGCCAGAAAACTCGAAGAGCGCCTGGCAGAACTGGCTACCCTTGACGGTCTCGCGGTTGTAGCGCTTGGGATCGGTCTCGGGAATACTCAGGAAGAAGTCCCAGTTGGCGCGTTCGCGTTCGCGGATCGGCAACTGCTCGGTCATCACAATCGCCTTGCGTCCGGTGGGCTGCTTGGTCACGCTGTCGCGCTCCGCTGCCGGGCAGCGCTGCACACAGGCACCGCAGCCGGTGCAATCCTCGGGGGCGACCTGCACGGTGAACTTCAACCCAGCCAGATCCTTGCCCTTGGCATCCTCGCTCTTGAAGGCAGCAGGGGCGGTCTTCAGGATCGCCGGATCGTAGGCCTTGATGCGGATGGCGGCATGCGGGCAGATCAGGGAGCACTGGCCGCACTGGATGCATAGGTCCGTATTCCACTCTGGAATCTCAACGGCGATATTGCGCTTCTCGAACTTCGTCGTTGCGGTCGGCCAGGTTCCATCCACCGGCATGGCGCTCACCGGCAGCAGGTCGCCCTGCTGACGCATGATCGCGGCAGTCACGTTCTGGACGAATTCAGGCGCATCGGCCGATACCGTGGCGGGCATCTTGATCTTGCCAGCCACCTTGGCAGGAACGTCCACCTTCTCCAGGCGGGCCACGGCGGCATCCACCGCCGCATTATTGCTGCGCACGATCTCCTCGCCCTTCTTGCCGTAGGCCTTCTTGATCGCCTTTTTCAGCGCATCAATCGATTCCCCAGCCGGCAGGACGCCGGAAATATTGAAGAAGCACGTCTGCATGATCGTATTGATACGGGCACCCAGACCCAGCTCATGCGCCAGCTTGACGGCGTCAATCACATAGAACTTGACCTTCTTGTCGATGATCTGCTGCTCGACCTCGTCCGGCATATGCTGCCAGACCTCGGCCGCCGAATACGGGCTGGCCAACAGGAACACGGCTCCCGAATTGGCATTCGCCAGCATATCGTACTTCTCGAGGAAGCTGAAATTGTGGCAGGCCACGAAGTTCGCCTTGGTGCAGAGGTAGGGGCTGCGGATGACGTCCGGCCCGAAACGCAGATGCGAAACGGTCATCGCACCGGCCTTCTTCGAGTCGTACACGAAGTAACCCTGGGCGTAGTTGTCGGTATCCTCACCAATGATCTTGATCGAGTTCTTGTTGGCACCAACGGTACCATCCGAGCCCAGACCGTAGAACATACATTCGATCCGCTTGCCGGAATCCACCGTCCAGGTCGGATCAAACGGAATGTGCGTATGAGTGACATCGTCGATGATGCCGACCGTGAACCGAGTCTTCGGCTTCTTGGCACCAAGGTTATCGAACACGCCCTTAACCATTGCCGGGGTGAATTCCTTGGAACCTAGACCATAACGACCACCGATGATCACCGGATATTTGGCACCCTTGTAGGCACCCTCGGCCATCATTTCACCGATTGCCGTGCGAATATCGCCATAGAGCGGCTCGCCAAGTGATCCCGGCTCTTTGGTCCGGTCAAGCACACAGATTGCCTTGACGGAGGCGGGCAGCGCGTTGACAAACGCCTTGGCATCGAACGGACGGAACAGGCGCACCTTCAGCACGCCAACCTTTTCGCCGGTGGCGACCATGAAGTCAACGACCTCGTGAACGGTCTCGGCACCCGAGCCCATGATCACAATGACCCGCTCGGCCTGCGGATGGCCGACATAATCGAATAGGTGGTACTGCCGACCTGTGAGCTTGGCGAACCGATCCATGTACTCCTGCACGATCGCCGGCGTGGCATCGTAGTAGGGGTTTACCGTCTCGCGGCCCTGGAAATAGACATCCGGGTTCTGCGCGGTACCGCGCATCATCGGCCGATCCGGCGAGAGCCCGCGCTGGCGGTGGGCGATGACCAGGTCATCGTCAATCATCGAACGGATCAGGTCGTGGCTGATCTCCTCGACCTTCTGAACCTCGTGCGAGCTGCGGAACCCGTCGAAGAAATGCATGAACGGCACCCGCGCCCTCAGCGTCGCGGCATGCGAGACCAGGGCCAGATCGCCAATTTCCTGCACGCTGTTGGAGGCCAGCAGCGCAAAGCCCGTCTGGCGGACGGACATCACGTCGGAATGGTCACCGAAGATGGACAGCCCCTGGCACGCCAGCGAACGGGCGGTCACATGGAAGACGGTGGACGTCAGTTCGCCAGCGATCTTGTACATGTTCGGGATCATCAGCAGCAGCCCCTGGGAGGCCGTGAAGGTGGTCGTCAACGCGCCAGAGGTCAGCGCCCCATGCACCGCACCGGAGGCACCGCCTTCAGACTGCAGTTCGGCGACTTCCGGGACGGTGCCCCAGATGTTCTTGACGCCGGCGGCGCTCAGCTCGTCGGCGGTCTCACCCATCGGGGAAGACGGGGTAATCGGATAGATGGCGCAGACTTCGCTGCACGCATGGGCAACAGCACCAGCGGCGGTGTTGCCGTCAATCATAATCATATTCTTGGTGGCCATTTACTGTTCTCCTAATAGAATTCTACTTGTTGATAAAGGCACGTACGGAATCAAGCTGCCCGGCACTGCCCAGCACCTTGTTCTTATGCACGATGTATTTGGCATACTCTGCCATGAAGACCTTGCCTGCGGGACGCAGGTCGAAGTTCTCAGGATCATCGCGGAAGCATTCGCGATGCACACGGCACCAGACCAAACGGCCGTCGGTGTCGATGTTGACCTTGGTCACGCCCATGGTGGACGCCTTGGTGATCTGCGCCTCATCCACGCCCTTGGCTCCTTTGAGCTTGCCACCGGCCGCATTGATGCGGGTTACTTCGTCCTGGGGAACCGAGCTGGATCCATGCATCACCAGCGGAAAGCGGGGCATCAGGCGGGCGATCTGCTCGATCACATCGAAATGCAGGCCCTGTCCACCGCTGAACTTGTAGGCACCGTGGCTGGTTCCGATAGCGCAGGCCAGGCTGTCGCAACCGCTGCGTTCGACAAACTCCTTGACCTGCTTCGGGTCGGTGAGCTTGGCATCGGCCTCATCCACGGAAACATGCTCCTCGACACCGCCGAGCTTGCCGAGTTCGGCCTCGACCGAGATCCCCTTTGCATGGGCGCGATCAACCACGCGACGGGTCGCGGCGATGTTCTCGTCGAAGCTCTCGTGGCTGGCGTCGATCATCACCGAGCTGTAGAACCCGCTATCGATGCAATCATAACAGGTCTTCTCGTCGCCATGATCCAGATGCACCGCGAAGATCGCATCCGGAAAAATCTGGTCTGCCGCGCGGATCATCGCCTCGAGCAGGCGCGTATCGGTATAGCTGCGGGCACCCTTGGAAAGCTGGATGATGAACGGGGCCTTGCTATCCATGTTGCCTCGGAAAAGGCCCATGATCTGCTCGGCGTTGTTGATGTTATAGGCACCCACGGCATATTTGCCATAGGCGTGGTCGAAAAGTTTCTGCGTGGATACGATCATGTGTGTTCCCTTTCCTCTGATGATGGGCCGGCGTCCTGAGGGAATCCGGCCACGGCTACAATTTATGCTAAAAACGAAAGGCGAAAGTCTATGGCGGTCACGACCGAAAGTCAACCGCAATCGAAAATGGCCCGGCGCCCCCTATTCCTCTCGACTAATTCCTTGATTTGCGACCGGACCTTTTGCATAGTTCCCTGCAAATGTTTAACAGAGGGAATCGATTATGCGCTTGAAGACTATCCGCCTTGCTCTCGTACTCATTGGAATGGCCGTTACCGTTGCCACCACAGGCTATGCCCAGCAGCCTGTGAAGCGCACCCAATTGTCGGAGGATGCCCGCAAATTCCTTCCTCCCGAGGATAAGCTCGATGTGACGCTGACGGATGGTCGCACCTTCCAAGCGGAATTGCTTGAACAGAGTGCAACGGAGTATGTATTCCGCATTAGCACAGGCACCATCCGGTCGCGGCGGGCAATTCCCCGTGCAGAGGTCAAGTCCATCACAGCGACACCGCTTTCCGTTTATCTGGTGAACGGGCTGAAACGGCTTGACCTGGATTCCAAGAATAGCCTGGCACCTGATCGCTACCGACTGTCGATCGCCCTGTTTGATGAATTCATCACCCTCTTCCCGAAGGACGCCGCCGTCGCGGACATCAAGACCAAACGGGATGCTTTCCAGGCCGAGTTTGCCAAGATTAAGAGGGGAATGAAGAAGATCGATGGGCAGTGGCACGCCCCGGTCCAGGCCGCCGTGGTTGAATTCAACCTTTCCTCTGCGCAAATGACCGAAATGGAATCACAACACAAGGGGATTCAGGCTGGCACATGGAACAGCGACACTAACGCCCGCCAGAACTATGATACGCTGCGCGACCGTTGCCGCGACATCGCGCGCGGCGTTCCGCAGATCATGACTGACCGCCTACCGCTACTGATCGAGGAAAAACAGTTTGATGAGGCGTTCCTGGAAATGAACGCCTTCATGCGGTTCTGGATCGCCGAGGTTTTGGTCTCTGAAAACCGGGCAGCAGACCGCAATCGCATTGGCGAAGGCGTTTTCGAGGGGATGGATTTCGATTACCTTCTGCGCCTGACGCGCCGGATCATGGAGCCCTACACCGCCATGATGACCTCAAGCCGTGCCGAACAACCCCCACCCGGGGTTTCCATTCCGCCCACGATGGCGTATGTTCCCGGGGGCTATTTCCTGATGGGCAATCAGGCCGCCAAGCCCGGCCATCCCGATTTCCCCTACCGTTCGGTCTTCGTCAAACCCTTCCTGATCGACCGTTACGAAGTCTCGAATGCCGAGTACCGCGAGTTTATCGACTACGTCAAGTCCACGGGCGATTATTCCATGTCACACCCCTCGGCGCCGCCCCTGAAGGACCATACGCCCGCAGGCTGGGCGAAGCCTGAGTTGAGCGACGATGACCAGCCCGTGGTCGGTGTGGATTGGTTCGATGCCTACGCCTACCTTCGCTGGCGCGGGAAACGGCTGCCTACCGAGGCCGAATGGGAAATGGCCGCCCGCGGGCGGGACGGCCGGATCTACCCATGGGGCGAAGCCGCCCCTGACCGCATGGTTGTGAACACTCCGGCTGGCCGCGCCTATATTGGACAGCAGATGGATGCGCAGTTGCCGCCCCCACCGCCCCCACC
>DIZZ01000177.1 GCA_002428045.1 Verrucomicrobia bacterium UBA6015
GGAGGCGTCGGACCAGCGCATTGCCGATCTACAGAATGCCTTTTCCGAGATCACCGAGTCCTTCAGGCAGCGCGCCATGGCGCTTGAGCAGAAAGGGGTTGCCGAACGGGATGCCGCGTTGGCTGAACGCGATGCTGCCGTGGCGGCGCAGAAGACGGCGGAGGCCGCGATAGCAACGTGGCAGGCCGAGGTTGATCGGGCGGTGGCGGCGCGGGATGCCGCCGTCAAGGCACTTGACATGGGGGATACGGCGCGGGATGCGTTGCAGGCCGAACGTGATGCCGCGCTGGTGGCGCGTAATGCCGCCCAGGCGGCGATGAAGGCTGTCGAGGTTGAACTTGATGCCGCCGTGGTGTCCCGTGAAAAAGCAGAGGCCGAGATGGCCGCGTTCCGGCTGAAGTCGGAAACCCTTGATGCCGAACTACAGACGATGCGGGGCACCCTTTCGGATATGGACATGAAGCTGAATGTGAGCACTGCGGCGCAGTCCGAACAGGATGCGGCACTGAAGGCGGGCGAGGTTGAGCGGCAGCTTTTGCAGCAGGCACTTGCTTCCTCGCAGCAGGAGAATATGCGCGAACGGTTTGCGCTGACCTATAACTTGGGCAACATCTACAAGGCAGCCGGGCAATTCGCCAGGGCGGAGGAATATTTACTGAAAGCCCTTGATATGAAGGCTGATGACCCGGCCGTGCATTATAACCTTGGCATCCTATATGACGACAATCTCAAGGATCGCCACAAGGCCCGAGTACATTATGAACGGTTCCTAGAACTGGCACCGGCTGATCGCGATGCGCCAAACGTCGTCAAGTGGCTGAAGGAGCTTTGAGAGGCAAAGACAGGTAGGGCGAAGNNGCCGTGCGTGGCAAAGGCGGCGGTGGGCACGGGGGCTTGCACGACGCGGACGGTGTGGAACCCGTCCCTCCCGCTGGCGGGGTGGAACCCGCCTGGTTCGGCGTGCGGAAATCGCCAGCTGTTCTCGTCGTCCGCTCTCGTCAACCGACCCGTGCGCTCGCCCTACCTTGTTGGGGTAGGGCGAGCGGTGAAGCGGCGGTTTAGACGAGCCCTTGGTCAAGCATGGCGTCGGCCACCTTGACAAACCCGGCGATGTTGGCACCGGCGACATAATTCCCGGCGAACCCGTATTCATCGCAGGCCGCCACGCATTGTTCGTGGATCGCTACCATGATCTTGTTCAACTTGCAGTCGACTTCCTCGCGCGGCCACTTCATCATCGTGGCATTCTGGGACATCTCCAGCCCGGACGTCGCCACGCCACCGGCATTGGCGGCCTTGCCCGGTCCGTAGAGGATCCGCTTCTCGACGAACAGGTCCACCGCTTCTGGAGCGCTGGGCATATTCGCACCTTCGGAGACGAGCGTGCAGCCATTCTTGAGCAGGGCCTTGGCATCTTCTCCGTTGATCTCGTTCTGTGTGGCACTGGGGAAGGCACAGTCGCAGGGAATATCCCAGGGGCGCTTGCCTTCATAGTACTTGGCACGGAAATGATCGGCATATTCCTTGATCCGGCCACGGCGGACATTCTTGAGGTCCATCACCCACTTCAGCTTTTCTGCCGTGATGCCGTCGGCGTCATGAATGGTGCCGAGGGAGTCGGAGAGCGATACGCACTTGCCGCCGAGTTGATTGACCTTCTCGACGGTATATTGCGCCACGTTGCCTGAGCCCGAAACCACGCAGGTCTTGCCCTCAAGGCTGTCGCTGCGGGTCTTGAGCATTTCCTGTGCAAAATAAACGCATCCGTAGCCGGTCGCTTCCGGGCGGATCAGCGAGCCACCCCAGTTCAGTGACTTGCCGGTCAACACGCCGGTAAACTCATTGCGCAGGCGCTTGTACTGGCCGAACATATATCCGATTTCGCGTCCGCCAACCCCGATGTCTCCCGCCGGTACGTCGGTCTGGGCTCCGATATGACGCTGCAGCTCGGTCATGAACGACTGGCAGAAACGCATGACTTCGGCATCCGACTTGCCTTTCGGATCAAAATCAGAGCCACCCTTGCCACCACCCATGGGAAGCGTGGTCAGTGAATTCTTGAAGATCTGCTCGAATCCGAGGAACTTCAGGATGCTCTGGTTGACGCTCGGATGGAAGCGCAGACCGCCCTTGTATGGGCCCAGCGCACTGTTGAACTCGAACCGGAACCCGCGGTTGACATGGATGTTGCCCTGGTCGTCCGACCATGGCACACGGAATATGATCTGACGTTCCGGCTCACAGATTCGCTCAAGGATATTCGCTTCCACATAATACGGATTCTTCTCGATAACCGGCTCCAGTGATTCAAGGACTTCCTGGACAGCCTGGAGGAACTCCGGTTCCCCGGCATTGCGACGCCTCACTACATTCAGCGTATCTTGGATTGCAGACATATCGACTCCTTCTGTATTTCTACACTGTTTTGGTGATCACAACCTCAATGATCAACCTATTTTTATTATGGACAAAATTATTCCGTATAATCAACGAATAACAGCAATAATATGAGCTGAAATATGAAAATGTAACGGCATAATTGCCGTAATAATTAAAAAATAAATTTTAATCATAGCCCTTTTCACGGTTTTTTCTGGGTCCTCTCATAAAAACCTTACGGCAATCGGAAACGGCGCGAGCGTGCGGGGATGGCGAAGGCCCTGCCTTTGACTTGGACGCCCCCATCCGCTTTTCAAATCTGGAGCAAGATGCTCCGGCCACGGTCACTGCTCGGCAAAGAAAACTGGTTTTTTGTGCGGGTTCATGGCATTGTTTTGAAGGCGCCTTAGGGATTTGGTTTTAACATACATACGTCAAGACGGAGGATTCAGATGGATATACCCGTCTCCGGGCTGCAGTCTGATCCGGTGAGAGGAACTTATGGACAGGATACAGCGGGCGATCTTGAAGGTGCTGGGTGATATCGAAGGGGCGGCTGGTGCCTCGAAGGTGTCGGCGCGTCTCAAGGGGATGGGGCTGGAGGTACGTCCTCGCACGGTGCGGGCGCATCTGCTGGCGATGGACCAGGCCGGGTTGACGCAGTCGGTGAGTCGACGGATGGGACGGATCCTGACGGAGCGTGGGCGGCAGGAATTGTTGAGCGTGGGCGGGGTTACCAAGCTGGGGTTGGTGGCGGCACGGGTGGATGATCTCGGTTACCGCATGACCTATCGTTATAGCAGCGGTCGTGGAACGGTCGTGGCCAACGTCGCCATGATCCGGGAGCATGACCTGACACGGGCACTTCAGCATGTGCTTCCGGTTCTGCGGGCTGGCTATTCGATCGGGAATCGCATTGCCGTGTTGCACAGCGGGGAACACATCGGGGATTTCACCGTGCCGATCGGATCGGCCGGGCTGGCCACGATATGCAGTGTGACGATCAACGGGGTGCTGATTTCCAAGGGCATTCCCGTGGTGTCTCGCTTCGGAGGTATTTTGGAAGTGCGCCAGGGGCAGCCCGTGCGTTTCCTGGACATGATCGAGTACCGGGGGACGACGGTGGATCCGCTGGAGGTCTTCGTGCGTGCGGGGATGACCCAAGTGGGAGCCTGCACCAAGACGGGCAACGGGATCGTCGGTGCCAGCTTCCGCGAGATCCCTGCCGGGGCACTCAGCCTGACACGGCGGTTGCTCCAGGGCTTGCGGGAGCGCCAACTGGGCGGGGATCTGATGCTGGGCGAGCCCAGTCAACCGTTGTTGGATGTCCCGGTGACGGAGGGCAGCACCGGTCTGATCCTGATTGGCGGGCTCAACCCGCTGGCGGTGCTTGCCGAGCAGGGGATTCCGCAGACCACGCGCTCGCTCAGCGGGCTGTGCGATATCGGGGTGTTCATGGGCGTGGATGAGGCTGCCCCGCTGGGGCGGCGACGCTATCCGTATGTGGACTGATGATCCGGACGGGATCCAGGGGAGCTGAAATCATGGAGGATTCAAGGGTTTTGCTGGTGGCGGTAAATGCACGCTTCAGTCACGCCTCGCTGGGATCCCGTTTCCTGTTGGCAGCGATGGAGGTGCCGCTGCGTACACAAACCCGGCTGCTGGAGTTCACCATCAACGAGGAACCGGCGGATCTGGCGCGGCAGATTGCCGCCTGCCAACCGGAGATAGTTGGCATCGGCGTCTATATCTGGAACCGGCGGCTGGTCGAACGACTGGTTCCGTTGCTGCGGGAGGCGTTGCCGACAGTCAAACTGGTACTGGGCGGGCCGGAAATAACCCATGATGTACAATCGCCGCTGGCCACCTCCGTGGATTGCGTCATCCGCGGGGAGGGCGAGTGCCTCTGGCCAGAGGTGTGCCGGGACTGGCTGGCTGGGCGGGTCGTGGCGCATCTGCCCCAGCCGCAGCCGCCCGACGTGGCGGGGCTGGTGATGCCGGATCACGAATACCTGGATGCGGATCTGCGGCATCGCAATGTCTATGTCGAAGCCTCCCGCGGGTGTCCCCTGGCGTGCGATTTCTGCCTTTCCTCGGTCGAGTCCGGGGTGCGGCATTTTCGGGAAGCCGCCGTGCATGAATCCCTACAGCGCTTGCTTGACCGAGGCTGCCGCCAGTTCCGGTTTGTCGACCGGAGTTTCAACCTCGGCGGGGCACGGGCGTTGCGCTTGCTGGCGTTTTTCCTGGAGCGGCTGCAGCCGGATATGCGGTTGCATTTTGAGATGACACCGGATGGGCTTTCCCCCGCTTTACGCGACCTGCTAATCCGCTTCCCGCCGGGGGTGTTGCATCTGGAAGCCGGCATCCAGTCGTTTGATGCCGTTGTCCTGGAAACCATCCACCGTCGTTGCAATCTGGATGCTGCCGCCGAGGGGATCCGCTGGCTGGTGCAGGAGGCGCTTGCCGATGTGCATGCGGATCTGATTGCCGGCTTACCCGGCGAAACCCTGGTACAGTTCAAGGCGGGGTTCGACCGGCTCCACGCGCTGGGTCCCAAAGAGATTCAGTTGGGCATTCTCAAGAAACTGCATGGAACAGCCCTGGTGCACCATGAGGCTGCGTATCGCCTGCGCTTTCGTTCTGAACCGCCTTATGATGTGCAGGAAACCTCCACGTTCTGCGAGTCTGAACTCCATACCGTGCGCCGATTTGCCGCGCACTGGGATCGCGTCGTCAACCGTGGGCATTTCCCTGCCAGCGTCAAGCTGCTGATGCAAGACGCCCCATCCCCCTGGGCTCGGTTTGACGGGTTCAGTCGGCAACTCGAGCAAACGCACGGCAAGTACGGGATCGGACTGGTAGAGCTAGCCCGATCCCTGCATGACCACCTGACCCGGACCTGCGGGCAGCCTGCGTCCGAGGTGCGTGCCGCCCTGCGCCAAGACTACGCGACCGGCGGACGCCGACAGCACCTCCCCGTCTTCCTGCGCGATTGAGCGCATATCGGTCTTCCGCGCCTCGCCATTGGGATTCGCCGTCGAACGATCGATCGCTAGATGTGCCCAGTGATCCTGTCGCCCAACCTGTGGACTTCACACGCAAAGCGGTTCCGATTGCTCGCGTGATCGAGAACGTCTCTTCGACTGCTCCGGCGTCGGTGCCACGGCCGGAGGGAAGCGCCTTGGCAACACCGTCTGAGCCTGTGGCGGCGGCGAAGGATCGACAACACCTGTCTGACTACCTAACACAGAACCGCCGTGATGCTCGCAGCCTCTTGCAGTCGTTTCTGCCCTCGGAAACTGAGCTTGTGGCTGGAATAACAACGGTCGCCCAACGAACCAAGGAAATTGAGGAACGATACGCTCTTGTTAGGTCGTTCTCGCTAATGTTTGACGATGCACTTCTTCTGTCTCAAGCGCAAGCGAGGTGCCCGCAGCTACGCCGGGCCGAGGCAGGGGATCTTTGCACCATTTCTTACGTCTTGCCGTGGCCGACGCGTCCAGATTGGGATTGACGCCTCCCTAGAACATCAGGCTCAGGCCAGCGATCGTCTTGAACTCGTTGTAATTGACCGATTCGTTGTAGAGTCCTTCCCAATGTGCATGCCAGTGCCGCCCGAGACTCCAGCGCAGTGCCGCATTGGCGCTGAAGACGGGTACCCACACCGATTCGGGACCATCTCCCGGATCAAAACTCCAGCGGCGCGCATTCTCAACCAGCCGGTCATAGGCATCTTGATCCTCGGGGCGGATCTTCTCGCGTGCATAACCAAACTTCAAGGTGATATCGTAATAGAAGCGGTTGACATTATCACGCAGCTTGCCCACCAGCATCCATTGGTTCAGCTTGTAGGGGGTCCAGTAATCCGGCTTGTCATGCGTGGCATCCACATACCCAAACTCGAGGCCCGCATGGAGCCCCGCCGACTCGACCAGTTCCCACAAGGACGAGAGATCAAAATGCAACCGGTCGTTGCCATCGTTGATGCTGTAATAGTTCGCCCGGCTCCAGAAGTCCCACCAGTCGCGGACGCGCAACACGCCGCCGTAGGAAAAGACATCATAGCTGGTCCCTTCGACCAGCGACCGCGCCGATGGCATGGCCTCGTGGTCGAGCCGCAGCACCATGTCGAAATAGATCGACGGGCGGAAAGCGGACTCCAGCATGTAGGCCCAGTCATCATAGTAGGCATCGCCTCGATATTCATGACGGGCCAGTCCTGCATTCAGAAGCACGGGAGAGCCCTTTGGCTTGCGCGGTTCATAACGAAACCCCGCATTCGCCCCCACGAACGTCTCGGTAACCTTGAGGCTACGCGGCTCCAGTACCGGCGTCTCCTCGGGCTTGGCAAGATTCACCGTGAAATCCTGCTGGTATTCGCCATACCCGGCGCGACCTTCGGCATTGATCACGGGGGTCAGGTAGATACCGAGATACCAGGCGGTCCGCCAATTGCGGCGGTCCAGCGAATCCCTGAACCATTCGAAATGCCCCCCGGCATAGGGACGCTCAAGCTCCACATTGAACATGCCCTTGTCGGATTTCTTAGTGGCCCGCGCCACGCCAAACTTGAGTGCCAGGTGATCATAGACGAACTTCTCGATCTGGTCATACGCCCGGTCCGGATAGCCATCGCGACGAAGTGTCTCCAGATTATCCAATGCACGGTAGAGCCGTCCGTCAAGGGCGGCGCATTCCGCGCGCATACGGCGAGCCAGGAACACGGGGTGGTGCATGGCCAGATGCTCCAGCACATCTTCGCCACTATCGAAGAGCTGAGGGGTATAACGCGCAT
Source organism: Verrucomicrobia bacterium UBA6015 (assembly GCA_002428045.1). GTDB lineage: Bacteria > Verrucomicrobiota > Kiritimatiellia > UBA8416 > UBA8416 > UBA8416. The sequence continues at coordinate 7,175 of DIZZ01000177.1, forward strand.
ACATCAATGGATTATCGCCGTTAACGGCATGCCCGAAGACGGACTGCGTAAAGCCGATCTCGTAGTTGATGGCAGCCTCCGTCTGGTTCTGCAAGATTGCTGTGTCGACATTACTCAACAGCCCCTGCCCATATTCGCCATACGGGTAGGCCATGAAATTGACCCGATGTCCCTCGCCAAGAAACTCGCGCAGCTTGAGACGGCTTTCCCTGTATTCATTACGCAGTCGTTTGGAAAACGCCAGTTCGGATTCGTAGGTCTCGTCATCGGCATGCCAGATGCGATTGGCCAGGGGGCTTCCCAACCGGCCATCCGGGCGGGCGGGCACCAGGGTTACTGCATCATACAGCATACTGCCGAAGACCCAGCGCCCAGTCTGCGCATACTGCCGCAGCGTTTCCACCCCGGCGATCCCCGCATGCCCGACCGCCACGGGGCCGACGGGCACATGCAGGGCGAACACCAGGTCAAGGTCTTCCGCCACCGACGTTGCTAAGCGCATCGTTTTTATATCCACCTGATCGAACGTCACCACCACGGCGCGGGAAGGGACATAGTCCTCGATGTCCTTGGGTGGCGGTGGCTGTTCCGCAAAATAGGACGCCATCTGCGACGGGGTCAGAAATCGGTAGCCTGCTTGTTTGAGGGTGAGCATGTGCAACCGGAATCGGCGGATGGACATGGCATTCGACCAATCGCTGTCGCTGAGCGTGCTATACTGTAGTACCGCAATGGCACCCCTTCGCCCCGCCGCTTCCAGCCGGTCAATCGCGGAATACGCCTCCGGAAGGTTGCCTCGCGATAGTTCCAGGCGTGCCCGCATCTGATGGATATAAGGATTCTGCGGATTGATCCCCTCGATAAAGGCGAGATGCTTGCGTCCCATAGGGTAATCATTCACAGCTTGGCCGATTTCAAACAACCCAGCGCGGGCAGCCAGCACATTGGTTGTCGAATTTTCAAGCAGACGATTGAACTGCCGTACTGAAAGCGCATACTTCTGATCCATTAGCAACAGTTCACCGTAGGATTGCTGCCAATAGGGATTGTCTGGATCGATCTCGAGCAGCTTGCGGGCAGACTTCAGCGGCTCCTCCAACGGATATTTGACCGGATCTCGGCTCCATAGCCGAGAATAAATCTCGATCATTTTCAAATGTGCCTCGGTCAGCACACGTTTATCCTTGGCGGTCTCTGCGATCTTCCGCAGATACGGCAGGGCGGCCGCCGGATCATTGTTGTAGCGAGGGGCTTCGGCCAAGAGCAACAGCAGCTCCAGATCCGAATCATCGTCGCGCAGCAAGCGCCGAGCCCGAAGCTGGGCCTCACCCAGATTCCCCGTGCGCAACAGGCATAGCGCATGCACGCGTGCCAGTTCGCGATTATCCGGCAACGCACGGACACCCTGCTCCAGCAGGGGCAGGGCTTCGTCGTAGTCCCCGTTCTCAAACAGCGAGATACCCAACTCATTCTTGATATCCAACCGGTCCGGGTATTTGGACACCAGCTCGCGCAGCAGAAGCACAGAGGCTTGGTAACGTGCCGTCCAGCGGTACACCGTACTGAGGATCAATTGCGGCTCGATCTGGTTGGGATTGAGCTCAAGACTGCGTTTCAGGAGCGCCTCGGCCTCTCGCAGACGCCCCGTTCCGACATAGGCATTGGCCATCAGCAGGTTGGCATCAGGATGGAGCGGATCAAGCGCCAGAAAGCGCTTCCAGAGCGTCACGGCATCGTCCTGCCGCCCTGCCCGCCAGTAGGTCCATCCGAGGGTCGACCAGACCGGGATAAGGGTGGGTTCGGCAGCCAGCACTTGCTCAAGCAGCGGGATCGCTTGCGCGAATTCCTCGTCCAGCACCAGATCCATGCCCTCATACATCATCTGCAGCGTCTTATTCGATGACGGCAATCCCGCCGCCCCGGCATCATCCCCTGCCGGACGCACCGGGCGCCGTTCTCCGGGAATCAGCATCGGCGCGACCGTCTTGTATATCCCGCGCGTGGCGTATTGCGCCTCGCGGCTGGCCCCCCCAGCCACTGGCTCCGCTGCGGGCTTCTCGGCTGGGATCTCTGACGGCGGCGCCGACAGGGGCTCCGCTGGTTTCTCAGCCGGAGATTCGGCACCGAAGAGTCCAAGCCCACCTGCCGTCAGCCAGACAACCGACATGAAACAGACCCACGTTGATTTTGTCATCGTTCGCACTCGCCCTTACTTGACTGGCAACGGATAGGCTTTGAGCAGGATCTCGGCCAGATACTCGGCCCCGTTACGGTTCAGATGTATACCATCCTCCGCGCGGATATCCAGCGGCATACCGTTGGGTTGGATAATGTAGGCCTTGTATTCCCCGGGCACCGATAACAGTCCCGTTGTCGGAAAATAGGTAACGCCGGGGCGGGCGTCCGCCTGCTGCTTGATGATCTGATCCATGACGCGCACATCACTGTCCAGCTTGGCTTCACGCATGGCAGGCAATCCGACCCAAACGACACGGGTGGCACCACCCTCCAGCAGGACATCCATAAGCTTCCCCGCCCGACGACCGTATTCCAGGCTCCATGCCGGTGTGCCAAACGCAAGGACACCGCCACCGGTGCCCTGCATGGATTGATTATCGTTGGCCCCCATCATGACAAACACCAGGCCGGGCTTATGTTCCGTCATCAGGGCGGCGGCCTTGTCATGCCAATCCAGCATATCCAGCCGTGCCAGCCCGGTGCCAATCGAGGAGAACACCTCGACGGTGGCCTTCTGGTTGCCGTACTGCTTACGGATCGACCGACCAACCGCATTCATCATCGAGTCCCCGATCGCTGCCACGTCAGCCGCCGAGACCGTATTCACTAGGCACAGCCCCAGTAATCCCACCGCTAGCCATCCTCGTTTCATTAACTTCATAACCGCTCCCTTTTCTTATTTATTTACTCTTGTTCACTAAAGATTCTATCGCCGATCGTAGCCGGGATATCCCGATCTGTTGACTGAAATGGGCCACCGGCATCGCCATTGCCACGCAGCGGTCGCGCATGGGGCCATAGGGCAGCCGTCCCGCCGTGCGCAGCAGTCCCTCGGCATTGAGCAACAGGGCCGCCCCATAAAAGACGAGCAGGGCAGGACACACCCGTCCAGGCCGGGTGCCGGTGATTACGGCTTGATCGGCGAGGTCCGCTGGTTTCGTGGATCCTGTCCGCCTTGCTGGAGTCGATCGCTTCGCGCGTTTTGTTGCCATGTTGATGCCCCCTAGAATTGAAAATAAATGAATGGAGCAACCCCCTGCGGCCCGAGCCCCAGGATTACGGTCAGGATCAGGGCGGCCAACAGCCCTTGCACGACGACATGCTGACGATTGAACCAGCGGGCGGCAGGGACCATGCGGTCGCCATCGAGGACCTGCGCCGCTAGCCCGCCCAGCAGCAGTACGACCGCCGACACAGACGCCAGTTCAGAAGGGCGCCAATCCGCCAGATTGACAATCAGTTGCCATGCATCGGCAAAGGTCTCGGCCCGGAAGAATATCCAGGATAGACACACCCCGTGAAACACCACCAGGATCGATCCCATCCGGAGGAGCGCCCGCAGGAGCCGATTCGAACCGGTGTAGGCAGGCAACCAACGTCCCAACTGCCGTTCCGCCACCAGGTAGCTCCCGTGCAAGGCACCCCACACCACAAACCGCCAGTTCGCGCCATGCCATAACCCACCCAGCAGGAAGGTGAGCATCAGATTGCGATGGGTGACCCAATTCCCGGCTCGCGATCCGCCCAGCGGAATGTAAAGGTAATCCCGTAGCCAGCTCGATAGCGAGATATGCCAACGACGCCAGAAATCGCGGAAACTACCGGCCACATACGGCGCATTGAAATTGGCCGGGAAACGGATCCCGAGCAGCAGGGCCGCACCGATCGCGATATCGGAATACGCCGAGAAGTCACAGTAGATTTGCGCCGCATAGCCATAGACGCCCAGCAGCACATCGAGCGCCCCGTAGTCCTCGGGATAGGCAAACACTGGATCGACCAGCGTCTTTGCCAGCATATTCGCCAACACTACCTTCTTGAAAAAACCGCCCAGGATCAACACGGCGGCCGCGCCTGTATCCACACGTCCCATATCCACCGGACGGCGGATCTGCGGCAGGAAATCGCTGGCCCGCACAATGGGACCGGCCACCAACTGGGGGAAGAACGCCAGATACGTTGCAAAATCGATCACGTTGTCGGCTGGCGGAATATCCTTGCGGTAGACATCGATCACATAACTCATGGCCTGGAACGTGAAGAACGAGATTCCGACCGGTAACACAATCTCAAGAAATGGCAGGGAACAGTCGATCCCCAACTGGCCGCAGGCGGAATAGGCCGACATGACAAAGAACCGGTAGTACTTGAAGAAACCGAGCAGCCCCAGGTTGATCGCCACCGTCACCCACAGGATCACCCGGTGCACTGCCGGCACCGGATGCCTCACCAGCAGCAGCGCGGCGGCATGATTGAAAACCGTACAGAACACGATGAGCCCCAGGAACCGCCAGTCCCACCACCCGTAAAAAATATAACTGGCCAGCAGCATGAATAGCGACCACCACTGGCGCTGGCGGATCAGCAGCCAGCCACCGGTGAAGACCACCAGAAAGAATATCGCGAATACCGTCGTTGGAAACAACATATGAAAACCTCATCTCACCAGGGATCAGCCGCAGGCGGAGCGGACGGACGCATCATCTTGGCCTCGTCCGACTCGGGCCCCTTCCGTGTGGGTTCCTGATTGATATAATAAACCACGTTTTTGCCACCACCTAGCCGGTTGATAGACAGCCGCCAGCGCACCCCGCTGCTGCTCATGCTGCTGGGCAACTCCGTACCAAGCGTCATCGACTCGAGATCCAGTCGGCGCTGCACGGACGGCATCTCCACATTGACAATCACATTATCGACATTATCAAACCAGGTATTACTGATTTTCAGGGAGGCTCGCCGCGAGGACACGTAGCGGGTGGCGATCTTGACGTTATCCCATCCTTCCCACAGCACCAGTACATCCTTGAGCGTCAACACCGGCACCCGCTCCCTTTTCGCCGTCTCGAACAGCGCATCCAACTTGCGGGGAAAATCCGCATCCTGCTCGGAGGCTCGGAACGACAGGCCATACATGCCGCCCAGCGCGAGGATCTGCGCCAGATGGACAGGCATCGTGTTCTCAACATCCATGACCGGATGGCCGGATCGCATGTAGGGCATCTCCGGCACCTGCCAGAGGGTGCGTGGACGCATTACCAGCGGGACACGGCGATAACTGCGCACGGCTTTGGGCACCATACGGTCCAGCTCCCGGTTGGCAATGTACTGGAACCCGGCTCGCACCAACGCATCCTGGGTGCGGTCGATGAAGGGTTGTCCACCAGCCATTCGGAAACCCAACGGGGCAGCACCCGTCAGATCCTGCAACAGATCGGCGGCACGCGCGAATTCATGCTGCTGCTCATCCATGGTGCGCCCCTTGTAATCCTCATCCGGCTCCCCAAGGATACCGATTTCCCCTACCGACAAGAGCTGCATCACCAGCTCGGGATGGCGACGGATGAGATCGGGACGGACAAAGGAGGTCATCGATACGCGATGCTTGCGTACAATCTCGATAATCGCGGGATTAACATCCTCCGTGCCGTGGACATCCTGGGATACGGAAAGCACGCCGGCATGGCCTTCCGGCCACACGGGCTTGAACGCCAGCACCTGGTGCCCCGCCCATAACATGGAGCTCCGCAACAGCGTGTGAAACGCGTTCTGCTGCTCCACGCGGTTCTGGCCGGAACTGATGGTGAACCCCATCCATACGAACCGCCCCGGTCCGTAATTACCGTGTACCACGGCCGCCCGGTCCCGGACGCTGTGCAACTCGAAGGTCGGCTGGTCGGGGTCGGTCCAGACCCCGTCGACCAGTACACGGTCTTCACGGACGTTGGCGGACAACGGCTGGTCGAAGGCCGTGATGTTAAGCCGGAACCCCGGATTCAGGCTGGCCGTCAAGGGATATCCGCCCGACACCATCACCTTGCTGATATGCTCATCGGTCGCCGGCGGAGAGCCAGCAATCTCAATCCCCCCGACTTCATTCAAGAGCGAGTAGCGCTCCCACTGGCCGAACTCATTCTGCGTGCCAGCGGCCCACGTCATAAACACGCCCTTGCCCGCACGCAGGAATGCCTTGACCGCCTGCCGATCCTCATGTCCCATGCACCGGGTAGCAGGCAGCAGCAGCAGATTGAATGGTTCGGCCTCCTTACCGACAGGAACGCTCTGAACCACCTTGTAGGAGAACTTCTCGGCATCCATCAACTGCCGCCAGAGTGTGATCAGGCTTTCATACCCCGCCCGGCCGTCACCAAAGGAGACCGCCGTGGCCTCGGAGTGAAGCAGCGCAACCGTTAACTGGCGTTGCTCGTTGACATCCTCCTTCCCGCGAAAAGGCGACAACGCCTGGCGGTACAAATCGGCGGCGGCACCCTCCGATACCTCGACAATCAGGCGGTGGTATTGCCACAACCCGATGATCAGGACGAGATTGACGATCAGGATCAGCCACAGCACATGCATCCTGCGACCGGTCTTTTTTTCCTGTTTTATTTCCATTGATAGTCTTCATCCGTTTGGGATTCAGCAACCGTGGTGGCGGTAGCCCCGCTACCGCCGGACGGTGCCCGCTTGAAAAGCGAGGCGGCTGGCACACTCACCGTTGGATCGGGAAGACGATCCGCCACATCCTCCCCTGGCGCGGGGACCGCCTCGACCTGGACCCCGACCCCCTTGCGCCCCTTGCGCGAAATCACATAGGCCCCCACGGCAAAGATGAGCGTACACACCGTACTCACCAGAATAACTGTTGACAGCACACCAATCAGATTTCCCATCGGTCACCTCCCCATCATTTCTTCGCTGGCGTCTCGCCCATCACCCCCGTGCGATCGAGCTTGCCCCAGGTCATCTGGATCTTGAGGAGCTCTTCCACGGAGGCAATCACTTTACACACATCGGTCAGCACCACAAAGTAAATGCGATAAACGATGGAATAGGGTACGAGCTTCATGCTCTCACGCTCCATGCTTAGACAGAACATGGCCACCACGATATCGAGCACCGTAAGCTGTCCCCACCAGAAAATGACAAACTTGGCCAAGTCGAAGAAAATCACCACGTAGAGGAAGTACACCTGGGCAAAAATGTTCATCAGCGGCCATACCAGCGACTCGAAGGCCATGTACCAGAGCATGAACGTGTTCACAAAACCTACGCCTTTAAACAAGCTGGGGAAATGCTTGCGCAGGGACTGCAGGATGCCCCGCGTCCAGCGGTAGCGCTGGCGGAAGAAATCGCGCACGGTTTCCGGCGCTTCTGTCCAGGTAATCGCAAACGGCTCGTACTCGATCTTCCATCCCTTGATCAGGATCTTGATCGTGATATCGCAGTCCTCGGCAAACGTATCCAGCTCGTAGTAACCCACCTCGTCGAGCACGGTGCGCCGGAAAAGCCCCATGGGACCGGGGATGATATTGACCGCACTGAAGTACCCCTGGCTGCGGCGAACCATATTAAGCCCCTCGATGTATTCGAGCGCCTGCATCTTGGTGATCAGCGTGTGCCGGTTGCCCACCTTGACATTGCCCGCGACCGCCCCCACGCGCGGGTCCTTGAAGTGTTGCACGGCATAGAGCAGGGACGCAGGCTCCAGCCGCGAATCGGCATCCACGGTCAGCACGAATTCGCCCGTCGAGAGGCCGATCCCGAAATTCAGTGCGGCCCCCTTCCCGCCATTCTGCTGGCGGAACACTTTCACCACCGTACGCCCATGCCGCCCTTCATAACGTTTCGCCCGCACGAAGGTGTCATCCTTGGACCCATCGTCAATCACGACGACCTCCAGATCGGAATATTGCAAATTGAGCAGCGAGCGGATAGAGCTTTCGATGACGACCCCCTCGTTATAAGCGGGGACAATGATCGAAACCGACGGCAGGTGCATCTCCTCGGGATGTGCGAGATACTCCGACAAATAGTCGGGCGTCCGGCTACGATCCAGATGATGCAGATAGGAGAGATAGATGAGCACGAAGAAACGGATAATCAGCAATACGAGGAACGAGAACAGCACCACCATGGATATGTTGACGAAGGTGGAGGTCACCTTGTAGTCTGTCCTCAGCACAGCCACATAAGTCACGAACACAAAGGCCAGCAAGGTGAAAATGAGGCCGAAGAGTATGAGTTTACGAGCCATTGCCTACGATCCTACTGATCCGTTCCGTTTTGTACCGTTACCTTTTGCACCTCCAGCAATGCACGCAGGCGGGCGACCGACTGCGCAAGCTGCCCGTTCTCCGGTGCCACCTCCAGCAACCACTCCAATTGCGCCAATGCCGCCGCATGATCCCCCCCCTCGGCATAAAGATCGGCCAGGCGCATACGGCTTTTCATATCCGTTCCATTACGTTCGAGCCATTCCCTGAGGATACTCATCTGCTGCTGACGATCAATCTCGTCGCGCTGACGATGGGCATTGATCCGGGCCTGCACGAGACGTTTCTCCTCCGCCCGCACCACCTGTAGTCGATTGAGGATCTCAGCATCTCCGGGATCGGATTGCTGGATCTGCTTAAGTTGCGACACGGCATCGGCGAATCGCCCTGCCTCGATGTAAAGATCCGCCAACCGTCGCCGCGCAACAGTATCCTCGGGTTGTCGGACCAATCCCTGCCGCAGCCGTTCAATCTCCAGCAACGAGCCGGATGCCAGCTCCTTGATCCTGGACTGCGCCTCGACATTCGCAGGATTCAGCACCAGCACCCGTTCCAGCCAGGCATGCTCATCAAGCACGAGCGACTGCATACGCGCCAGCGAGGCGAGCAACATCAGCGGCACATCCCCGCTGGCGTTGCTCTTGGCCAAGTCCTCCAGTAGCCGAGCCGCCTGCTCCTCCTGTCCACCCCAGAGCCACGCCCGCGCCAGATCCAGACGGGCCTCCACATGCCCCGGCGACTGCACCAGACAACGTTCGAAGGCCTCCGCCGCCAGCTTGAAATGGCCTAGGCTGTTGTAGATCCGCCCTGCCTCGTGCAACGCATCAGAATGCTCTGGATTCGCCTTCAGAAAAAGCTCGTACTGATAGGCGGACTCCTCGTAATGCCCTGCCCAGGAGAGCATCCTGGCAAATTCGAGCGGCAGCATCGGCTCAGGTTTCAGGGTCAGCGCCAAGCGATAGTACTCCGCCGCACGCTCATAACTTCCAGGGATCGCGCACAACCGGGCATACTGCAGCACGTCCGTATAACTAGAACGGTCAAGGCGCTGACCGATCTCCAGCCGGATGCGCATTAGCAAGCGCCGAGCCTCCATGTTGTCGGCGTTGATCCGGATCACCTGGGAGACTTCTTCCGCCGCCCGCAAATCCCGTTTCAGCCGGTAAAGCGAACGCGCCAGCAACATCCGGGCGTCCTCATGATCGGGATTGGTGACGACAAACCGTTCGAGCTCATGGACCGCCTCGAACAGGATCCCTTCCTGAAGCAAGCTGATCGCCCGTTCGTAACCACTGGCGCCGTCGGCGGATTCCTGCGCATACAGCCGGTCTCCTGAGCCACCGAGCAGAAGCAGGACCGTCAAGGCCATGATGAACAGCGGTTTCATCCGGCAGCCTCCTGTGGAACCGCCGTCCCTCCCTGCAAGTCGGCAACCACGCGAGTGGCAATCTCGGCATCCACCCTGACGGCATTCTCGCTCATCCCCAGATAAAGCGCCATGTCGCAAGCATTATTGATAATCCGGGCCGTGCCCTCGCTGTAGGCGTGCAAGACGTTGACCGCCCCCTCGTCAAAGATCCAGCCGTTACCACCAGCCACAATCAGACGGTGACTGATATAATCCCTGGCCTGCGCTGCCGTGAGGGGATCAAGATTCCAACGCGTGGAGAGCCGCTGCATCAATCCCGGCGACCGGGCAAAGATGTCCATCACATCCAACTGCCCCACAAAGACCATGGTCACCATGCAGCGCCCGGACGCATCGGTCAGGTTCATCAGCAGACGCAACTGTTCCAGCCGTTCCGGACTGCTTAAAAGCTGCGCTTCCTCGACCACGATCAGATTATGGAATCCGTGCGCCTGTTTTTCGGAAAACAGGGCCGACAGGGCGCGGAACACCCCGCTGCCACTTTGGCTTGCCGCCACCTGCCTCCCCGCCATTTGCTCGTAGATATCCTTCAGGATGGTTTCCGGATCCGCTAGCGGGTTTTCCACCAAGGCCACGGAGAAATTGCCGACATGCTGGAGCTTCGAGATAAAGAGCGTACGTACGAGCGACTTGCCGGTTCCGTAACCCCCTGTCAGGACCGCGCCCTCCTTCTTCTGGCGAGCGGCATAAAGCAGGCGAGCAATCCCCTCGCTATGCTGGGGCGTCGTCAACAAAAACCGAGGATCAAGCGCATTCGTGAACGGTTCCTCGCGCAATCTCCAATAGTCTAGATACATGATGTTCTTTCTGCGTGCCGCTATTTATTGTCCGGCAAGACCACCGCTGGCCCCGCCAGCCGTTCAAGCGCCTGATCATAGCGCCCCATATCAAACAGGGTCATCACCAGTTTCCGTTCGGCATAAAGATCCTGGGGGTTCTGCTTTACCATCTGCTCAAACAACCGCAATGCCTTTTCATATCGTTTCTGCTCCCGGTAATCATTACCCATGGCCCTCAATAGGGCGGCGGGCAGCACCGCATCGGCTGGCAGGGCCTCAAACAGGGCAACGGCCTTCTTGTGCTGACGCGGCAGCAAGTCAATGATTTCGCGGTATTTCGCATCGATGAGTTCCTCAGGCTCGGACGCACCAACCGCTTCATCGGGACTTTCGGTATCGGGCAGCGCAAACGCAGCCTCCAAGGCACGGATTCGGGCACTCAGCGCTGCTTCCGTCTCTCGGGCCAGCTCGAGCACACGCACGGTGCTGGCGCGTTCGGCATCCAGTTCCTCTTCCAGGGACTGAACCATGCGCTCACGATCCTTCGCTGCGTTGACGAGGGTTTCGATTTCGCTTTTCAATGCCGTTTCACGCTCGGCATAGGTCGCCTTGGCGACACGCAGCGCTTCCGAATGGGCGTCATCCTTGGCCGCCATCGCTTTGCCATGCGCTGCTTCCAACGCCGCATTCTTCTTGCCATGCTCCGCGACCAACGCCGTCTTCTCCTCGGCATGCGTCGCTAATAAGGCCGCCTTTTCCGCAGCCGATGCCGTTGCACTCGTGGATTTGGCCGTCTCCACCGCAGCGGCCTGATCTGAAAGTTGCTTGGAAAGCGTGGCGGTCTGCTGCCTGAGCCCTTCCATCTCGCGATCTTTCTCCTGGGCGGCGGCGTCAAAGGCCAGGCGCTGCGACTCCAGCAAGTCACGTAGCTGCCGGACGTCCTCGCCCGCCTTGACCGTGGCCGCTTCCAACTGCCCGATCAAGGGCACCAGCTCGGTCGGTCGCTCAAGGACAACGCCGTCTGCCGCCTGTGGATCCGACGATCCTTCCAGCCGCATCGTCACCCCCCCCTCGCGAACCTGCTCGCGAATCGCTTCATATTGCCGGGCAAGTGCCGCCATGGCCGCTGCGATCAGCTCCTTGGCATCCGCAAGTTCCTTGGCCTGTTCGGCCATCCGCGACTCCATGTCCGCACGCTGCCCAAGCACCGCATCGCGCTCACGCACCGCCGCCTCCACCGCCGCCGTCCCCCCGGAAAGCTTGGTCTCGAGCGCCTCGATCTGCGACTGCAAGTCCGCCTGACGTGAGGTGGAGGCTTCCGTCAACGTCGCAAGTTCCTTTTCCAGAAGCTCGATTTCCTGCAATGCCACGGCTAGCGACGAGTTCTTCAGCTGCACCAGCAACTGCTCGACTTCCGCATCGCGGGCCTTTAGCTGCCCGGTCACGGAGTCATGCTGTCCTCGCAAGTCCACCAACGACTTCTCCAAACGCTTTACCTCGGCAAGCGACTGCTCCTGTGCCGTCTTTACTTCATTCAGCGCGGCCTGAAGCGTCGCCTCACGCCCGCGTCCTTCCTCAAGCTGTTGCTTTTCGGCTTCAATTGCCGTACGCATCTCATCGACAACCCGCTGCCGCTCGTCGGAGGAAGCCTGCAAGGCAGCCAGCCGCTCCTCATACGTCGTGGCCAGCTTCTTGAGCTCGCTTTCGGCCGCTTCATTGCGGAACTTCTCGGCCGTGATCGCATCCAACAGATCATTGATCTTGCGGTCGGATGTGCCTTTCAACTGGTCATACGCCATGCGTGCCGACGCCGTCTCCTCTGTCAACGCCGACATCCGTTCTCCCAACAGCGCGGTCTGCGCCTCGATCTGCGTGCGCGCCTCCTGCGACATGCGCTTGATGTCATCGGACTTTCCGCTCTCGTCAGCCAACTGCTGGCGCAAGGCATCCACTTGACCGGACCACGCCGTTGCCGCCTCCGCCAATTTCGCAATCCGCGCCTCCGCCTGCTGGCGCAAGGCATCCTGGCTGGTCGCCAGATCACCGGCAATACGCTTGAGCGCATCCAGCTCCGCCTGTAACGCCTGCGTGGCCTCGCCAGCGGGCGGCAATACAATTTCCTTCTCGACCTTAAGCTCGGCAGGGGTCGCCGATACGGCAGCCACCGGCTCGGTCACAGCACTGGCGGGATCGATAACTGCGGGTTCCGAAGCGGCTTGATCCGTCGGCTTTACAGCAACGGGAGCAGATGCCTCCGCGACGACAGGAACCGATGCCCCCGTGGCCTCGGCTTGATCGCGCGCCAGCAGGGCGCTGCGATCCGCTTCACCGGTGACATTCTTGAGATTCGGTTGCTGCTCCATGATCAGCCGGTACAGCGTACGAGCATCATCAAATCGCCCCTCACGCCAGTAACAGCCTGCCACGGCACGCAGTACATCTGCCGAGGCCTGGCGCACATCCGGCAAGGACTCGAACATCGCGATCGCTTCCGCCGTTTTCCCGTCGCGGGCCAGCCGCTGGATGTCTTCCTGCGTTTCTGCAGTCCCTCCACAGACCACACCCGCCAAAACCATCGCCAAGAAATACCCACCGAATTTACAACGTCTCATTACGACATCCTCGCTTTTGTTTATCTACCGTCGATTCTGTTCTAATTCACCAACCACTGCAAGCCATTAATAACACCCGGTCATAAATGGCTTAACGCGGTTTTCCCAATCCCGTACACATTGAATCCGATCTGGTACAATGCCGCATGATCCAACCGGTTACGTCCGTCAAAGAAAGAGGCTGGCTTCATCATCCGGTCATAAATCCGCTGGTAGTCCAGGGTCGCATAGCAATCCCATTCGGTCATCAGTGCAATGGCATGCGCACCCTCGGCTGCCGCATAAGGATCGGACTCATACTGGACGCGATCCCCCAGATCCCGCAAATCAACCTTGGCATTGGCCAGGGCCTTCGGATCACTGATCACCACCTGCGCCCGTTCCTCAACCAGTTGCCGGGCAATGCGGATCGCCGGACTTTCGCGCGTGTCGCCCGTATCTTTCTTGAAGGCAAATCCGAACAGGGCGATCCGCTTGCCGGATACCGTGTTGAACATTCGGCTAAGCATGTTGCGCACGAACCGATCCTGTTGGTAGTCGTTCATCGAAACCACCTGCTGCCAGTAGGCAGCGACCTCCGTCAGCCCATAGGTTTCGCACAAATAGACCAGATTGAGGATATCCTTCTTGAAACAGGATCCGCCGAATCCGACGCTGGCGTTAAGGAACTTCGCCCCGATCCGCGAATCCATCCCAATCGCCCGGCTGACTTCACAGACATCCGCCTCCGTGGCCTCGCACAGCGCCGAAAGGGCGTTTATGGAACTGACCCGCTGTGCCAAAAATGCATTGGCGGCCAGTTTGGAAAGCTCGCTCGACCATACGTTGGAGGTCAGGATCCGCTCACGGGGCACCCAATGCGCATACACATCAACCAGGGCGGCCACAGCCCTGCGTCCCGCATCGGTATCGTGCCCGCCGATCAGTACGCGGTCGGGATTCTGTAAATCCTTGATCGCCGTGCCTTCGGCCAGGAACTCCGGATTCGACAACACCTCGAACTTCACATCGCCACCGCCAGAATCCAGGATGCGCTGCATCGCGGCGGCCGTCCGCACGGGCAGCGTACTTTTCTCGACCACGATCTTGTCGGTCTTTGAATTCGCCAAAATCTGACGGGCCGTCTTCTCCCAATACTGTAGATCGGCAGCTCGGCCCGCGCCCTGACCGAAGGTCTTGGTCGGCGTGTTCACGCTGACAAAGATCATGTCCGCCGCAGCGATCGCCGCATCAACATCCGTGCTGAAGAAAAGGTTACGCCCCAGGCATGCGCGGACAACCTCCTGGAGACCGGGCTCATAAATCGGAAGCGAATCCGATTGCCAGGCGGCGATGCGGGCGGCATTGATATCCACCACCGTGACCTTGACTTCCGGACACTTCAGGGCAATCATTGCCATCGTCGGTCCACCAACATATCCCGCCCCAATACATAAGATATTCATGATTCGCCCTTATTTAGATACAATTCGAACAAGCACCTTCAAAAAGGCGCTAGCAATACGATCCGCCAATCTAAAATCGCCATCACGATACACGCTTACCCTGCCAAGATCAAGTTTTGAACACTACGGCGCTGCCTTTCATCCGTTCAGCGCCAGCACCAGCGGCTGCTCGATCGCTTCCTTGATCCAGCCCATGAACGCGGCGCCATCGGCGCCGTCAATGACGCGGTGGTCGAAGGAGAGCGAAAGGGGCAGCACCATGCGTTTAACGATATTGCCATCGACGACGGCGGGCTCCTCGAAAGCACGCCCCAGTCCGAGGATGGCAACTTCGGGATAGTTGACGATCGGCGTGAAATAGGTGCCGCAGATGCGCCCGAGGTTGGTGATGGTGAATGTGCTGCCTTCAATCTCCTCAAGCTTGATCTTGCCGTCACGGCATTTGGCCGCCAGCGACTGGATCTCGGCAGCGAGGGTCACCATGTTCTTGGTGTCGGCGTCGCGCACGACCGGCACCATCAACCCGCGCGGAGTGTTGACGGCTATGCCCAGATGGACGTATTGTTTAAAGATTATCTCGCGCGTAGCCATGTCGGCGGTGGCATTGAAGATCGGGAACTTGCGCAAGGCCTGGGCCACGATCTTGCATATCATCACGGCTAGGGTCAGCTTGCCGCCCTCCCTCTCCGCCAGGTCGGCATAGCGCTTACGCAAGGGTTCGAGTTCGGTGATGTCGGCCTTGTCGTAGATCGTGACATGCGGCACCTGCGACCAGCTCAGAGTCATATGTTCGGCCGTCTTGGTGCGGATAACCGACATTTTCCTGCGTTCGATCGCTCCCCATTTTGAAAAGTCTGGCAACGGGGGCACGGGGGCGCCAACCGCCACCGCACCGGCCACCGGACGGGCCTCGTTCAACTGCTTGGCATAGCGCTTGACATCATCGATGGAGACCCGCCGATGCGGTCCGCTGCCGGGCACCTGCTCCAGGGCAATCCCGATCTCGCGAGCAAACCGCCGCACGGAAGGTGCCGCAGGCACCTTGCGGACGACTGGCAGCGGCGCGGAAGGCGTCGGCGCAGGGGCTGCCAGCGCAGGGACGGCCGCTTTAGCCTTGGCCGGTTCGACAGAATCGAGTGATTCGATTCCCTCGACAGCCGGCGTTGTAGCAGGAGCCGCCGCTGCCACAGCCGCTGCCACAGCGGCTGCTGGTGCGGCCTTGGCACCCGCCGCCTTTGCCGCCGCTGCGGCCAGACTGAAGATAAGCTGACCGCGCTTGATGCGCTCGCCCGGCTGCACATGGACCACCGTGACCGTGCCAGCGACGGTCGATGGAACCTCGATCGTCGCCTTGTCCGTCTCCAATTCCAGTACCGGTTGATCGACCGCCACGGTTCCTCCGACCGCCACCATGACCCGTACCACCTGGATCGACTCGATGTTCTCGCCCAGTTCCGGGAGTTTGAATTCGTTTGCCATGTTATATGCTCCTACAGATACATCGGGTTGACTTTATCGGGGTTGATATTGAGCGCCACACGCGCCTTCAGGGCGGTTTCAGCCGCGACCTTCCCGTCGCGAACCAGCGCGGTTAAGGCGGCCAGTGTCACATGGCGGGCATCCACCTCGAAAAAGTTGCGCAGTGCAGGCCGTCCGTCGCTGCGCCCGAACCCGTCGGTTCCCAGCGATACCAGGCGCCCCGGAATCCAACGCGAGACGCTCTCGCACAAGGCCTTGACATAATCACTGGCCGCAACGACGGGGGTCTTGCTGTCACCGAGGCAGGTGGTCACATACGGCTGTCGCTCCGGCTGCTCAGGATGCAGCATGTTCCACCGCTCGACCTCCTGCGCATCTTTGTAAAGCTCCTTGTAGCTGGTCACCGAGAAAATGTCGGAGGCGATGCCGTAGTCCGAGGCCAGCAGGTTCGCGGCCTTGATGACTTCGTTCAGGATCGTGCCGCTGCCCAGCAGGCGGATGCGAGGGGCATCGGTGGTTGCCGATTCCACGGACATCAGCCGGTACATACCCTTCAAAATTCCCTCGCGGGCGGTTTCGGGCATGACGGGATGCGCATAGTTCTCGTTCATCACGGTGACGTAGTAGAAGATGTCCTCCCCGTCGGCATACATCCGCTTCATGCCGTCCTCGAGGATAACGGCCAGCTCGTACGCATAGGTCGGGTCATACGCCATCAGGTTCGGCACGGTTAGCGCGATCAGGTGGCTGTTGCCGTCCTGGTGCTGCAGGCCTTCGCCAGCAAGCGTGGTGCGCCCCGAGGTTGCGCCAAGCAGGAATCCCTTGCAGCGGCTGTCGGCGGCCGCCCAGATCAGGTCGGCCACGCGCTGGAATCCGAACATGGAGTAGAAGATGAAGAACGGGATCGTGTTGATACCGTGGTTGGAATAGGCGGTACCCGCGGCGATGAAGGAACTCAGCGACCCCGCCTCGGTAATGCCCTCCTCCAGGATCTGGCCGTCGGTGGCTTCCTTGTAGTAGAGCAGGTTGTCAGCATCGACCGGTTCGTAAAGCTGGCCGGGATGCGAATAGATCCCGCATTGCCGGAACAACGCCTCCATGCCGAAGGTGCGCGCCTCGTCGGGGACGATCGGCACCACCAGGCGGCCCACCGTCTCATCCTTCAGCAGTTTGGTCAGCATCCGCACAAACGCCATGGTCGTGGAGATCTCTCGCCCCTCCGTACCGGCCAGGAATTCGGCGAAGAAAGCCTGCCCCGGTGTCGGCAGCGGTGTTGTCATGCCATGGCGCTGCGGGTTGAAGCCGCCCAGCGCAGCGCGGCGGGCCAGCAGATAGGCCTTCTCCGGACCGTCCGCCGGGAGTTCGTAGAACGGCAACTGGTTGACCTGCTCATCCGAGATCGGAATGTGGAAACGAGAACGGAAGGCCAGCAGTTCCTTTTCCTTGAGTTTTTTCTGCTGGTGCGTGATGTTCAGCCCCTCGCCGCCGTCGCCCATGCCGTAGCCCTTGACCGTTTTGGCCAGGATCACGGTCGGCACGCCCGTGGTCTCTACCGCCGCCTTGTACGCGGCATACACCTTGGCCGGATCATGCCCGCCGCGCAGCATCCCCTTGAGCTGCTCGTCGGACAGGTGCTGTACCATCGCCAGTAGGCGCGGGTCGACACCGAAAAAGTCCTTGCGGAAGAAGGCACCATCCTCGACAATATATTTCTGGTACTGGCCGTCTACCACCTCGTTCATGCGCTGCGCCAGCAAGCCATATGTGTCGCGTGCCAGCAGCGCATCCCATTCACTGCCCCAGATGACCTTGATGACATTCCAGCCGACCCCGCGGAAGTTGGCCTCCAGCTCCTGGATCATCTTGCCATTGCCACGCACCGGGCCATCCAGCCGCTGCAGGTTGCAGTTGATCACGAAGATCAGGTTGTCGAGCTTCTCGCGCGCCGCCAGGGCGATGGCACCCAGCGTCTCGGGTTCGTCGCATTCGCCATCCCCGAGGAAGGCCCAGATCTTCTGGTCCGTCGGCTCCTTCAGCTTGCGATCCTGCAGGTACTTGATGAAGCGGGCATGGTAGATGGACATGATCGGCCCGAGGCCCATGGAGACGGTGGGGAACTTCCAGAAGGTCGGCATCAGCCAGGGGTGCGGGTACGAGGACAGCCCCGGACTGTCGTGCAACTCGTGCCGGAAATTGTTGATCTGCGCCGTTGGCAGGCGCCCCTCCAGAAAGGCCCGTGCATAGATGCCGGGCGAGACATGCCCTTGGAAGTAGATCAGGTCGCCCTTGTGATCGGGACCGTTGCCCCGGAAGAAGTGATTGAAGCCAACCTCGTAAAGCGTGGCCGAGGAGGCATAACTGGCGATATGACCGCCAATGCCCTCTTCCGAGCGGTTCGCCTTGACCACCATCGCCATCGCGTTCCAGCGGATGATGCTGCCGATGCGGTATTCCATCTCCAGGTCGCCCGGATAGGGCGGCTGCGCGGTCGGTGGGATGGTGTTGATATACGGGGTATTGGCCGTGAAGGGCAAGCGGACCCCGCGCAACTGGGCAAACCCTGAGAGCTGCTGGAACAACTCGCACATCCGTTCCGTCCCGGCCCGTTCCAGGACTTCATCCAAGGATTGAATCCACTCCTGCGTCTCGATGGCGGACGCATCCTGCGGCAACGTAATGATTTCTTCCATGCAGCTAACTATTCCTTCCGTTCACCATGCCGTTCAAAACGTTAGTCGAGTTTTTTCTTGTAATACCATTCCGATCCTGCGGATGCGAGCAAACAATTCAACAGACAAAGGATATTGGCAGCCGCCAGGCTACCGGCCACCTGGGGGAGGCTGAGCGGTAGCGTCAACACCGGCACCATAAAGGCCACGCAGGCAACGAGAAGGGCCAGCGATACCCCCTGGCCGTTGCGCTGCTGCGAAAGCCTGTAGTTGACGACGAGAGAAACCGGCACCAGCGGAACATACGCCAGCGTCAGCATCCGCAGCAGCGGTGCGACCCGCAACGGATCCGCTCCGGTCAACAGCCGCACCATGCCGGGCGCAAACCACCCGATCAAGATCAGGGGCAACAGCATACTCGCCCCCATAAGTGCCAGTTCTTTCCAGCGTTTCCCCTGCAGATCGCCGCTGCCACGGCTGACAAACCGGGCAAACGCCACCGCCGCGATGGGCATCGGAATAAAAAACACCATGCGCGCCAACATCGCCGCCAACGCATAAACGCCAGCATCGACCGGCATGCAGCGCAGTTTAACCAGAACTATATCCATCCCCGAGAGCAGGGCAAAACCGAAAACCGGCAATACATACGAACCGTACTGGCCCGGCGACGGCAGCCTGGCTTGATCCTTCGCCTCAGATGGCGACGGCAGCATCTTGAACGTCAATATCCCCGCCACGCCCGCCGCGATCCCCGTGCCGCTCACGGCACCGATCAATAGGCCGGGCAATCCATGGCCCGCCAGCAGTAATGCGCCCGCCGCCATGAACCGCAGCATGCTGTAAAGCACGTTCAACATCGCCAAGCTGCGATAGCGCTTCATCCCGGTTAGACTGGCCGTGAACAGTGCATACCCTGCCTGCAGCCATATCAGCAGCGGCACCAGATATACCGGCCATACACGATCCAACCGCAGTGCCCCCGCTACCGCGTCGCCTGCACCGCCAACGATCAACGTCAGCAGCACCAACGGCCATGTCCACTGTTTCGCCAGACTACCCATCCGTTGCCGAACGACGCCCCGTTCCCACCCGAGCCCGTCCTCCGACTGCTCGAAAAAGTGCCGTGCGACCCCCCCGAAGCCCCCCG
>DIZZ01000215.1 GCA_002428045.1 Verrucomicrobia bacterium UBA6015
GGCGGTCTCTACCGCCAGCAGCTCTTCGAGCGGGGGGAGGCGACGGCCAGCAAGGCGGGGTTCTCTCCCGAGGTGGTCAAGGCGGTGCTCGACGGCGACGGCAAGCTGACGCTTTCCCAGGCACTGCGCTGCCGTGTGCGGTACTTCTCCGACGGGGTGGTGCTCGGGTCCAAGGCGTTCGTCGAGGACGTGTTCCAGCGCAATCGGGATCAGTTCGGACTCAAGCGCAAGAGCGGTGCCCGCATGCTGCGCCGTGCCGAGGCGGGGGATCTTTGCGCCATGCGCGATCTGCGCCTCGAGGCGATCTCACCGCCAAAGGCCGCCTAGCCACTTACCGCCAACCATAGAAATGCAGCTCCTCTTTAGAATATCAATAGAATGTCCCTAATAAATTTTGAGGGACTAAAGGTGTGATGCGAGATAAAGCGGCGCATGAAGCAAGCCTTGATCCTGCTGATTTGCGCCCTGCGCAGAAAGCAGGATCGCCGTTTCCGGCCTGTACTTCTGGCGATACACCCACATGCTTTTGGCTTTCGTATTCAGGCCTGCCTTGACTTCGATGGGGATGACCTGCCCTTGCCGCGATAGAATAAATTCAATTTCGGAGGTTCCCTCTCGCCATGTGTACAGAGGGCCGACCCCGGCACTGACCATTTCCGTGAGCACGGCATTCTCGGCCAGAAAACCTTTGAATTGACCGAAATCGTACTGGTATAGGATTGAGGCATCGAGATTCAGCATGGCCCCCAGGATGCCGACATCGAACAGGTAAAGCATGAAAGCGTTCTCGCTTGTATGCGCAGAAAGGGGTTCCCGGACCGTACGGCAGACGGGCACACGGTGAATCAAACCGGCTCGGGAAAGCCACTCGATGGGCCCGGCCAGCTCTTCGTACCCTGATTTTCCTGGAAGCACATCCTTGAATACAAATTTTCGGATGCCAGTTGTTTCACGTGCCAATTGCTCGGGAACGGTCTTGAAAACGCTGGCAATACGCACCGCTTTCAGTTTTCCGGCATGTTTGGCAACGTCATCCATGTAGGATACCACGAGTTGCTGCTGTAGTGATCGGGCGGTTTGGAATGCCTTTACACGTGTGTCGCGGAGGCCGATATAGCTTTGCACGACCTCAGGCAGCCCGCCACAAACCAGATACTCCTTGAACAGCCCGAACGCCTTTTCGTGCAGGGGAGGAGACAAGGGAACGCGCTCCTGCCCGGCCGATACCAATGCTTTGGAAAACGCTTCCATACCAAGGGCATCAACAAACTCGAGGAATGACAGCGGGTAAAGCCATTCCCGCTGTACCTTTCCTACCGGAAAGTTCTGTTCCGACAACCCCACGCCGAGCAACGACCCGGATGCGCAGATATAGGATTCAGGAAAAGATTCACAAAAGTACTTCAGTGACGTCAGCGCGGCAGGGCAAAGCTGGATCTCGTCAAATATAAGCAGTGTGTTTCCGAGTGTAATGTCGACACCAAGATACAATCCTAAATCGGTCAAGATTCGTTCCGGCCTGAGATTCGGTTCAAAGAAACCGTTCAGTTCCTTGTTTTCAGCAAAGTCCAAATGGATGCAGTGCGCAAACCTTGACTTGCCGAAGTGCTTCAAAAGCCATGTTTTTCCGACCTGACGTGCGCCCTGAATTAGCATAGGCTTACGCTGCGGACGCTCCTGCCATTCGACTAATTTGTGCATAAAATATCGGTACATGCCTGAATATTCGTCAAAGTTAATTCGGAATGCAAGCAATATTCGTCACATAATATTCGGATCAGCCAATGGACAATCTTTAGGTCATTAGCCGTCGTTCTTGCCGCTGCCTTTGCCACGGGTGGTTTGTCCGGAAGTCTCTTCGCCTCCTGATCCTGGGCTTGGTTGCGCGGCAAGGCTCGGGCGGACACATTGACACTACGGGCGGTTGGCATCACTGATTGAAACGGGTGGTTATGTTTGTCTAATCGCCGGATGAACCGGCGGGGAGACAAACAGGATGGACATTGATCAGAGGCAGGAGGCGTGGCGAGAGCTAATTGGTCAGCAGGCAGCGAGTGGCCAGAGCATACGTGTATGGTGCGAGCAGAACGGGATATAGGAGGGGCAGTATTATTCATGGAAAGCACGCCTCTTTCCAAAGGTTGACAGTGCCCTCAAGGATACCGGGCAGGCTGCTGCAGGGCAGGCTGCCATGCAAAGTGTATTCATTCCGGTTGATCTTCCCCTGACAGGGGGACTTTCGGTATCGTTCGGCAAGGATATCCGCATGGAGGTATCCGGGGAATGCAACGTTGAGCATCTTCGCGCCACGCTCGAGATCCCGCGAGGGAGCGTGCGATGCTGGCGTTGACCGGGGCTGTGTGCATCCATCTGTGCCGCCAGCCCACGGACATGCGCAAGGGTGCCGGTGGGCTCAGTGGCCTGGTGTCCTCCCAGATGGGTTCGGATCCGCTCAACGGCGGTCTATTCGTCTTTTGCAACCGCCGGGGAACCACGATCAAGCTGCTTTACTGGGATCGCGACGGCTATGCGTTGTGGATGAAGCGGCTCGAACGCGGCCGGTATCACATGACAGCGCTAACGGAACCTGATGGCCAGATCGACAGGGCGACGCTCTCGATGATGCTTGAGGGCGTTGTCGCGCTGCGCCGCCACAGGCGTTACAGCCACAGGCAGGAAGACTCCCCGGTAAAAAGATAAATTAATATGTAATATAAAGAATAATTTATTGACACAATGCAATGGTATGATATATTTACGACAACATGGAAACGATGATACCAGCAACGCTTCAGGACAATGCCGACGAGAGTCTCGATATGGCTAGACTTGGGGCGCAACTGCACGAGATGACGGCGCTCTATGGCCAGTCGCGGGAACGCATCGCGCAGCTTGAGGAGCAGATCAGCCAGTTGCAGCGCCGACTTTTCGGTGCGCGTAGCGAACGCTACGAGGCCAATCAATTCGTGATGGATTTGATCCTCAAGGCCGGCGAGAGCGCCACGCCCGTAGCGGTCGAGCCGGTGGTGGACGTGAAGGCCACGCCCCCACGGACGCACCGAGATTCCCGAGCACCTTGCGCACAGAAGATGAGGCTTGCAGCTATATCGGCAAAAAAAGAGTGGAAAACCGATTCATCAACAGATAGAGTGTGTGCCATGTATGAAATTAACCATCACAACCCATGCAGAGCAGACTAGCCGAGACCGATCTTTCTGGCAGTCACAGTCTCCCGATACTCGCCTGAACGAACTTGAGAGACTCCGGTTAGAAGCAGGAAAGTTCCTCTATGAATATCCTTCCCGACTTCGAAGAACTGTTGCGATTAATCGAAGAGCACGAGATTGAGTACATGATCGTTGGTGGCTATGCCGTCGCGTATCATGGTTATCCTCGCTTTACTAAAGATATCGACCTGTTCTTTCGCTTGACCAAGGAAAATGCCTTGCGTCTCCGGCAAGCTCTAGTGAAATTCGGTTTCCGAGAAGAGGATCTCCCCCTTGATGCCTTTACTACAACCGGCAATGTTCTGACGTTCGGAATTGCACCCGCTCGGGTCGATCTGCTTAACGAAATTGACGGTATTACGTTCGACGAAGCACAGCCCAACGTTATCAGGGGAAAATATGGTGATGTTGAGGTTAGTTTCATCGGACTGTCGGACCTCGTGAAAAACAAGAAAGCCACACCACGGATTAAGGATAAAGGCGATGTCGAAGAGCTGGGGCAAATGTAATGAGGTGCGAACCGCTTGCACAAGTATTTCTCTTTCCGCGCGCGGAATGAGAAATCTTTGAAGCGAGGCATTGGAGCAGAGAGATGAAAACGATCTATCTTGGAATCCTTTTCATGGCAGTAGCGGTATCAGCAATGGCTGACAGCGTCACATTCACCCGAATTCAGGGTGGGCCACCTCTGCCGGGAGTCTCTGATGCCGAGACAAAGATGGGGACGATCCATGGCGCGGACTTTACCAACATCAAACCGCAGATACAGAAGATCATCGCCACGCTCGTGAAGCACGAGCGTTGGCTGCCCAAGGAAGCCGCTTGGTATGACGTTGGGCCTGACGCAGGATACATGTCCGCAGTCGTGGAACTGGACGGAGAGGAATATACGATCAACTCGTGGTACCCGTCGAAGAGATCATCGATGACCATTGCTGTTTCTGAAACTCAAGGCCTCGTGTCTGTGAAGTCGCGAAAGGAGAAGGACGCCATCGAGGCCAAGAATACTGCCGCGTACCGGGAGATTGTCTCGATTTTCGACCTCATACCAGAACCCAAGAAGAAAGATGCTCCAACAGAAAGAGACTTTCAACCATCGCCTGCTCCGGATTCCTCACCTGCGGCGTGCTCGGAATCCGGTGAGGCCTAACGCACGCTCAAGAAAGAAGAATTGATGCAACTGGCCTGCTGTGCTAATTTTGGCTCGTGAATTGGAGGGTATAGCCAAATGATTCGGTATGATTTCGAGTGGGACCCGGCGAAAGCCAAGCAGAAGCGACTCAAGCATCGAGTGAGTGTTGAACAGGGTGCTACGCTGTTTCGCTATCCGAAGGCAGCGTCCTTGTATGATGATGAGCATAGCAATACAGAAGACAGATGGGTAACCTTGGGGTTGTCGGCGGGCAGTGGATTACTCGTGGTACACCACACGTTTGAGTAGATTGATGCTGACCACGCGAGAATACGGATATTCTTGTGCCGGAAGGCCACTGCCAACCAGATACGACAATACGGAGAATAGATTATGAAAAAGGAATATGACTTCACAAACGCAGAACGCGGCAAATTCTATCAATCAGACGCGAAGCTAAAGCAATGCAGGCTAAAAACTTCTCGCGCATTTTTAGCCTGATTGCCAACGTTGGCGGGCATAAGGATTAAAAATGTGAACTGTAGATTATGGATCCTATTTCCGCTTGCCCTTACCCTCCCCGGCGGGGCGGCGTGCCTACCGCAGGAACTCGACATAGATGTAGCCGACCGACATGCCGACGAAGCCAACCATCCCGCACCAACTGATCAGGCCTAGCAGCCATCCGGGCCGGTATTCCTTGGGGACGTTGCTGCCGTACATGACCTTGAGATTGATCGCCGCCAGGATCGGGGACGTCAGAAACGACACGGCCGCCGCAAAGGAAAGATGCTGTAGCAGGGATTTTGCAAAGCATCCGACAATCAGCATGGCGCCCGCGACCGAGAGGATGATCCAGCCTTGGTGGAGCCGGTTGAAGTTGGCTCGGCGCTCGCTGAAGATCTCGCAGCAAGCAGCCAGTGCCCGCGGGTAGCCATCCACGCAGGTCTGGGTGGTGCTGAACATGGTGGCAAACGCGGCGGTCAGGATCAGCGGTTTCGACCATGCCCCGATGTTGGCGGCGTAGAGGCCGATGAGTTGATTGGAAAAGCCGATGGCACCATTGGCAAACGATGCGCCCGTGCCGTACATGACCAGTTTGCCAAGGGCGATGAAGGCGACCGCCAGCACGGCCGTCATGACGTATCCGAGATAGAAGTCGATTGATGTCTCGCGCGGGGTGGCGAAATGCCCGGTTTGCTTCGAGCGGCTGAATATCCATAGCGATGACCAGGCGGAAAGGTCGATCGGGGCGGGCATCCAGCCCAGCAAAAAGACCAGGAACGGGAACGAGGCCAATGTCCAGGGGGATGGGGGCACGAACCCGGCGGCGGTGGGAGGGCTTCCCTTCATCATCGCCACGATCACGGCGGCAACGGTGGATAGCGTCAGGATGATGACGACGCCCTTGGAGACGGCGTCGAGCAGTTTGTAATGCCCGATCAGTGAGAGCAGGGTGCAGACGGCAAGGATGCCAAGGGTCAGGGTCGTCAAGCTGCCAGGAATGACGCCGATCAGCAATGCCGCGGTGAGCATGGCCACTCCCGCGATGTTGATGACGCCCGTGAGGATGTTGATCAGCATGAAGATCGCCAGATACGCCCGGCCTTGGCGGCGATACCCGTCGAGCAGGCTTTCCCCGGTGGCGGCGGCATAGATCTGTCCGTAGAGGAAGAACGGGAACTTCAGCAGATTCGCCAGCAGGACCAGACCCACGAGCGACCAGCCGTATTCGGCACCGGCCCGGGTTGACCAGACCAGGTGCGAGCCGCCGATCGCCGCGCAGGCCACAAGAATTCCCGGACCGATCGCTTTGCGTAGGTTCTGGCGCGACTGGGCAGATGTGTTAAACGATCGAGTCATGGCAAGGGCGAATCACAAAAATGATAGAAATGAAAAACCGCACGCAATATGTGGAAAAACTGCTTTGCCGTCAATGTTAATCTTGGTTGGGTAATGCTGCCGCCGAGTACAACCCAAGCCCTACTGGAACAGCCGACCAGGATTACGATGAGAAGCGTGCCCCGCAGAAGTGAATGCGCCCAATGGGGCCATTTTGTCGCTTACGACCTGGCGTTGAGTGCGAATTGTGTGCGGTACTCGCCGGGTGGAATGCCTATATGATGGTGAAACAGGCGTGTAAAGGAATGAAGACTTTGGTAACCGGAGAGAAACGCGATATCGTCTATTTTCCGGTCTGAATTGATCAGCAGGTCAATGGCCGATTTCATGCGCTGCCTGACAACCAGTTCCTTGGGCGTCAGCCCAAGTTTTGATTTGAAAAGCCGAGTTGTCTGGCTGCTCGATAGATGCAGGAATGCGGCCATCGCGTTAATATCCCATTTTTCGGAGGGGGCCTTGGTGATGGCCGTGACCAGTTCTTGCAGGGCGAGCTCGTGTCTCGACGGGTTGTGGTTTCCGCGGCTCATTTCCAGTTTAAGAAGCTCTGTAAGCAGGGTTGCGCTCGCCCGTGCCTGTAGCGTGGTGTGGGGTTGGTGCGCGGCCAGGGCATCAAGGACATCCCTCAGCAGGAGGAACATGAGCGGTGCTGCCTCATACGGTCGTACATATCCTTGGCTGTTCTGTAGTGCCAGCCATTCGGACAGGGCTTCAATCTGGAAGTAAAGCCACCAGGATGGCGTGTGCCGCGCGGCGTAGTGGATGGGCGTGCCGACAGGGCAGACAACGAGGTCGCCAGGGGCCAGTTGGTAAGTCTGGTCACGCATCTTCACGGTCATCGTTCCCTGTAGCAGCAACCGTATCTCGTGATACCGACGGGCGGCGAACCCTGTGTCGGAATATTCCATACGTTCCGTAATGGCGGCAATATGAATGCCGGCATCAAAGAGGGGTTGCGCCACGACATGCGCCAGCTTGTTTCCAACGCCCAGTTGTTCGCTAAACACCGGGCGGTTGAATTCTCGGGGTGTAAATGTTAAAAACGGGGTCTTGATCGTTGTTCTCATACACTCCATGATACGTTCATGACGTCATTGTGACAAGTGTGGTGTGCGTGTTTTGGATAAACTAATTTTAATAATCAGTCAAAGACAATATTAAATGAAGTATGATAGGGTAGTCGTGGAATTGAGATTGCCAAAATGACTCACTCGAAACGGATGGTGATGGTATGGAAAAGAAAATATTTTACAGGAGGATACGGATGGCGATTGGTTCAGGCATCATCGCGGTGGCGCTGCAGTCCCCCTTGTCGGCCTCTGAGTTGCATGTGTCACCCGCCGGGAACGATGCCAATCCCGGCACGGTGGAGAATCCCTTGGCGACTCTTGGCGCAGCGCAGCAGCTTGCCCGTGCCACGGCAGGCAAAGCGCCGGTGACGGTGTGGTTGCACAAGGGCGTCTATTATCTGCCCGAAACCGTTCGTTTTACGGTTGAAGACGCAGGCTGTACCTATGTGGCAGCGGCTGGCGAGACCGTCGTACTCAGTGGCGGCGCTAAGCTGGATTTGACGTGGGAACCGTTCCGGGATGGTATCCTCCAGGCAAAAACCCCGACCGGATTGGCGATTGACCAGTTGTTTGTCAACGGTCGGCGTCAGATCATGGCGCGCTACCCGAACGATGATCCGGGCGTGCTGCCGTATGGGGGATTTGCTGCGGATGCGATCAGCAGGGAGCGCGCGGCGCGTTGGGCCGATCCGACCGGTGGGTTCCTTCATGCGATGCACAAAGGGCGCTGGGGTGGGTTCCACTACCGGATTACCGGCAAGGATGCAACGGGGGATGTGGTGGTTGAAGGCGGTTGGCAGAATAACCGTCCGTCGCCCATGCATGCGGCGCATCGCTTTGTCGAGAACATTGTCGAGGAGCTGGATGCACCGGGTGAGTGGTTTCATAACCCAGGGACGGACACGCTATATTTCTATCCGCCGGTCGGGGGGGATTGGGATGGCTCTGTTGAGGTCGTTCGCCTTCGGCACCTTGTCGAGTTCACTGGTACGAAGCAGGTCACGCTGCGCGGCTTGATTTTCCGCCATGCGGCACGGACGTTCATGGATACGCAGGAGCCTTTGCTGCGTAGTGACTGGACGATCTACCGGGGCGGAGCAGTGCTTTTTAATAGCTCCGAGGACTGCCTGGTAGCCGACTGCGAGTTTGACCAGCTCGGTGGCAACGCCATCTTTGTCAACCATTACAACCGCCGCATAACCATCAGCGGCTGCGATATTAATAACACGGGCGGGAGTGCTGTCGCGTTCGTCGGTGACCCTGGCGCCGTTCGAAATCCGCTCTTCCAGTATGGTCATGCGATAAAATACAGTGAGCTTGACAAGGACGCCGGTCCCAAAACCGAGAATTATCCGAAGGACTGTCTGGTGGACGACTGCTTGATTCGCGGGGTGGGCACGATTGAGAAGCAGGCCGCCGGGGTTCAGATTTCGATGTCCATGGGAATTACCGTGCGTCATTGCTCCATCTACGGCGCATCGCGTGCCGGTATCAATATCGGTGACGGTTGCTGGGGGGGGAACGTCATCGAGTTTTGTGATGTATTCGACACGGTACGCGAAACTGGAGACCACGGCAGCTTCAACTCCTGGGGGAGGGATCGGTTCTGGAAACTCGGCGGCGCACCGGCTGCCGAGCTGCCATCGCTGGCGTTGCTGGATGTCGTCAAACCGAACATCATCCGCAACAGCCGTTGGCGTTGTGATCACGGCTGGGATGTGGACCTCGATGATGGCTCCTCGAACTACGAGATCTACAATAACCTCTTTCTACATGGGGGTTTGAAATTGCGTGAGGGATTCCATCGCAAGGTGTGGAATAATATTGCGATCAACAATTCGCTTCATCCACACGTCTGGTATGAGAACGGTGGCGACGAGGTGACTCGTAATCTTTGGATGGGATCCTATCGGCCAGCGATTATGCCTGCTGGCACGTGGGGTAAATTGGTTGATCGCAATCTTTTCACCACCACCGAGTCCGACCGGCTTCAGTTCGCCGTCCATGGTTGTGATACGAATTCATTGGTGGGGGATCCCCTGTTTGTGAATGCAGCGAAGGGCGATTTTCGAGTGAAGGACGGTTCGCCAGCCCTAACCCTTGGCTTTGTGAACTTCCCGATGGATCAGTTTGGCGTCCGCTCGCCGCGGTTAAGGGCGAAGGCGCGAACACCGTTGATTCCGACCATCAACATCGGAGGAGGCCAGTCGACAGCGGCGGCGGCAGGCACTCCGTGGCGTGGTGCTGTACTCCGCGAATTGCAGGAGGGCGAGTTTTCCGCGATTGGTGTGCCGGCGGACGCCCGAGGTGTGCTTGTGGTCGATGTCAGCAAGCGGACGCCGGCATTCAACGACGGTGTGCGTGTTGCCGATTTCATCCAGGGCGTTAACGGTCGTGAGGTTTTCTCCGTCCAGGGCTTTCTCGATGAACTGGTCAAGGATGCCAGTGGGAATTCGGTCAGGCTATCCGTTATTCGCGATCAGCAAACTATCGAGTATAACGTACAGACATTGCCGGCGGTGCCCGCCCGACGAGAATAAGAGAGGGCACCTTTGTTGCCACAGGACGCTGATCGCCATGGCGTCGTGCCCCACGGGTTGGATTCCGGCAACGGGATAGTACTTCGAGATGCGCCAGATCCGTACCATCGCGTTTCCAAATGCACAGTGGCTAGTCAAGCAATACCGGGAGGCATACGAGCGATTTCTCTGTCCGTCGTACGTCTGCACCCTATTCGAGGAGTGTTCGTCTTGTCGCAAGGTCAGGCACAAAAATGCTACTATAATGAGTTCAATAGTAGCCAATTTGCGATCCACCGCATGAACAGTATCAACAATTAAGAATCACACCCGGCGGAGTAACGCCACCAATCCTATGCTTGACACTCGGACAAGGTTCCAACAGTATTCGCCTCAGGTGAAGATTTTTAAAAGATGACGAAAGGGATGCGCATGATTCGCGACGAGATTTTGGCTACGCTACGAGAAACGATGGAAAATGGCGCTCCCGTGCCAATGGATTTGGACACGATTACCGAAGAGACGACGATCGGCGAACTGGGATTCGATTCGCTCTCCGTCCTTGATCTGATTTATGACATCCAGCAGGCGTTCGGGATTGATTTCGAAGCCCAGGACCTGGTCAATATCAATACCGTCGGGGAATTGGCTGATTTCCTGGAAGAAGAACTTCAGGCGTGATGAGACCCCTTCGCAAACTCAAATACATCGCCGAGATGGCGCTAATCTATCCGGCGCTGGCTGTGGTGGATAGGCTGCCCTACGCCACGGTACGGCGGGTTGCGTCGGCTGTCGGCACATTATCCTATGCGGCGGATACAAAACGCCGCCGGGTCGCCTGCGAGAATATCCGTCGCAGTGGCATTGCCAGCGATGAGGTCGAGATCCGGCGGATTGCCAAGGCCTCTTTCCAACACTTTGCCGTGGTGATTGCCGACTCCATCAAGGCCGACTCGTTTTTCAGCAACCCGCGATGGAGCGAGCATGTGGAGCTGCACATCGCCCCGGAGTGCATGCGTCTTCTCGAAAGGCCTGATCAGGGCTTGATCCTTGCGTCCGGACACCTCGGAAACTGGGAAATCGCCGCGCAGTTCATTTCCACCATCAAGCCGGTCGTCGGCATCGCCCGCCGCATGAACAACCCCTATGCCGACAAGATCATGCAGCAGCGCAAGCCCCGCGAACACTTCCGCTTGACGCCCAAGCACGATGCTGACACCACCCGTTTTCTTGCGGCACTGAAGGCGGGCGAGGCGCTCGCCCTGCTGATCGACCAACATGCCCCCAGGCAGCGTGGCATGATGATTGACTTCTTTGGCATCCCCGCCTCGACCCATACCTCTCCTGCAATGCTGCACCTGATCACCAAGGTCCCGATCTGTTTCGGCTACTGCATCAAGACCCCAGACCACAAATTCGAATTCCATGCGCCCCCCCCGATCGAGATCGCGAAGACCGGCAAGCGCGAAGCCGATACCAGGGCCGTGCTCAACGCCCTGAACGCGCAACTTGAAGCGGCCATCCAGAAATATCCTGAACAGTACCTCTGGGCACATCGCCGCTGGCGCTGAAACGACGTTCCAACGCCTGCTCGCGCACCGTGCCCTGCACACCGAATGGCAAGTGCGTGATTAGGATTGCATTCAGGACGTTGCTCGCTATACTTGTATGTCATTTCTGAGGGTACTAACGCTGAAGACAAGGAATTCTGTATATGCATTTTGTGGTCTGTATCAAGCAGGTACCGGGAACGCATGATGTGCGCATCAACCCGGAGACCTATACGCTCATGACGGAAGGGGTGGAATCCATCATCAATCCGTTGGACATGTATGCGATTGAGGAGGCGTTGCGTTTGCGTGACCGTCTTGGCGGTAGCGTAACCGCCCTGACGATGGGCGTCCCACAGGCGGAGTCGGCACTACGCGAGGCGCTGGCCATGGGGGTCAATCAAGCCATTCTGGTTTCTGATAGCGCCTTTGCCGGTAGCGATACATGGGCGACCAGCTACACACTGGCTAAGGCGCTGGAGAAGATCGGTGATTATAGTGTCATCCTGTTCGGGAAACAGGCCTCGGATGGTGATACCGCCCAGGTAGGACCGAGTGTCGCCGCGTTCCTGGACCTGCCGCAGATCACCTATGTCCGCAAGATCGAGGAGATCGACGCCAGTCGCCTCGTTGCCGAACGTGTGCTGGAGTCGGGGTATGAGGTGATCGAATCGCCCCTTCCCTGCGTACTGACCGTGATCAAGGAAATCAACGAACCACGCCTCCCCTCGCTGAAAGGCAAGATGGCCGCACGCAAGGCTGAAATCGTCAAGTGGAGCGCATCCGATATCGCTGCCGATCCCGCCATGCTCGGGCTCAACGGATCCCCAACGAAAATCATCAAGCTCACCCCCCCGCCGCCCCGTCGGGGCGGCGAGAGGATTGAGGGCGAACCCGACGAAATCGCGAGGAAACTAGCCGAAAAGTTGAGAGATATCATCATCGAAGCGGCATCCTAAGGAAAGACATCATGACGAATGCTCCGATTAACAACATTGGGAATCTTGAACTGTTCAAGGGCGTCTGGGTATTGGCCGAGCAGGCTGACGGGCAGCTCGAATCGATCACCTATGAACTGCTGGGGGAAGGTCGCAAGCTGGCCAATGAACTCGGCACGGAACTTTCCGCCGTCCTGCTGGGAAGTAATATTGGGAACAAGGCCCAAGCCTTGATCGAACGCGGTGCCGATAAAGTCTATCTGGCGGATGTGCCGGAACTGGCCTATTTCGCCGACGAGCCTTATGCAAAGGTGATCAGCAAGCTGATCCGTGATTATTCGCCAACCATTGTGCTTTGCGGGGCAACCACCGTAGGCCGAAGCCTGGCTGCACGGGTCGCGATCACGGTCAATACGGGATTGACGGCCGACTGCACCGCGCTGGCCATCGACCCGGAGACACGCAACCTGCTACAGACGCGCCCAGCCTGCGGCGGCAATATCATCGCTACGATTGTCACGCCAGGCCGCCGCCCGCAAATCGCCACGGTTCGGCAGAAAGTCATGAAAGAAGCCGCGATTGACGGTTCACACCAGGGAGCGGTTGTCAACGTCGCGCTGACACCCGATCTGCTTACCTCGCGCACCAAGCGGTTGCGCCATGTGCCGGGCGAGAGCGCCACGGTGAATATAAGCGAGGCCAATATCCTGGTTGCGGGTGGCCGTGGCATCCAGAAATCCGAGCACTTCGATGTCATCGGGGATTTGGCCAAGGTGCTCAAGGCGGGAGTTGCGGCCTCCCGCGCAGCGGTCGATTCAAACTGGATTTCCTATGCGCATCAGGTGGGCCAGACAGGCAAGACGGTATGCCCGAAATTGTATATCGCCTGCGGGATCAGCGGCCAGATCCAGCATCTGGCAGGGATGGCGTCTGCCGAGACCATTGTGGCGATCAACCGTGACCCCGATGCACCGATTTTCAACGTGGCCACGTATGGTGTTGTTGGGGATGCCCTGGAAATCGTCCCCAGACTCACGGCCGAATTTAAGAAGATATTAGGACGGTAATCGAAAGAAAGATCATCACGAAGGAGGCAATCATGCGTTACAGAGGGTCCCGGATTGGAATTTTCACACTTATTGTCGCGATGCTCTCGAGCGTCGCGGCCAGCGCAGCTCAAAATGAGGTGCTGATCGTGCCTGCACGCCAGCGATTGGTCGAGCTGGCTTTTGATATGCACACGTTGCGTGGTCTTACCCTGATCAGCTACCGGGCGGGGAGCACCGGCAAGCCACCCCTGATGCATCTCTGGAATACGCAATCCAAATCCTGGAGCGAGCTCAACCCGGAATCGTTTGCGTTTGGGCAGTTCATGACGGGGCAACCCAAAATCATCTACCTGATCGGCCTACCAAGCGACGTGCCACAGATCCTGGTCGATGGGGCCACCCAGGCTAAAAAGGTGGTTCGGATCGAGACCTTGGATGTGGTAAATCTCATCAACACCCTGAATGAGACCCTTGCCTTCTCGCCCAGGGAGTGGAAAGCCCTTGAGCCGCGGTATGGCCTGAAAACCAAGGATCTGAACGAGGAGCGCCGCAAATGGGGTCGTTTCGGGCCGCCGCCCTCGGCACGAAAGGCAATCACACAGGAACCGATGACCAGCACTGAGGTTGACGTTATCAACGTCGATGGCGTTGGCCTGCAGCCAGCCACCGTGGAGGTCGCCCCTGTCGCTCCGGTTTTGGAAACGGTCGTTGCACCCGTCGTGGAAAAGGTGCCGGAACCGGTGCCACTACTCGATACTGCCGCCAGCGAAGCCCTGGCCCCAGACGAGCCGCCCGCGACGCCATCCATTGCTGTTCAGGAAAAAGGTGGGCCAGATCCTGACGGTCTCCCCACGCCGCCGATTTCTGAGCTGCTGCCGATGTCACTTCCAGAAGACAAATAGCAGCCTGCGGCGGCTATTTGTCCTCCGTCACGACTAGATATCCTCGTTCAACAGCAGGTCCGCATCGAGCACGAACGTCTTGAGAAGCTGCGCTCCGAGGGCCTGGGCATCCAGGGCGAAGCAGGGGTCGATCTCGATCTTGTAACGCGGTTCCCCATCGGGATCACGCGGCACGTCGAACCCGCAGGCGGTTAGCCATCCTGCGTACTTTCGGATCATGTCGCGCTGTGTCGTGGCTGGCGAATCGTTGCCCGAGGCATTCTTGACGGGCGAGAACTCCAGCGCCCGGTCAAACTCCACGTTCAACGTGCGCTTTGCATCGGGGATCACATCAAAGATGAACTTCTCGAACTTATAAGCATTGGGACGATCTGGAGAGACCGTTTTTCCCGTCGCATCCACCGTCGGCACTTTTTTGAACGCAATGTGCAGCGGAAGATCAACAGCCGCTTCCTGCTTGAGGAATGCAACCGAGAACACATGAATGGCCACACTGCCGAAGAGCAGCTTCAACTGGCCATCCGACCGTTTTTCCTGCATCTGGGCAGGCGTCAATTCGGAATACTCGACCACCAGGTTCCGTCCATTCCGCACCGCGACCACACCGAGCCCCTCGGACGGCTCACGCTTCTTGCAAACCTTGGTGGAGACGTCCGCCCCCTCCTTGAGGTGCAGCCCGATAAACTGAGGATCGGCAATCTCCACCAGTGGATTGTCCACCTGGAAGTAAAACAGCGATTGGATGCCCCGACGCGCCATGTCATCGAACATGCCATGATCGCGCAAGGCAGAGATGGTTCCGCCGTGTCCGTCCGGACTCATGAAAATGCGCCCCGGGGCTTCCAGTAATATATTCCCATCACTATCCAGCGCAGGCCACATCCCCTGCGTAAAGAAAAGCACCCGCTCCTGCTTCAACCCGAAATAACTGTGCTCTGCAAAAAAGTCGCGGGTGGCGGCATCATTCGCTTGGCTGGTCATGATATAGAACGGAATTCGGGTTGCATACCGCCGCTCCATCGCCAGGATTTTACGCGCATGGATTTCAAAGAGGGACGACCCCGACAAGGGCCCGATGGAATAGGCACCCTTGGGTCCTTCGAACCCAAGTCGTGACCCCTGTCCACCCGCCACCAGAAGTGCCCCGACTTCACCACGGGCCAGTGCCGATGCACCATAGGCCGACAGCGCCTCGTTGCGCTCGCGCTCGGCGATGCTGCCCAGCTCGACAACCGCTGAGGGAACAATCTCGCCACGCTCCCTTTCCGCCGTTTCTTCCGAGGCCTTCAGCATCGCCTGCATGCGCTTGATCGCCGCCATATCAATCGATGCAATCTGCCCGAGCAACGATGCCTGTGCGTCTTGATCAAGCTGATCCCAGAATGCCAACACATGACTCTGCCCGTTTTGCGCCAGCATCGCTTTTGCGGTTTCGTACGTCATAGAATCACCCTTATCATTTTTGTCTTACGTTATTAATCAGCGGGGCCAGGCCGTTCTCGCAACCCCTGCAAGAACCGTTGCGCAACCTTTTAGCAGCATGTCTGCATCACGTCAATCCGAGTATTTCAAGATCTCCGGATTTTTGATTTGAGCTTGCATCCTAGCCGTCGAGAGTGTATCAATTTAGCCGAAAACAACTTAAAGAATGAACCGCCGTTAAACGCCGTATCTGCAGCCGCCACAAAAAGAGGAGTCCCGCCATGACCAAAAGAGACCTAGTTGTAAGAATTTCAAAAGAGACAGGCATTCCACAGCAGGATGTCTTTGTCGTTATCCAGAAAACCCTTGATTATATTTCCGAGGCCATGGAGCAAGGCGATCACGTCGAATTCCGTGACTTCGGGGTGTTCGATGTGTGCCGCCGCAAGCGCCGTATCGGACGGAACCCGAACAACCCCGGCGTTGCCGTGCCGATCCCTGAACACAACGTGGTTCGGTTCCGTGCGGGCAAGTTGATGCGTGCCCGTGTCGCCGAAGCCAGCAAGACGGTTTAGCCGCGTACCGCCATGGCAACTACCCTATCATTTCAGCCTCCCCGCGGGATGCGTGATTTTTATCCCGAGGACATGCAGCGACGCAATGTCGTTTTCAACGCCTGGCGTCAGGCCGCTGCCCGTTCCGGGTTCTGCGAATATGATGCCTGTGTCGTCGAATCCCTGGATCTGCTACGACGCAAGGCGGGCGAGGAAATCCTGGAACAGATCTACCACTTCCAGGACAAGAGTGGACGGGACCTGGCACTGCGCCCTGAAATGACGCCCACGTTGGCCCGCATGATCGTTGCGCGACAGGGTGCGCTCCAGTTCCCGCTGAAATGGTTCACGATCGCCCAGTGCTTCCGCTATGAGCGTACGACCCGTGGGCGCAAGCGGGAGCATTATCAATGGAACCTGGATATCCTGGGCGAACCGGGCGTAGCGGCAGAAGCCGAGGTGCTTGCCACCGCCGCGAGTGCCATGCGCTCGCTGGGGCTCGATCAACGGCATTACCGCATCCGTTACAACTCACGCCTTCTGTTATCTGAATTGCTGGAGAAGCTTGGCATTTCATCGGCACATCACGCATCGACATTCCTGGCCCTGGATAAACGAGGCAAGATCGAGGACAGCGACATCGAGAAACTGCTGGTTGCCCAAGGGGTCGCCTCCAGTGTCATTCCCTCCGTCTTCAAGCTTCTTGAGATTAATTCCCTCGAGCAGGCCTTTGCCGTGCTTGGGGAACGGTCACCGGCACAAACCGAGATCGAGACGTTCATCGCCATGCTTGGAGCCTACGGGATTGCCGACCTGGCCACGTTTGATATCGGCGTCATTCGCGGCCTATCGTACTATACGGGAATTGTTTTCGAGGCATTCGACACCAGCTCAGGGCTGCGGGCGATCTTTGGCGGCGGCCGCTACGGCAAGCTGCTGGCTAGCATTGGCGGCGGAGATATCTCCGGCGTCGGGCTGGGGTTTGGTGATGTGGTCATCGCCGAATTACTGGCCGATCTTGGACTGGATCAAGCAGCCAACGGGGCAACCGTGGACTACACGATCGGATTCATGCACCCTGAGCAGCAGCTAACCGGCGTCCAACTGGCAGCGGCATTACGCCAGC
Organism: Verrucomicrobia bacterium UBA6015; assembly: GCA_002428045.1. GTDB lineage: Bacteria > Verrucomicrobiota > Kiritimatiellia > UBA8416 > UBA8416 > UBA8416. The sequence continues at coordinate 17,389 of DIZZ01000215.1, forward strand.
AGGCAAAGCAGGTCAGCCTGTCCCTGGCCCCCGAAAAACCAAAATCGTTCTTTGCCAAGGCTAGCAGTGGAGCGCGCTACGCGATCTACCTTGGCCCCGATGATCTGGCCACCGGCACGATCAAGATCAAGACCCTTGCGGATCGTTCGCAACGCGACGTGGCGATATCCGACATCCTGCAGGGGGCCGATCATCGCTCAGCGGATCTGTAGCATCCGGTGGACCTGAAGTTGCAGACGCACATTCAAGCCATCGTCGACGATCCATGACGCCAGCTCTGTCGCGCTGAATTCCGTGCCCGCCACGGGACTGAAGTGTACGGCGGTTCCCCGCCGTCCGGCTGCGTGCTGCCTTACAAACTGCCGGGCCCACTCGTAATCCCTGCGGCTGCCGATGACGAACTTGAGCTCATCCTGCGGGCGCAGCCGGGCGAGATTGACCATATCAAAGGAATCCGCCGCCCCGCTATCCGGGCACTTGACATCCACCACCGCCACCACCCCGGACGGAATCTCCGAAATATCGAGAGACCCGTTGGTCTCAATCAACACGGTTCTACCGGGAATGGCGGACAACCCGCGCAGGAGACGCGGTGTAGCCACCTGCAGCAGGGGTTCACCACCCGTCACTTCAATCAGTGGAACCCTCGTCCGCACCGCCTCATCAACCAGCACATCGACCGTGATCAAGGTCCCGCTTTTCTCAACAGCGTGGGCTGAGTCGCAATAACGGCAGCGCAAGTTGCAACCCGCCAGCCGGATAAAATAACACCCCATGCCCGCATAAGAGGATTCCCCCTGCAACGAACAGAACCGTTCACACACCTCAAGCGTATCGTTCATCAAGTCCTTTCATCCGCCCCAGCACCGAACGGGCGGCCAGGACACCGGTCGAGAAGGCAGCCTGGAGATTATACCCCCCCGTATCTGCATGCAAATCCAGAATTTCGCCCGCGAAATAAAGACCCGTCACCCGGCGTGATGCCATGGACGCCTCGTCCACCTCATCCAGCGCGACACCCCCGGCCGTGACAATCGCCTCGGTCATGCCCCGATGCCCTGAGATCCTTATCTCCATGTCCTTGAGCCCCTGCACGATTCGGCTGCGCTGCTCCCGAGCCAGCCGTCCGCCAAGCTGCATTCCGGGAATCCCGACCGTCGCCAGGAATGAGGCGACCATGGCCTTGGGCAGCAATCCCCGCAACACACTGCGGATGGGTTCGTTGGCGCGTTCTGCCAAATCCCGTTCCAGACGTGCCTGGAGCTTCGCCATCGAGAGTGCTGGCTTGAGGTCAATCCCAAGACGAACATCCGCCTCCACCGCCAGCGCCTCCACCGCCAGACCACTCAACGTCAGCACCACCGGGCCATTGACACCGTGCGCAGTAAATCCCATTTCGCCGAACCCGCTGCCAACCTCGCGCCCGTTCACGCGTAGGGCTACCCCAACATTCTTCAGCCCCAGGCCATCGAGGTCACGAGCCGGCTTCGGTGAACATTCCAAAGGAACCAGCGCTGGTCGCGGTGGCACGATCGCATGCCCGACGGTAGCGGCCAGCGCATAGCCATCGCCCGTTGAACCGGTTCCCGGATAGGAGGCACCGCCCGTCGCCAAGACCACGTTCCTGCAGGCCAGTGTCTTGCTTTCCGTCTCGACCCCTTCGATGCCGCCCCCTGCCCCGGCAAGGAGTCGCCGTACCGGCTGCCGCAACTCAATCTTAACGCCTTGGCACCGACACCATGCAACCAACAGGTTCACGACATCCGGTGCCCGTCCATTGGCGGGAAAGACGCGACCTCCTCGTTCGGTCACAACCGGCAACCCTTCCGATTCGAGAAAAGCAATAAGTGTCTCGGCAAAATAGGCATCAAAGGCAGGGCGTAACCATACCCCCATGGCACCAAAATGCGATTCGAACGATCCCCGTGGCTCGATATTCGTCAGGTTGCAGCGACCCTTGCCGGTAATCGCCAGCTTGCAGCCCGGTTTTGGCATTTTTTCCAGAAGCACTACACGCGCACCACCCGCTGCCGCCGTACCCGCCGCTAGTAGACCGGCAGCGCCAGCCCCGATGACAACAAGATCCGGTGTTTGCATTCCGCTCATATTGTGTACCCTTACAGCACTACCGCCGTACTTGGCGGATAGATGTCCGGATAAAACGAATGGGCGCAGCCTGGGCAGATCCCGTGGCTGAACTCGGCTTCCGTATGCTTGCTCACATACTCTTCCACCTGGTTCCAGTAGCCCTTGTCATCCCGAATCTTCTTGCACACGGCACAGATGGGAATGATCCCACGTAATGTCCGGATGTGGTCAAGCGCCTCCTGCAACTCCGCATTCTTGGCCGCCAGTGCCGTCTCCGCCGCAATCATCCGCCGCCCCACCTCGATGTGCGCCTTGAGCTCTGCGGCGTTGAATGGTTTGACCAGGTAATTATTTGCCCCTGCATCCAGTGCCTCGACAACATCATCGGACGACGATTTGCTGGTTAACATGATGATATACGTCGACTGATGCTCAGGCATGGCGCGGAGTCGTCGCACCACGCCAACCCCATCCAGCAGCGGCATCTTCCAGTCCAAGATCGCCAGCCTGGGGGCCTCTTCGACAGTCAACAGGTCGAGCGCTTCGCGACCATCGCAAGCCTCCGCCACGCTATACCCCATTTTGGCCAGGATCCCTGAAAGCATCAGGCGCATCGTCTGGTCATCATCGGCAATCAGGATACGCATGAGGGAACCTCGCTTTCAAGAAATCAGATCAAGACTGCGCAAGAGGCGGATCAATAGCGATTTCTTGACGGGTTTTGCGAGGTGTCCGTCGCACCGCGTTTTCATATCCTGTAGCAGGTGGCGGGCAACCGATCCGATGTCGCCATCCGCCGCATCAATCGCTGTGGTCACCACCACTTTAGCAGCCGCCGTACCACTCAGCCCACGCGCCTGCTCAAATTCGCGGATAGCGGTCAACGCCTGCCCCCCGGACATGACCGGCATCAAGGCATCCAGCGAAATGAAATCATAAGGAGCACCCGTCTCGATGGCATGGCGCACGGCGGTCACCGCTTCGGCACCGTTCACTGCGGCATGAACCGTCCCGTAAGGAAGGAGCATTTCCTGCAAGGCCATACGACTGACAAACTCATCCTCAACAACCAGTGCCTTCATAGCGAGCTCCTTTCCAATTCAACCTTCAAGATCTCGAACTGACGCTCCAGCGTCACCATTAATTCAGGAATTTTCCTGGAATCAGCCATTTCGCCATTCGCGGCCTGCTCGATCGCCCGGGCCACCGTATTCATGACATGGCCTCCCACATACGCCGCCGCCCCCTTGATCTTGTGGGCTAGTTCCCCCGCCGACCAGGTCTGAGCGGCATCAACGGCCAGGCGTAATGCCTTCAACTGTTCCGGCATGGTGTCCAGGAAGGATTTGACCAGCTTGCGCGCCAGGACCACATCCCCATCCACGGCATCCATCATCCCCTTGCGATCAAAGACCACGGCCGCGTGTGCAACGCCATCCAATACCGATACGGTCGACGCATGTCCACCCACGGGCATGTTGGGTCCCGTCCCGTGGGATGACCGATCAGGCAGCCATTTGGCCAGCATTTCGCGCAAACAGCGCATGGAAACCGGCTTGGACATGTAGTCATTCATGTCCGCCGCCAGACACAACTCACGATCCTCCAAAAACGCATGGGCGGTCATGGCAATGACCGGTAACGAGGAATTCATTCCCGACGCCCCCGCCGAGGAGCGGATTTTTCGTGTCACCTCGCGCCCATCCATCCCTGGCAGGCCGATATCCATGAACACCAAGGCATAGGTTACCCCTGCCAAGGCAGCGAGGGCACTTTGCCCGTCGCAAACCACGTCCACCTCGCACATGAGTTTGCGCAACATGCCAGCCACCACGACCTGGTTGACGAAATCGTCCTCGACCAGCAGGACACGCGTCCCGACCCACCGTTCACTGGCCATGTCACTAGCGACACCCCCAGCCCTGGCAGTGCCTTCTGTGATCGTGTCAATCTGGGTGGCATCGGAAGGTTCAAGCGCTACCGTGAACCAGAACTCCGAGCCCTTGCCCTCAACACTCGCCAATCCCATCGTTCCGTTCATCAGTTCCACCAGGCGCCGCGATATCGCCAACCCCAGACCGGTACCGCCGAACCGCCGCGTAATCGATTCATCGACCTGGCTGAACTGGCGGAACAGACAATCCAGTTTTCCAGCAGGGATCCCTATCCCCGTGTCGCGGACAACAAACTTCAGGACGACGCGCTCCGATGCGGACAACGCTTCGTCTCCATCTGGCCTTGCGACCACACTGACAAACACATCGATCTGCCCGCGGTCGGTAAATTTAAGCGCATTCCCAACCAGGTTATTCAACACTTGATACAGCCGAACCGGGTCACCTTTGACGACGGGCGGAATATCATCGGAAAAATGCCAGGACAGGCGTATCCCTTTCATCCCGGCATGCAGGCCCATCACCGTCACCACATCCCGAACCAGTGCCGCCGGATCCATATCAATACGCTCCATCGACAGGTTTCCCGTCTCGATCTTGGAGAAGTCAAGGATATTGCTGATCAAGGCCAGCAGGCGCTTCCCACTGGAATGGAGGCATTCGACATAACGGCGCTGCTCCTCACTCAAGGCCGTGTGCATCAACAGTTCGGCGGTACCGATGACTCCATTCATCGGGGTTCGGATCTCGTGGCTCATGTTGGCCAGAAACGCACTCTTGGCCTGGCTGGCCTTGTCCGCCTCCAAGGCCATCTGATTGGCTCGCTTCGTCTCGTCCGACAACTTGGTATTCGACTCGTGCAGCGCAACCTCCGCCTGCTTGCGTGCGGTAATGTCCATGAAACTGACTAGGCTTGCCCACACCTGCCCCTTTGCATCCACCACCGGGATTCCATGCACCTCGACGCAGATCCGGCTGCCGTCAGGCCGTTCGATCTCCATGTCATCCACCACCGACGACTCCCCATACATGCCCCGCAGGATCGGCATGATCTCAGGCGGATACGGTATTCCGGTGCCGAACTTGTGGGCTTTGTAAACCATGGCCAGATTCGACTTGGTGGCATCCGGAAGAATGCCACGGCCCAGCATTTCCAGTGCTGCCTCATTAGCCATCAGGGGGCGGCCGGACGGAGCCTCGACCATGAAGACGCCCACCGTCAGGTTTTTGAACAACGCGGTGAAAATGGCATTCTGACGGGCAAGGTGATCGGCATTCTGGCGCAGCGCCTCTTCCGCCTCGATACGCAGCAACGCCTCTGCCATGCGCGACGCGAATTCCTCCAACTGATCGATATTGGCCAGCGAAAAGCGATCCTTGCGGTGGTCATTGAACTGGATCAGCCCCAGTATCTTGTCCTTGACACGGATCGGCACCAGAGCCACCGACAGATACCCCTTGCGAATGCAGTGGTTGCGGGGATGCTCACGCAGGTCGAGGCTTGGATCGGCATCCAGCAGGGGTAGCGAGTTGTTGGTCCAGCAGCTTCCATACGGGGTGGGGGTGAACAGCGAGCTCGACGGATCGGTCTTGCCCATGATGACCAGGCCACAGGTACATTCCAGCGAAACCGTCCCGTCCGGGTTCCGGCACAGTCCGCCATCGCCGTTGCGTGTTACCAGCGAGTTTTCCACGGCGAGGAAATCGGGAGGAAAACCGTCCTGGGCGTAATAGGGATAATCGTCACCCTCCTTAAGCCGTATGCCGATGGCATCAAACCCCGTCGCCTGCTTAATAATTCCGATAACCCTGGACATGCAGGACTTTCGATCAAGGGATGAGTTCAGAAGCTGCAGGACATCGCGACCCATCGTATGGACATCTTCCGCCGTCAAGCGAATGCTATTTTCCATTTTCGTGGTATCCATCATCGACTTTTCCTCAAATCGCCTACGCACTTACACGCCCAGCTTGAGTACTAATCTACAACGATACCCCTATTGATGCAACCCCCAATAATCACACACCAAGGCCCATCAGGGCTTTTCATCAACGCCGGTTTTACGTGTGGGATCTTTTCAGTATTTCTAGGGTTTCCGCTTCGCTGAGGGGGACGGGGTCGAGATTGAACAGGAATCCCATGGTCGCGCGCGCATTGGCGGCGATGGCGGGTAGTTCCTCATTGGTGATGCCGTAGTCGGACATTTTGAGCCCATCGACGCCACAGGCTTTCTGCAGTTTAAGTAGTTCTTCGATAAAGTCGGTTCCACCCATGGCCGCAGCCATTCTGGTATAGCGATCCGGGCAGGTGCTGGCAAAGTGGCTGAAATAGGCGGAGGAAAGCATGATGAGGCCCGCGCCGTGCGGCAGCTCTGGATGGCGTCCACTCATGGCGTGTTCAAGCGAATGTTCAGAAATGCAGCAGGAGGTCGATTCCACCATGCCAGCCAGCGTGTTGGCCAGCGCTACCTGGGCGCGCGCGTCGATGTCGCTGCCGTCGGCCACGGCACGCGGCAGATAGGCCGCGACCAGCCGAATGCTTTCGAGCGCATAGAGGTCGCTCATCGGGGTGGCGATGTTGGCGATGTAGCCCTCGACGGCATGGAAGAATGCGTCGAAGCCCTGAAAGGCGGTGAGGCGCGGTGGAACCGAAACCATCAGTTCCGGGTCAACCACGGAAAGCACCGGGAAGGTGCATGTCGGATTGCCGAAGCCGATTTTCTCGTCTCCGTTCGTGATCACGGTCCACGGGTCGGCCTCCGTGCCGGTACCGGCGGTGGTGGTGATGGCGATAATCGGCAGCGCACCGTGTTCGAGCGGTAGGCCCTTGCCGGAGCCAGAGCCGATATAGTCCCAGTAGTCGCCGGGATTGACGGCCATCACAGCGATGGATTTGGCGGCATCGATCGTCGAGCCGCCGCCGAGGCCGATGACAACGTCGCAGCCTGCTTCCTTGGCGAGTGCCGCCCCCTCCATCACATGTTCCTTGATCGGGTTCGGCTGGATTTTGTCGTACACGACCGAGTCGATGTGCTGCTGCTTGAGCAGGTTAATCAGGCGGTCGAGGTACCCGTGATTGCGCATGGAGGTGCCGCTCGAAATCACAATCAGCGCCTTTTGTCCGGGTAGCTTTTCTGTGGCCAGTTGGTTGAGCTTGCCGGCTCCGAAAAGAATCTTGGTAGGAATGAAGTAGTCAAAGTTCATGGGGTTCTCCTTTTGGGGCGGCACACAACCGCTTATTGGTTTAAAACTAGGCCATTTGGGCGATGCCTGCAAGTTATTTTCAGAACGCGCAGAGAACTAAAAAATATTCGGGGGGATCCGACGTCCGATGCTTCGACGGTAGTGCCAGTTGACGCCCAGATAGAAAAGTTGCCGCAGGGGATGCCGCAGGGCTTTCCAACCTCCCCATACGCGCTGCATGATGGACCGGATGGAATAGACATCCTCATACAACGACCAGTAGGCGGTGGTCAACGCCTCTGGACTCATGTTCCGGGGTTTGTGCACGGCCTCCGCGCCATGGTAGCGATAGATGTCGTCATGACAAAGGCGTCCGGCCTGTTGCATCGCGTGGTAGAAGTCGGTTCCCGGGATGGGCGTAAGGATATAGAAGCGCGGCACGATAATGCGGGTCTCCCGGATGAATCCTGCCGTCGCCGCGATTGATGCCAAGGTATCGCCTTCCCCACCGACGACCATCTCGGTGGAGACCTCGATGCCCGCGGCGCGAATGCGGCGGATCAGCGCTGGATATTCGGATGGCACCGCCCACCCCTTGCCCATGGCGTCCAGGCTTTCCGGCGATATGCTTTCCAGCCCGAAGCTCAAGGCCATGCAGCCACTGGCGGCTAACGCCGATAACAAGCGGTCATCGCGGCCCACGGTGATGCTGCATTGCGACATCCATTGCATCCCGAGCGGGGAGATCTGCTGGCAGAGCGAAAGCATATACTCAGGATCTGCATAAATGTTGTCGTCGAGCAGGATGAACCGCCGCCATCCCAGCGAACGGATGTGGCGGATATCACGTAGCACATCCGCTTCGGTCCGCCGCTGATAGCGACCCCGATATAGGCAATAAACGCTGCAGAACGAGCAGGTGTTGGGACAGCCGCGTCCCGCCTGCACGGGCAGCCAGTCGCCAATCGCCTTGCTTGTCAACAGCTCGTAGCGGGGTAGGGGAAGCGTCAGGGTTTCGGTCGCTTCGGCTCGGTAAAGCCGCTGCATAGCCCCGGATTGAAAGTCATCCAGAAGGCGTGGCCACACCGTTTCGGCATCCCCAACGACCACGGCATCGGCATGTTTCAAGGCTTCCTCCGGCATGAGGCTGGCCATGTAGCCCCCGATGACAACCGGCTTGCCCTGCTGGCGAAAGCGATCGGCAATATCGAGCGATCGGATGATGGCGTGCCCCATGCCGCTGATCCCGATCAGGTCGGCATCGGTATTCCAGGGGATATCCTCAATCGTCTCCAGGCAGATCTCGGTGGACCAACCGGCGGGCGACAATGCCGCCAGCAGGGGCAAGGCCAAGCCGGGAAAATACAAGCGGCACTGCTTTACCGGTTGGCGATCAGGGCCATACGGACTGGACTGGATAAGCAGGACTTTATTCATCATCATAAACTCCTGACGACGTTGCCGAGATATTGCCATGTCACCCGTGTTGCCCCGAGGCCCAGGCGCAGGGTCTGACGCACGCCGTACGCCCTGCAATGCTTGACCATCGTTGCCGGGCGTAGGGCCAGTCGCCAATACAAACGGATGATCTCCCAATAGTACGCCGAGAGGGAGAGTCGTCCAGGGACCACCACGAGATGCGCCAGATCCCATTGCGCAGGGTCGTGTGTGATAAGCCGTCCGGCGTATTCGGCATACGGCTCCGTTCCGGGGAGCGGCGTGAAGGGCTGGAGGTTGACATACTGGAGTCCTAGCCGCTGCAGCCAGTCGCCCAGCTTTCGGAACTGCGTGCGATTCCAATCCGTGCCAAGGATCAAGGTGGCGTAGCAATCGACGCCAAGGTCTGCCAGCACGGCGACCGCCTCCTCGTTCTGGGCGGTGGTGGTCTGTTTGGCATACGCATCCAGTTCGTCGGCTGCACAAGATTCGAGGCCGACGATGACGGCACGCAGCCCGGCCTTGCGCAGGGTCGACAACACATCTGGATTGGCGGCAATGAAATCGGCACGACCATAGATCAGATAGCGTTTGAGGATCCCCGCCTCACGCACCCGCTGACAGAAATCCAGCACGCGCTCGCGCGAAACCAGGAAGTTGTCATCCACGATGTAGACGTCAGGTTCGGCGATATCCCGCAATTCGGCAATGACCGCATCCATCGGGCGTTCGGTGTACCGATGCCGCGTGATCTCACGGCAGAAGCAGAACCGGCAACCGTAGGGACAGCCATACGACGTCTTCATCAAGGCGCACGGCTTGTGAAAGAGATAGTAATAGTGGTGGCGGTATTTCTGCGTGATCGCACGATCCGGCGGAGGCGGCATGGCCGTGAAATCCGGCTCGGGCAGGGATTCGCCCCGTCGCCATAGCCCGACAGGCAAAGGGGCTCCCCATGGATTTTCCCCGCCCGCAAGGCGGCGCACGATCTCGCGGAAGACTTGCCAGCCGTTGGCGGCCACGATGAAATCGATATGTGGATCGTCTACATCCTGCGGACACACCTCGGCATGTATCCCGCCGACGATCACCTTGCAGTCGGGCAGCAACTGATGAATCTCGCGAGCGGCAGCCTTGATCACCGGGATATGCGTGATGTAGCCGGACATCGCGACCAGGTCAGGGGGCGCGGCTCGCAGGACGGCTCGCAGAGGCCGTCGATCCAGCATCATGTCCACCACGTCAAGGTCCACCGCCAGATCTCGAACCGCCGCCGCCAGGATCTCCAGTTCAAGCGGTTCACAAAGCATCACATGCTGCAAGCCGATTGTCTGGCGCGGTGGCGGTAGGCGCAATAGCAGGACTTTCATCGGGCACCCTCCTTGCGCCAGTGCCAGAGGCAAAGTGCTGGCATGGGCCGTGTGGTGAGGCGGGTGACGACCGGCGTCGTCAACGGCAGGCCCTTGGTGTAGTGGTTCATCGTCATGACGTCCGGATAGACGGCGGGCGACGTGGTCAGCTTCACCAGCCTGAGGGTGAATCGATCATACCCTGTGAGCGATGCCGCACAGGCGATCAGCAGATGTCCGCCGGGCTTGAGGCTCTGTGTCATCCGCCGCAGCGCCTCCGGGGGATCGCCAGCATACGGCAAGGCATGCAGGCAAATAACGGCATCATACGCCTCCACAGGCTCGCGCAACGCCTCCATCGCCTCCACCCGGAACGCGGTCTGCGGGTATGATATAAGGGCCTGCTTGATCATTCCATCCGAGGCATCGATCCCCAGATAATTCCCCTTTATGCCCGCCTGCCGGATGTCGCCATAAAGCTGCCCGGGGCCGCAACCGACATCGAGAATATCGAGGCTCTGGCCGATTGCTGACAACGTTTTCAGAACCGCTTGGCGAGTAGGCTGCAAGGACACTCGCTGCACCCAGAGTCGATGGTAACGGGGTGCCCAGAAATCCCAGATCTGCTTAGGCATGAGGACGCCTCCTCTGGTTGAAGCGGCGGGACAACACACGCCAAACGAAGGCACGGTTGCGCAGGATGCCCGCGCTTACTGCATAAAACCGCCAGTAGAAAGCCAGCCGTCCCATGTGTGTCGGCCGCATCACCAGATGGCGCAGATCCCAGTGGCGCGGGTTGTCTGTGCATATCCGGTGGCGATACTGGGAGAAATCATCGGTGCCGGGGAACGGACTGAAAATCGACATCGAAAAGACGTCCAGGCGGTTTTCGCGTATCCATTCACGCAACTGGCGGAATTCCGCCACCGTGGCATCGGGCTCAATCATGAAAAGACCGATGCACCGGATCCCTGCATCCCGCAGCAGGGCGATACAGCGTGCATTATCATCCGCTGAGCACTGCTTCTTGTACGCCGCCAGTCGTTCCGGATCAACCGCCTCAAGCCCGACAATGATTTCCACGATCCCCATCTGCTTTAGCCGTGACAGCGATGCTGCTGCCCGGACCACCTCTCCGGCGCGGGCATAGATAATCAGTTGCTTGCGGATGCCGCGACGTTCGATTTCAGCCGCTAGCACATTGACCCGTGCCATATCGGCCAGAAAGGTATCGTCGACAATCCAGACCGTCTCGGCAGGTAGACCTTCCAGTTCTGCCACCACGGCGAGTACCGGGCGGGCTGCATAATGGCCATCGTTCAGCAGCTTGCAGCAGCAGAATCGACAATCGTACGGACAGCCATACGCTGATTTCAGCAACGCCACCGGGCCATAATCCAGATAATTGAACTGCGACCGATGGTTCAGGAAATGCGAGCGATCCGGCGGTGGCAGCGTGGTGCTGTCGACCGCCTGCGGTGCCTGTCGGATCCAGCCCCCATCGCGGGGGCGATGCAGGGTGCCCGGTACCTTGGCCACCTGCCCGGTGCGTCGCCATTGCGCCAGTAAAACCTGAAAGGTCACCGCGCCGCCATGATGGACCAGCACATCGAAATCGCTCTGCGTATAGGCTTCGGGATCAAGCGCGACATCCACGCCGCCAGCCACCAGCACCACGGCAGGCGATAGGTTGTGGATTCGCCGGGCCAGATCAATCATCACGAGGCGCATCGGATGATACCCAGTAATCGCCACAAGCTTCGGTTCGGTGTGTCTGAGGACGCGCCGCAGGGATCGACGATCCACCAGGGGATCATAGATTGCCCAACGGCAACCTTCCGCTCCTGCTACCGCCGCCAACTGTTCCAGTTCCAGCGGCTCGCAACAGATCCCCGCCAACAGGGATAGTCCCTGATCGTGGTGTGGCCGTACCAGCAGCACATCAACGCCTGAAGACATGGACACCTCCTTCAGGGGGGCGATACGACAAGCACCGTGCCGCCATCCGTAATCCTTTGTTAACCGCCTTGTTCGCATGCCGGGCATGCAAATGACGCGCCACCAACTGTCCTCCGAGCCGTTGCTTCGCGAGTTCCGCCGTCTGCCCCAGTTCCACCGTGTGGCAGCCTTCTTCAAACGCCTCGGCAATCACGGCGAGCAGAAGGTTCCAATACACATCATACCGGTCGCGCAAGGCATAATCCATGCCGCCGAACAAAAAGTACAAGGTGCCGCCATCCCGCACCGTCTGGATGAATCCCAAGGCGTGCCCCTGCATCTTGAACCCGGTGATCCGTGCGGGAAAGCGCTGGAAAAAATCGACCGGCTGGCATTCGAGCTGAAAGGCGGAACGCTGCCATACCGATCGGTATAGGGCATAGTAATCCAGGCCGAATTCAGAGGGAAGCAGGCGGCTAGCCGCCACGCCCTCCCATCGCGATTGTGCCTGGCGAATCCGGCGCCGGTAGGAACTCCGGAACGACGCAAGCCATGTGGACATGCCTCCATCGGCAGGCAGCACGAGTCGACAACCGGGCAATGTCAGGCCATCGTTCCAGCCCGGCCAAGAGGCCCCCGCCTCGGCATTGAGCACCAGTGTGATGCCAGCCAGGGTTGCCAGATGGTGGCGTAGTGCCATACCACTGGCCGCATCCCCAAACACATAGCCTGGCTCCCCGACCGAGAGCGGGCACCCAATCACGGTGACCGGTATCCGTATTCCCTGTGACCTCCAGAAGGTCAGCACATTGAGCTTGTGCCGGTAGGTGACCGCGATTGAGCCCTCCGTTCCTTCGCCTGCGAGGTAATAGCGCTGACCACAAGGATTGACATCCTCCAGGATATTCAACGAATCCCGCTGCAGGAAGGGATTCCCCGCAGCAATCCCATTCCACGCCGCCGGGAGCTCGGCAGCCGTTGAGTATGAACGGAGTATTGTCACCTGACTCGGCTCCCGATGACATAGGCTTCATACGTATGCGCGGGGGCATCCAACCAGCGGGTATTCAGGCTCAGGGATTGCTCATTCTCATCAAGGATCCACCCGGTCTCGCAAATGGCAAAGCGATCACGAATCCGTGCGAAGCATTCCGCCATCATCCCCAGGGCCACTCCCCGGTGCTGATGCGAGGGAACCACACCAATCTCGGCAATCTTGCAACGACGGATGGGTTGATGCCGGATCCGGTAGCGCCAGAGCGCCCCCAGCCCCAGTCTTCCACCCGGGGGAACCAGCGCATCAAAATCCGGATACCAGAGCAGGAAGCCCACCGGACGATCCCCATCCATCGCCACTATGAAATGCTCCGGTTTAAGGAACAGCCGGAAGGAGTGGAACAGCTCATAATCCTCGGCCGGTGTCCGCGTGAAATAAAACGGGTGGCCTTCAAAACAGGCATTATTCAATGCCGTATAACAGGCGATCTCGCGTCGAATATCACTGAAATCGGCAGCTCGGAAACGATAGCGCCGGAACAAGCCCGGCAACACGCGTGCATGTCGGCCGAACGAGAATGCGCCCACGTCATAGGCATAGGACGTCATCTTCTGTATGTGATCGACATGTGGACGGAGCCAGTCGGCATAATAGGCTGGATTCGAGGGCACCCCGAAACAGGGCTGACCAGCGTCCTTCGTGGCAAAGCCGAAGCCATTGTTCACATGCCCGTTTAATCCGATCACGATTTGCGGCAAACCCAGGCTGGCGGCATGCTGCCGGCTGGCATCCAGCAGAATGGACAGCGCCTGCTGGCCGCCCTCGGGGGCCAAGTCCAGGAATGCGATCTGCAGCGTATCCGGCAAGCCCTCGGCAACCATCCAGACGGCGGTGGCCAGCGCGCGGCCGCCAGAATCACGCACCACGACCGGGATTCGCCGGGTCCGCGCGGCGAAGGCGCTCCGGGGGCAGAGCAACAGTCGGATCAGGTCTTCTTCGGAATCACGCGCCGCAGGCTGCCCGATCCGCCGCAGGGTACGGCGATAAAGGAAGAACCGCCGTGCAGACACACGCTCGACCAAGGGCAGGGACATGATAAGATCTTTCGTTCATCGGTTGCTCGCAAAATGCTTGACCGAGTTCGAATCCTAGCACACAAGGCGGCAATGTAAAACGGATTCTGCCAGTAATGCGGTTTCACTAAAACGGGATTTGCACCGCTCGGCGATATGCGGTATGATAGAAAGACGTGTGGATTGGTGTATTAACAAACGTAGGAGGTGGATATGCGCATGCAGGTAGGAAATGTCAGTTGTGGGGGACGTTCCGGGTTTACGTTGATCGAGGTGCTGCTGGTGGTCGCGATCCTGGGGATCCTGGCGGCGGTGGTTGTGGGTAATTTCGGCAATCATGGCGATAACGCGCGGATCAAGGCGACGCGTACGAGTATTGCCGCGATCGCCACACAGATCGATGTTTACCAGCTCGATACGGGGCGCTATCCGTCCTCGCTACAGAATCTGCTCACCAGCTCTGGTGAGCAGAACTGGAATGGCCCTTATGTCCGTGGCGGCGAGGCGGCGCTGCAGGATTCCTGGGGCACGCCCCTGAGCTACCGGCTGGAGGGCAACAGCTACAAAATCGTTTCGGCGGCCAAGGATACGCAGATGGGTACTGAGGATGACATCACCAGTTGGTAATGTCATTGGCACGGGGCCGTTGGGTGTACTATTCTACGGTCTCGTTGGAGAGGATGATTAATGCGCAGGTTTTCTGGATTTACCTTGATCGAGCTGTTGCTGGTGATGGTGATCATCGGCGTCATCACGGCCGTGGCCGTGCCTGAGTATGTCCGCTCGATGCAGGGTAACCGACTGCGCATGGCGGGACGTACGGTGGTGGCAGCCGGGCGCTATGCCCGCAGCATGGCGGTCCTGCATCAGCGGGCCGTTACGCTTCGTTTCGAAGTCGGTGGCAGCGGCATCCTGATTGATGCGGCAAACGCCATCCCCTCGACAAATGCGGCGACGAATGCGGTGGCGTTGCCGGTGGCGGATGAACGCGAGCAGCCAGAACCCACTGCGACTGCCTCGACGCCGTCCGGGCCCGGCATGAGTATCCGTCTGGAACGGACGCTGGACCAGGTCACGATCGCGGCGGTTCACATCCAGGGGCATGAGGGTGGGGAGGATCCGGGGGCAGCGGCGATTGTCTATCAATCCAATGGTCGTTGTACGCCCTACCGGATCCAGTTGAAGGATGCGCAGGACGCCGGGATGACCATCCGGGTCGATGCCTTGGCGTCGGCGGAGGTGGCCCGTGGTCATTGATTTCAAGAAATGCCGATCCGGGTTGACACTGATCGAGGTGCTCCTCGCCATTTCGATTATGAGCCTGGGGTTGGTCATCATGCTGACTGCCATCTCACGTTGCCTGGCGGTGATGAAGATTTCGGAGAACTACCATAAGGCGATGTGGGCTCTGAGTGCTGGCGAGGTCGAGTTCCCTTTGTTGATGAAGGCCGGGACACCGCCAGAGGATTATGCGGTCGATCCGCAGGAGTACGACGGCATCATGTATGAGCGGATCATGGAGGATCCTGACGAAGACAGCGATAATAACGAGGTCCGCCTGCTGATCCTGACCACTAAACTCTCCTGGCAGGGGCGAGGAAGCGAGCAGGTGGAATCGATTCCGCGATACCTGGTCTATAGGAAATAGGGGTAGGATTGATTATTATTCAGACAGGATTAAAAGGGGCTTCCCGTAGCGGCAGGCGATTGCCGTCCGCCGGGTTTACCTTGCTGGAGGTGCTGCTCTCGGTGACGATCCTGTCGCTGGTCTCGACCGTGACCTTCATGACGTTCTCGGCGGCCACCAGCGCCTGGCAGCGCGGGGTGACCCTATGCGACCGGCTGCATCACGGGGATTTCGTGGTCAACCAACTGGTGATGGGATTGCGCTCCGCCTACTACCGAGAGGGGGGTGAACAGCCGGATTGCGGTTTTCAACACACCAATAACGGCGACGGCCCGGAGGCGACCGACGAGATCAGTTGGGTAAAGCTCGGGGGGGCGTTGGTGGGGCGCGACCAGTCCTACGCTGGCTCTCCCCACCGCGTGCGTTTCTTCCTGGCCGATGATGAGGAGGGCCGCCGCTCTGCAGCGGTGACGTCCTGGCAGATCAATGGGCAGCCCGACGATTTCGACCCCGACAGTCTCGATCCTGTTTTCTTGTCTAGTCGTGTGAAAGGGTTCAACTGCCGGGCAGCGTATGAACTGGATGGCAACGGTAAGATTAACTGGCTGGACGAATGGATCGAAACCAACAAAATTCCGTCCATGGTTGAGATCACGCTATACATCCAGCCGATCAAGGACGGGGAACCGCCGGTTGAGTTAAAACGGGTGCTGGGCTTGCGCGTTGCCGAGGTGATATGGAATCCATAACATCCGTAACAAATCATGATCGCAGGGCTGGCGAGGTAGGAGGCGTTGGCAGAAAAAGCGGCTCCGCGTTGATTCTTGTGCTCTGGGTGCTGGGGCTCTTGTCGATGATGGTCGCCTCCTTTGCCTTTGAAGCCCACATCGAGATCCGGTTGACCGGTTTTTATCGGGATCGTACAAAAGCCGAATATCTGGCTCGTTCCGGGCTTGACCTGGCCGAATTACTGGTCTTCAAGAGCCAGAAAATGCTTGGCACGGAGCGCGATCCGTCCCTGGCGGAGACGGATCAGTGGTACGAGACCGCCTATAAACTGGCGGAGGGTGGAACGGTTGACCTGGTGCATGATCTGGCGGATCATGGGGTGGGGGTGGGGCTGATCCGCTTGTCGATCACGCCGGAGCCGGCCCGTCGCAACGTCAACAAGTTGATTGAACAGAC
The DNA here is from genome assembly GCA_002428045.1 of Verrucomicrobia bacterium UBA6015. Lineage (GTDB taxonomy): Bacteria > Verrucomicrobiota > Kiritimatiellia > UBA8416 > UBA8416 > UBA8416. The sequence goes on from DIZZ01000215.1 coordinate 34,161, forward strand.
GCCAGTCAACGACGAGACATGGGAGCGGATCCTGGATATGGGCGGGATTCCCGAAGAAATGTGGCCCACGCTGATCGATAGTTTTTATGACTGGACGGACATCGATGATGCATCCCGCCCGGATGGTGCCGAGACCGACGATTACTATGCCAATCTTGACAAACCCTACCGGTCCAAGAACGGGCCTCTGGACACGGCCGGGGAGTTGAGCCTGATCAAGGGTTTTTCCCCGGTCGTCCTGGATGGGGGTATGATGCCCACCGGCGGACGGTTTGAAGGTGAAGATACCGCGATTGCCGGGATCTGGGATCTGCTGACGACCTATGGCGATGGGAAAGTCAACATCAATGCAGCGTCCGAACGGGTGCTGCAAACCCTGCCCGAGGTGGATGCGGAAATGGCCCAGGCGATCGTCAGTCAGCGGCAAGCTAGGGTTGACGAGGCCGGAAAAGATCGCAGCGGGTTCAAGGATCCCAACGAAATGCTGGCCCTGATCCCTGATTTTCCGGCGGCGGCAAGGGAGTTGTTGACCACCACGTCGACGGAATTCAGGATTACCAGCACGGGTGATTTAAATGGTGTTTTGCGGACGATTTGGTGTATTGTACGTTTTACGGATGGGAGAATGCGGGTTTTGCGTTGGCGAGAGGATGATTGAAGGCTCTTTCGCTGTTGGTCGATCGTGGAGTGAGATGGCGAGTCGTGATATAACTGTGGCCGTGACGGAGCAGCCAGCCGGGCAGGTGGTGTGGTCGATTGTCCGTCGCGGACGGGCTGGGACAACGGTCGAGGATGGCCGGTGGTCCCTCGATGGCAGTGCTGTGCCCGGCGCTGGCGATAAGCCGCTGCCGAAGGGGGCTATCGTCCTGGCCTTGCCGCCGCATTCGGTCGTTATGCGGGTTCTGGATTTCCCGGTCGCGGAGGCGTCTGAAATCGCCTCCATGGTGGATTTGCAGATCGATAAGTTCTCGCCGTTCCCTCTCGATCAGATGGTCGTTTCGCATGAGATCCTGCAGCAGGACAGTCATGGTGTGCGTGTGTTGGCGGCGGTGGCCCGCAGTGCGGTTGTCAACCCGCTTGGTAAACGGTGTGCGCCGAAGGGTACAAAGATCACGCGAGTGGATGCCTTGCTGCTGGGGCGTTGGCAGACCTTGGTGGATGCCGGGCAGCTTGAGTCCGAGGGGCGTGAAACCCTGGTCATCGTCGAGGATGGGGCGTTGTCGGTGATTATTCACGATGCCGGGGTGCTCGTGTCGTTGAGTGGGCTGGGTGAGATTCCGCCAGCGCTTGAACCCGACATGGCCGCAGATCTGGTGCAGGAGCTTGCCCATCTGATTATCGGGATCGAGGCGGAGCGGGGAAAGGTACGGCAGGCCACGCTGACGCTCTGGAGTCGTCAGGAATCGGGGATTGAAGCCTTGTCGGCGGCGTTGCAGACGCGCTTTCCGGGCGGGGTGCGCGAGCGCTCGCTCGACGTGCTGGCCAGTGCCCTCAGCGGGGTCGCCAGCCGCTCACTCGGTACCCCCCGGTTGCTGGATCTGACGCCTGTCGTCTGGCGGGGTGCCGAGGAGGCGCAGCGCTTCCGCCGCCAGATGGTGCTCGCTGGCGTGGCGTGTCTCGGTGCCTGGGT
>DIZZ01000099.1 GCA_002428045.1 Verrucomicrobia bacterium UBA6015
TTCTCCACTTTGCCTGCGCTCGGCGGCCAGGAGCAGGTCGCCCAGGCGTCCGTTGGTGGTGAGTACCCGGCGCGTGCTGTCCGGTTCTGTGTTTGCGTGGGTCTGGTAGTGGGAGTGGATCTGCTCCTTGAGCGTCTTTAGCCGGGGCGAGTCGATGAGGTCGAGCTCGCCCAGGCGGTAGAGGAAGGCCTCGGCCGAGACGCCGAAGCGGTGCTTGAGTCGCAGGAGCATCTCCCAGGTCCATTGCCCCGGACCAAACCCCACCTGGCGCACCGTCGTGGCCACGGCTTCCTCCGGCATCAGGAACAGCGCCGCGAAGCGCCGGGCCGCATGGTCCGCGTCGAGGGAGCCAATCTTTCCCCCGCTTGCCATCCCGCCGTTGTGCAGGTAGATCCGCCCCAGCTCGTAGCACAGCCGGAATAACTGCCGCTCGGCACTGTGACCGGTCGCGATGAAGAAGAAGGCGTTCTCGCATTGGCGATCGTAACAGGAAACGCTCTCGACCCCCTCCGGCATGGGCAGGAAAACAACGCGGAGTCCGGCATTCTCGAAGAGCTCAAGATAGTCGAAGATGACGGCATCGCTGATGCCGAGCAGGCTGCGTACCCGTGACGTGAACCGTTGCAGTCCGATCTCGGTGGTCGGCAACTTGAGTTTCAAGGGGATCGTTGGATGCTTCTGCACCTCGCAGATGTCCTCCAGGGCCAGGAAGGCGTTCATGACCTGGTCAAGCTGGCGGACGGTTTCTTTTGCAAGCGCCTTCTTGCAGGGCTCGAAGCGGATGATCCGGCTGTTGATGGCATCGTATCGCGAGGCCTCGGCGGAAAAGGTACTCTCGTTCCGGACTTGGCTGCCATACTGGGGCGGCGTTTCCCGAACCATGCCGCCCGCGATCGGGTCGAACAGGATCTGGTTGACATCGACATCCAGCATCTGGGCAAGTTGGCACAGCACCGGCAGGGAAGGCAGGTGGTGACCGTTCTCCAGCGTGTTGAGCGGTCCCGTGCCAATCCCCACCCGTGCTGCCAAGGCCGCCTGGGTCATGTTGCACTGGCGACGCAGCGTGCGAAGCCGGCGCCCGACGGCATTCGGATCAGGTTTTTCTATATTCATAAATATCGTTTATCACATCACCGCAATGAGTTCAATGTAATATTAGCGCGATATATTTGCGGTAGTTCAATATGTAGTTGAAAGGTGTGAAATATTCAGATAAAAGTTGATCTTACTATGCGGTCTTATATTTTGAAGATAATGGTGCTGGGTTGTGGCGGGGCAATGTTGTATGCTTCCGTGCTTGCTGGTGATGATTGTATGGACGCCTTGAATGCGGATGGTTTGGGCCAGGGAGGAGCGGTGGAAATGATTGGCGATGAACATCGGATGAATGAATTGCGGCGGCTTATTGAATATCATAATCGGCTGTATTATCAGCAAAATGCACCCGAAATCAGTGATTTTGCCTATGACGCCCTGTACAGGGAACTGTGCGATCTGGAAGCGAAGTATCCGCAATTCGCCTCGGCAACGTCGCCGACGCAGCGTGTCGGCGGTGAACCATTAACCGGGTTTACCAAGGTCCGGCATCGCGTGCCCATGATGAGTCTGGACAACACCTACAGCCGTGGCGAGATCTCCGACTGGATGGTCTCCCTGGAAAAGCTGCTGGGGCATTCCCGGTTTACATACGTTGTTGAACCTAAGATCGACGGACTGGCCTTCACCCTCCGTTATGAGCACGGGCATCTCATTCAGGCATCCACGCGCGGGAGTGGCACCGAAGGGGACGACGTCACGGCCAATGTGAGGACGATCCGCTCCATTCCCCTGCATATTGCCGCCGCCGAGTTCATTCCCGTGCTGGAGCTGCGGGGCGAGGTATTCATGACTAAGGCAGGGTTCCTGAAGCTCACACGGCAGCAAACCGAGGAGGGGCTGCAGCCCTTCAAGAACCCGCGCAATGCGGCGGCGGGATCGCTCAAGCAGCTTGATCCCAAGGTGGTCGCGGCCCGTCCGCTGGATGCCATCCTGTATGGCTCCGGTGCACTGGATGGCGTTGTCTTCAAGACCCACGTTGAGTTGATTGACCGTTTGCGTGAGTACGGGGTGCCGACCGTGCCACGTTCCTGGACCTGTGTCAATCCTGCCGAGGTGCTGGCTGCGATCGACCTGCTCAACCAGCAGCGGCATGACTTCGCCTTCGAGATCGACGGTGCCGTTATCAAGGTGAATGAGCGCGAGCTCTACGAGCCGCTGGGCGTCACCGCCAAAAGCCCGCGCTGGGCACGTGCCTACAAATACCCCGCTGAACAGGCGGAGACCGTGGTCGAGGATATCACCGTGCAGGTCGGACGTACCGGTGTCCTTACGCCAGTGGCCGAATTGAAGGCGGTTGCCGTCGCCGGGTCGGAGATCCGCCGTGCCACGCTGCACAATGCCGAGGAAATCGCCCGCAAGGATATCCGCATCGGGGATCATGTGCTGATCGAAAAGGCTGGCGAGGTTATCCCTGCCGTGGTCGAGGTGATCATGGACAAGCGCACTGCGCAAAGCACACCCTTCCGTATGCCCGACACCTGTCCGGCCTGTGGCGGCGGTGTCAGTCAGCGGGAAGGGGAGGTGGCCGTCCGCTGTGAGAATCTACAGTGTCCGGCCCAGGCTGTACGCTGGATCTTACATTTTGCCTCGCGGGCCTGTCTAGATATCGAGTCGCTCGGCGATGCGGTGGCCGAAAAACTGGTGGAAGCCGGGTTGGCCAAAAGCCCGTTTGACCTGTTCAATCTGCAGGTCCCTGACCTCGGTGCACTTAATCTGGGCACGGTGGAGGCACCCCGCCTTTTCGGTGAAAAGAATGCGACAAAGGTGATCGAGGCACTGCAGCGGGCACGGACGCTGCCGCTTGAGCGCTGGCTGCACGGGCTGGGTATTCCAGATGTCGGCAAAACCGTGGCGATGCAGATCGCACAGGCGCATACCTCGATCAGTCATATCGCTAATTCGCCGATCCTCAAGGATATCCTTGAAGTGGGCATCCTTCAGCAGCAGGCCCAGCAGATCAATCCGCGTTCACGCAGCAATGCGCCGGTTGATGATGCCGAGTTTGCCCGGCGGCGTGACGAGCTCAATGCCCTGCATGAGCGGATACTGGCGATTGGCGCACGCCTTGAGGCCGTCGGCCAGATCGAGAAGCGGGAGGTCAAGGAAGGGCGCGACGGGATCCGCCAGATCAAGCTGCTGACGGTGATCAAGCAGGATGCCGCGCAGCGGGTGGTCACGTTCTTTGCCACCGACCGTGGGTGCCAGGTGCTGGGTGAGCTGGAGGCGCTGTTGATTACGGGGACGTCTGCTGCACCGGTGGTGATGAACCGTTCGCTGCAAGGGCAGAGCTTCGTCCTGACCGGCACACTGGGTTCAATGAGCCGGGATGCGGCGTCCGATGCCATTCGTGCACGGGGTGGCAATGTCATGGCGGCGGTATCGGGCAACACCACGTATCTGGTGGCAGGTGCCAATACCGGGGCCCGCAAAACGGAGAAGGCGCAGGAACTGGGTGTCGCCGTCATTGACGAAGCCGCGTTCCTGACCCTACTCGGAGGGAATGGAAAAACGGAGGTTGTCCCTGTGGCATTTCCCGCTGCGGATCCCGTCCCTGCTCCGGCTGCAAAAGGCCAGCTCGACCTGTTCTGACGTGACCCCGGAGCAAGATGCTCCGGATACATACGGCGGGGCGGATCAGCCGATCGCTTGGCAGGCCGTGATGGCGGCGACGCCGAAGATATCGTCGGACGAACAGCCGCGCGAGAGGTCGTTGATCGGCTTGGCCAGGCCCTGCAGGATGGGGCCGTAGGCACCTGCCCCCGCCAACCGCTGGGTCAGCTTGTAGGCGATGTTGCCAGCATTCAAATCAGGGAATATCAGGACATTGGCATCACCGGCAATCTGACTGCCTGGCGCTTTCGAGCGGGCGACGTCGGCCACCAGGGCGGCATCCGCCTGCATTTCGCCATCGGCGCTGATGTCGAGATTCTCGGCTTTGATCCGCGCCTTGAACTTGGCGGTGGCCTCGACAATCTTTTCCAGGCGAGGATGCTTGGCGCTGCCTGCCGTGGAGAATGACAGGAACGCTACTTTCGGGCGTTGGCCGAGGAGCGACCGATACGTGCTGGCGGTGGCATACGCGATATCCACCAGCTCATCGGCGGTCGGGTCCGGGTTAACGCCGCAATCGGCGTACAAGAGCACGCGATCCCCGGCCGGGGCGGGGGTGGCCAGATCCATCACAAAGCAACTACTGGCGATCTTGATCCCTGCGGCTGTACCGATGCAGGTGAACGCTGCCCGCAGCATATCGGGGGTCGAGGCGATACTGCCCGCGACCAATCCGTCGGTCAAGCCATTACGGGTCATCAGGCTGCCGAAGAAGACCCGGTCCTTGACGGCCACACGGGCTTCATCCAGGGTGATGCCCTTCTTCTTACGGAGCTCGGCAAACTGCTGCGCATAGGGTTCAAACAGGTCTGACTTCAAATGGTCAAGGCTGGTGAACAGGCGATCGCGGATTCCCGCCTTCTGGCACGAGGCGGAGAGCTCCGCTTCCGTGCCGAGCACGATGACGGAGGCGGCAACGCCATTCTCGATCACCTTGTTGGCGGCGGTGACCACGCGGGGGTCATGTCCTTCCGGGAGTATCAGTGTTTTCTTTGCGGTCCGGGCCTTGGCGACAAACAGGTCAATTGCGTACATAATTTTACTCCTAATCTATTCGTTTTCAGGATTCTGTATCGTTCTCGATTTCCGGTTCAGGGTGGGTGAGTGTGGTGACCACGCTGCGGGCAATCATCAGCTCCTCGTCGGTGGGTATCACCAGCACCTTGCAACTGCTGTTGGCTGTGGAGATGACGTCCCTGATCCCCGCCGCGCGCTCGTTGGCAGCCTCATCCAACTCGACACCGAGGCAGCTCAGTTTGCGGACAATCTTGGCGCGTGCGTAGAGACTCCACTCGCCAATACCGCCGCAGAAGACGATCGCATCGGCACCGCCGAGCAGTGCATAGTAGGCACCGATATACTTGACGACCCGGCTGGTGAACATGCGCCGTGCCCGCAATGCCTGCTGATCGCCTTTGAGTTCGGCCGCAATGATGTCGCGCATATCGAAGCTGCCAATACCCGCCACACCAAGGAGTCCGCTTTCCTTGTTGAGCATCTTGTCGATTTCACCAGGGGTCTTGCCCAGTTCAATAAGGCGTAGAATAACAGCCGGATCGATATCGCCGGCGCGGGTACCCATCATCAGCCCTTCAAGCGGTGTCATCCCCATGGAGGTGTCAACCACCACGCCATGGTCGATCGCGGCGATACTGCATCCGTTGCCGAGGTGGCAGGTGATCAGGTTGAGCCGGTCATACGGGGTCCCCAGCATGTTGCCAGCGGCCTTGGCGACAAAATTGTGCGACGTGCCGTGGAAGCCATACCGCCGGATGGCGTACTTGGTGTAAAGCTCGTAGGGAATGGCGTACAGATATGATTCCGGCGGCATCGATTGGTGGAAGGCGGTATCGAATACGGCCACGTTCGGCGTGCCTGGGAATAGGCTTTCGCAGGCCTCGATGCCAGCGTAGTTGGCCGGATTGTGTAGGGGTGCCAAAGGGAAGCAGTCGCGGATGATCTTCTTCAGTAGTGTCGTCACCAGCGTGGGCTTCGAGACCTGCTCGCCACCATGTACGACGCGGTGCCCGACGGCCTGCACTTCGCTGAGGCTGCTGATGACGCCAATCTCGGGATCAAGCAGGCAGTCGCAGATGCTTTTCAGGGCACCGACGTGATCGGTAATGGCTGGCTGCGATTCAAACTTGACGCCGTCATGCCGCCGGTACACCAGCCCCGGCGTTGCCGTGCCGACGCGCTCCACGACGCCCTTGGCCAGGACCTTCTCCTTGCCCATCGTGAAGAATTGGAATTTCATGGAGGAACTGCCTGCATTCAGGACTAGCACTTTCATTTGAATCACCCTCTGTTTTGATTTGGTTCGTTTGACTTTAGTTAAATTGGCTAGCCGTTATTCCCATTCGATGGTCGATGGCGGTTTGGAGCTGATATCGTAGACGACACGGTTGACGCCCTTCACCTCGTTGATGATACGGTTGGAAATGCTGTCCATGACGGCATAGGGGAGCTTGTACCAGTCGGCGGTCATTCCGTCGCGACTTTCCACGGCACGCACGGCGATCACATGCTCGTAGGTCCGGTCGTCGCCCATGACCCCGACCGACTGGATCGGGAGCAACACGGCGAAATACTGCCAGACGTCCAGATGGTTCTCCATCTTCATGATCTCCTCGCGGACCCGCAAATCGGCCTCGCGCAGGATCCTCAGCCGCTCGGCGGTGATGGCACCGATGATGCGCACAGCCAGCCCCGGGCCGGGGAAGGGTTGCCGGTCAACGACGTAGCCTGGAAGACCCAACGCACGACCTACCTCGCGTACCTCGTCCTTGAACAACTCGCGCAACGGCTCCAGCAGCTTAAGACCCAGTTGCTCGGGCAAACCGCCAACATTGTGATGGCTCTTGATCACCACGGCTTTTTTGGTTTTTGCGCCGCCTGACTCAATCACATCCGGGTAAATGGTGCCCTGGGCCAGCCACGTCGCGCCTTTGACGGTGCGACTTGCTTCTGCGCCTTTGTCCGTACGACCTTCTTCCGCTTCATTCTTTATAGCACTTAACGCAGTCAGCGCAAGGGCTTGAGCCTTAAAAACCTCAACAAACTCGCGCCCGATGATCTTGCGCTTGGCTTCCGGGTCACTGACACCCGCCAGGTGCCCCAAAAACTGCTCGGCGGCATCAACACGAATCACCTTGGCGTGCAGTTTGCCGACAAACATGTCCATCACCATGTCNNCTCGTCCTTGAACAACTCGCGCAGCGGCTCGATCAGAGCGAACTTCAGGTCGGCTGGCAGCCCCCCGACGTTATGGTGTGACTTGATCGTGGCGGAGGGGCCCCCGATCGGGGATATGGACTCGATCACGTCGGGATAGAGTGTGCCTTGTGCCAGGAAGTCCACGGGGCCGATCTGGCGCGCCTTCTCGGCAAACGTGTCGATGAACACCTTGCCGATGATCTTGCGCTTGGTCTCGGGATCCGTCACGCCATGCAGCGCGGCAAGGAACGTGTCCCCCGCACGGGCAACATGCAGGTCGATCCCGAACGCGTTGCCAAAAAGGGTTTCCACATCATGAACTTCATTGAGCCTGAGCAATCCATTGTCCACGAACACGCAATGCAGTTGCTTGCCGATAGCCTTGTGCAGCAGGGCGGCCACGACCGAGGAATCCACGCCGCCGCTCAGCCCTAGAAGCACCTGCTTGTCGCCCACGCGCTGGCGGACGGAGGCCACGGTATGTTCAATAAAGGAGGTCATTTCCCAATCCGCCTCGCAACCACAGATGGTGTAGGCGAAATTCCATAGCATTTCCGCCCCCTGCGGGGTATGGATAACCTCAGGATGGAATTGAACCCCGTAAATCTTCTTCTGAGGGTTCTGCATCGCGGCAAAGGCGCAGTTCTCGGAGTCGGCGGTGACAGAAAATCCATCGGGCAGTTTCTCGACCTTGTCGCCATGGCTCATCCACACTTGCAGGGTGCTGTCGAGCCCTGTGAAAAGGGGGCTGTCCGGGGTTGTGATGCGCATCATGGCCTTGCCATATTCACGCTTGGCGCTGGCGTGAACCTTGCCGCCAAGCAGGTGCGCGGTCAGTTGCATACCGTAACAAATGCCAAGGATCGGGATCCCGGTGTCGAAAAGTGCCGGATCACATGCTGGTGAACCCGCGTCAGGCACGCTGCACGGGCCTCCGGAAAGGATAATTCCTTTGGGGGCGCGTGCCTTCAGCGTGGCTGCGGGGGTATCGAACCGTAGGATCTCGCAGTACACTTTTTGCTCGCGAATGCGACGGGCGATCAATTGCGTGACCTGGGAACCAAAATCGAGGACGGCGATCCAGTTTTTCTGCGGCATATTCTGCTCCTTTGAAGTACTCTGCCGAGACTAGCAGGCATTGTCCTTTCCAGACAAGCAGATTGTTGCAAAAAATATGGATTATCACAGGGATATTTCATCTGCTCGTGGCGTACGGGGGCGTGATGTTGCGTTTCGAGCAACTTCTCAGACTGGTCATCAGGGGTGAGCCTGCTGAGTCGTCAGATACGCTGGCACCGTAGGATCAGCCCCAGCGAGGGCGATGCAAGATTCGGCAAACGTGCCCGCTCGGGAAGCACACGGCCAACGAGGTTGCTTCGCTTGCGGAGGATGGTATCATCACCAATGTCAGATCTTTTCCGCTTTTGATCGGATTGTGCTTGAACTGGCATGCTTTTTGCATAGATGATGAAGGTATGTTTGAGACACTAAAACGTAACGATACCCCTGTTCCGGATTCCCCTGCTCAATTAAAGGTTGGAACCCGATGCAGTCCCCTGGCGCATTGGCAGACGCAAGCCGTACTGGCCCGGTTGCAGACCGTGGTGCCGCACGTTGGCTTTGAGACGCTTGATGTCTTTGCGCCGGGCGATTTGGATCTGCAGACCGATCTACGTGAAAGCCCCGCCGACTTTTTTACCCGCACGTTGGATGAAGGCTTGCTCAAGGGGGATATCGACCTGGCCGTTCACAGTGCCAAGGATCTGCCTGATCCATTGGCCGATGGTATCGACTGGTTCTGGATGCCGGACGCCGGTGATCGTCGGGATGCGTTAATCGGGACGTTGCAGCCCACGGTCATCGGCGTGAGCAGTGCCCGCCGGGCGGATTATGCCCGTAAGCGTTTCCCGGGGGCCATTTGCAAATCCGTCCGCGGCACGATCCAGGATCGGATCCGGCAACTGGATGATGGGCATTTTGACCTGTTGATCATGGCCGGGGTCGCCTTGCAGCGCCTCGGGCTTGAGGATCGGATTACCGCATGGATTCCGCTGGCGGAACTCGATCCGCCAGAAGCGCAGGGGGCGCTGGCGGTTACGTTTCGCCGGGGGGATCAGCGGATCGTGGCGATACGTAACGTCTTTATGAAAACCGCCACCTTTGCGGGGGCCGGGATCGGGCGTGGCAACATCACGGAGGCCGCGATCGATGCCCTGTCGGTGGCTGATGTTTGTCTTTACGATGCCCTGATGGACGAGACCGTGCTTCGTCATCTGCCAGCGGGAGCGAAGGCGATCTACGTCGGCAAACGCGAGGGTGAGCACAGCTCATCGCAGGATGAAATCAACCAGATGTTGTGCGACCACGTGCGTCGGGGCGTCCGGGTGGTTCGGCTCAAGGGGGGCGATCCGTCGATCTTCGGCCGCCTGGCCGAGGAGGTTGATGCGCTGGATGCGCTGGGGCTGGCCAGCCGTGTCCTGCCTGGTATCAGTGCAATGCAGGCGGCCTCGGCGCAGACGGGGATCCTGCTCACGCGGCGCGGGGTTGCCCGCGGGTTCACGGTGATGACTCCCCGTCTTCAGGGGGGGGGGCAGGGGCCGGTGGATGCTGCCTCTCGCGCCGCACTACCGGTGATTTTCTATATGGCGGTAGGTTCCGCGTCCGCCATGGCGACGGCACTGATGGCGGACGGAATGGATCCTGACCGGCCCTGTGCGCTGGTGTTCGGGGCAGGCTCGGAGCAGGAACTCGTCTTGCGCTCCTCGCTGGCGATGCTGGCCGTGGATCTGGCGCAGGTGGATGAGGCGGTGCGCCGTCTGCCGGGCCTGTTTATCGTCGGCGACATTGCCCGTTACGGGGAGGGCGGGGCGAGGGGCTCATTATTGGGCCGTCGCGTGCTGCTGACCTGTAGCGAGTCGATCATGCCCAAGGCGGTGCAAGCCGTTCTCGATGGTGGCGGGCGTCCCCTCCGGTTTCCCCTGATTGCGCTGGATCTGCTGCCGGACGCCGCTGTCATGGTTCGCGGAATTGCGCAGTTCGACTGGGTTGCCCTGACCTCGCCCTCGGCGGTGCGCTGTTTTGAACAGGCGTTGCGGCAGGAGAAGGTTGATTATCGCCAGGTTCCGCAGATCATGGCCACGGGGCATGGCACGGGGCAGGCACTGGAGCAGATCGGACTGCGTGCGGACCTGGTTCCTGAGGCTGACTTTTCGGCGGGAGGGATCCTGGACATCGCCCGCCCAGTGGTCAACGGGCGCAAGGTGCTAAGGCTTCGTTCCGACAAGGCTGGCGATGCCTTGGCTGAGGGGCTCCGGCGTGCCGGTGCCGAGGTCGCCGATGTGGTGTTGTACCAGAATCGCCAACTTAAGCATGCGCAACTGCCGCCGTTTGATGACGTCTTTTTCGCCAGCGTCTCGGCGGTTGATGCGTGGATGGCGCAGTGGGGTATGGAGCCCTTGCGAGAGCGTTGCGTCCTGACCATGGGGCAGCCAACGGCTCGGGCATTGATAGGCCATGGACTGCAACCCACGGTGACTGGCACCGCCTCCACGGTCAGCGGTGTAATGGAGTCACTTGCCTGTCATCACCTGCAGCCTACCGAGGGGCATAACCCGCAAATGCAGGGAAGGTGCCGTCATGGACGGCACCGCGCCATGCGTGGCGGGGCGGCAACCGGGAATCCAGACGATTTTATGCTGCATGACGAACACAGGAATGCGTGACCTGTTGGCCGCTGGAATTTTGGCGTCCGTCAAGATATCCTGCAGTTTCCTGGAACCATCCATGCCCAGCATTTCAATCCGATCCCCTGGGCGTCGCGACCGGACGATGATGGCATCGACTGTCTCGGCTGGGTAATGCAGGTGGACCTCTGCTGGCAATTGTCCTGGTGTTGAGCGTGGGTGCCGCGTGAATCCGGTGTCGAAACAGGCATCGACCCGGCATCCGAAGTCGGGCAGATTGGTTGTCCCTGGAATATTGATACGCACCGGAAGAATTGCTCGGGAAGGCGAATCCACGGCATAGGCGAGGTGGTCGTAACCATGCCTGATTTCGATCCCTGAACATAGCCGGATCCGGCCGCCACCATAATCCGCGTTCGCCAGGTGATCGATCTGCGCCAGCCATTCAAACCGGATCCGCTCCGCAGGGATTCCTGCGCTTCGCAGCCAGCGGGATAAAAGTCGGCGACGAATCGCCTGATGCTGCTGGCGGTAGGGGGCGAGCCGGATCTCATGCTGATCCGTAATAATAGATGTCTGGGCTGCCGTGACCTGCTCGTCCAGGCATTCATGGTCGGTTCGCAGGCACTCGGCAGCCCGTGACAAGGCCTCGTTCGTGTGTGGGTTAAGCAGATCGCGAAGCAATGGCAGGATTCGGTGCCGGACGGCGTTGCGGCGATACGCCGTGTTCTGGTTTGAAAGATCCTCGCGCCACGTCTGTTTCAATCCATGCAGATAATCCTCAACGTCTTGTCGCGAGACGTGCAGCAGCGGACGTACGAGGCGAACGCCGTGAATGGTGGTGTCCGGCGGGATCCCGCCGAGGGCGGCTGGCCCCGCCCCGCGGCAAAGGTTAAGCATGAGCGTTTCCGCCTGGTCGTCGAGCGTATGTGCGGTCAGTACGGCCTGGGCGTGTTGCTGATCCGCCACGGCGTTAAGAAACGCATAGCGCATGAGGCGAGCTTGCATCTCGATGGATCGGTGGGCCGCGCGAGCGGCTTCGGGGACGTGCCCGGCCCCGATGAAAAAGGGAAGATCGAATGCGTGGCAGAGCTGTCTGACAAACTCGGCATCCATGTCGGCATCGGCACGGATGCCATGATGGAAGTGCGCCACGCGCAGGTGCAGCTCGCGGGCCTTTGCAACGTGGCATAGCCCCCTTAGCATGGCGACGGAATCGGCACCGCCCGAGACGGCGACGACAAGAATAGTGTCTGCCAAGTCAAGCCCGGCCCGCGTCAAGGCGTTAGCCAGTGCCCGCTCGAGTGGTGCGCTGAAGGGGCTGTTCATCGGGATGGCGCTATCTACAAGCGTCCGTCAATCAACGCCTTGGCGAGGAACGCCTTGATGTCGAAGACGACGACGTTGTCCTTGCTGAACCGAGTCATGTCAAGCTCACGGAAGCGGTCGTGCGCCACCGCCAGGACCACGGCATCGGTGGTCGCCTTGCATTCACCGTCAGGGCGGGGGCTCAGTTCGATTCCATACTCGTGTCGGACGTCATTGGCATCCGCCCAGGGATCGTAGATACTGACGTTGCAGCCGAAGTCCTGCAACTCGCGGATGACGTCGATGACCTTGCTGTTGCGGATGTCCGGGCAATTCTCCTTGAAGGTCACTCCCAGCACCAGGATGTTGGCGCCTTGGATCTTGTGGCCTTTCTGGATCATGAGTTTGACCACCCGGTTGGCGACGTGCCTGCCCATGTTGTCGTTGAGACGGCGTCCGGCGAGGATGATTTCAGGGTGGTAGCCAAGGGATTCGGCCTTGTGGGTGAGGTAGTATGGGTCGACACCGATGCAATGGCCGCCCACCAGTCCCGGGCGGAAGGGCAGGAAATTCCATTTGGTCCCGGCGGCCTCCAGAACCTCCTGCGTGTCGATCCCCATGCGCTCGAAGATCAGGGACAATTCGTTGACGAAGGCGATGTTGACATCGCGCTGGGAATTCTCGATCACCTTGGCCGCTTCGGCCACCTTGATGGACGGCGCCTTGTAGGTGCCTGCTGTGATGATCGTGCGATAGAGCGCATCGACCTTCTCTGCCACGTCGGGCGTGGAGCCTGAGGTGATCTTGCGGATTTTGGTGACGGTATGGACCTTGTCGCCCGGGTTGATGCGTTCGGGGCTGTAACCGCAATAGAAGTCCTGATTGAACTTCAGCCCGCTGAATTTCTCCAGAACCGGCACGCAATCCTCCTCCGTGCATCCGGGGTACACGGTACTCTCGTAAATGACGATGGCCCCCGGTTTGAGGGCTTTCCCTACGGTCTCGCTGGCCTTGATCAAGGGCGTGAGGTCAGGCCGGTTGTAGCGGTCGATCGGGGTAGGCACGGTGACGATGAAGAAATCGGTCTTCTTAAGATCCTCGATGGTGTTGCTGAACGTGAGATGCGTCGCGGCCTTCAACCCGTCGGTATCAACCTCAAGTGTACGATCCTGGCCCGTGCGCAGTTCATCGAGGCGACGCGCGTTGATATCAAAGCCCACGACGGGGAAGTGCTTTCCGAATTCAACCGCAAGCGGGAGTCCAACATAACCGAGGCCGATGATTGAGACATGTGGTGTCATGGTTTTATACGTTCTTTGTTCTAATGTTATTGTTTTTGTTTATCGAAAAATGATGGGGTGACTTTACTATAACCGGTGTCGGGATGTCTAGGGTTTGTTTTGTGCATTCGGTAAACCGGTTTAATTTCTGGTTTGCCTTGCGACACGGTTAAAGGCTATGCTGCGACCATGCTTTCAAAATTACTAACTGTCACGTTGTCATGGCGCATCGTTCTGCCGCTCCTGATGCTGGTTCCGTGGCTTGGGGGGGGGGTGGTTGCCAATGCGCATGACGATGACCGTTCGGGGGATCGTTTGCATCACGGGGATCACACCGTACCCCCGGATAAGCGGACGTATGTTTTTGGCGGGGATATGGCGTATCCCCCCTTTGAGTTTATCAATGCGCAGGGCAAACCAGACGGGTTCAGCATTGACCTGGTCCGGGCGGTGGGTGCGGCGTCCGGGTTGGACATCCGGATTCGCCTCGGGGAGTGGGCGGATATGGTCAAGGGGTTGGAACAGGGTGACATTGATGTGCTGGGCATGTTTTTTTCCGCAGACCGCGAGAAATCATTTGCATTCAGCACAGCCTATGCGATCAATCATTGCGTCGGGGTGGTTCGTAAAGGCACCGTGCCTGCCCCCAGCGCCTGGTCGGAATTAAAAGGGAGGCGGATTGTTGTCCAGAATGGCGATTTGATCCATACTTTTGCGCTGCAGCACGGGCTGGATTCCGAACTTACCGTGGTCGAGTCGCAGTTGGATGCCTTGCGGAGCGTGGCGCAGGGGGCTCAGGATTGTGCGCTGGTCTCCAGGGCGGTGGCGTTGCGTTGGACGGCAGATCATGCCGAGCATGGCTTGGTCATGGGGCAAGCGCCGCTGCTGTCTGCGGAACTTTGTTTTGCCGTGGCCAATCGTAATCGGGTGTTGCTGGCGGCGTTGACCGATGGACTCAAAGCCGTCG
The DNA here is from genome assembly GCA_002428045.1 of Verrucomicrobia bacterium UBA6015. Classification (GTDB taxonomy): domain Bacteria; phylum Verrucomicrobiota; class Kiritimatiellia; order UBA8416; family UBA8416; genus UBA8416. The sequence goes on from DIZZ01000099.1 coordinate 14,163, forward strand.
AGCAATCCGGGGAATATCGTCGGATCGAGGCGAAGTGGTTGGGGGTTGCCACCGAGTCCGGGATTCCCCTGCAACGTATCCTGCGTTATGCGGCAGCGGTAGCATTGCCGGTAGCGCTGCTTGTGCTGGGGTTGTTCGGGTGGAACTGGATGCTGCGACGGCAGGTCGCCGTGAGGACGGCGGACTTGCAGTGTAGCGAGGCGCGTTTCCGCCAGATCTATGAGCATACCGCCGTCGGTATTGCCCGAATCTCTCTGGATTCCCGGATTGAACAGGCTAACGAGGCCTATTGCCAGATGCTGGGCTATACGGAGCAGGAACTCATCGGTCGGCACGTATCAGACATCACCGTGGCGGCATCCCCGGAGGCGGAAGCCAAGGTGAGGCCATCGGCGGATTTGCCGGATCATTACCGAGAGGAGCGTCAGTTTATCCATAAGGATGGCCATACGGTGTACGGCATCCTGGACTCGAACCTTATCCGCAAGGGGGACGGTGCTCCTGATCACTTCCTTGGCAGTCTTGTAGACATCACCGAGCGCAAACAGGGCGAAGATGCCCGTGAACGCCTGCGATCGCAACTTGTGGAAGCCCAGAAACTCGAATCCATCGGGCGCCTGGCGGGCGGTGTCGCCCATGATTTCAACAACCTGCTGATGGGTATCATGGGCTATGCCGAGCTCTGCCGGGATGAAGTCGGCTCGGCGCATCCGGTTCGTGAGTGGCTCGATGAGATCATCGTGGTGACCCGGCGTTCGGCGGACCTGACGCGCCAGCTTCTGGCCTTTGCGCGGAAGCAGACGATTACCCCGCGTCGCCTGGTGATCGATGAAGCGGCGGCGGGGCTATTGAAAATGCTCCGGCGTATCATCGGCGAGGACATCGAGTTAACCTGGATCCCCGGGGCGGCACAGGCGGTCGTTTGCATGGATCCTTCGCAGATGGATCAGATCTTGACGAACCTCTGCATCAATGCCCGCGATGCGATTGCCGGGGTAGGGAAGATCACGATAACGACGGGCTGTGCAGAGATCGATGCGGATTACTGCGCCATGCATTCAGAGGCCGTGAAAGGTCGTTTCATTGTCGTCTCCGTGGGGGATAACGGCTGCGGTATCCCGCATGCGTTGCGTGGACACATCTTTGAACCGTTCTTTACGACGAAGGAAGTTGGGGATGGGTTCGGGATGGGCTTGGCGACGGTTTATGGCATTGTCAAACAGAATAACGGGTTCATCCAGCTCGATACAGAGGTCGGGCGCGGTACGACCTTCCGCATCTACCTACCCCTGCAGGAGGAGGCGGGGCATGAGATCGCCTTGCCGGTTGCCGAAGCGAAAAACCTGAATGGGGACGAAACGATCCTGTTCGTTGAGGATGAGGCGGCGGTGCGCACGACCGCCGTGATGTACCTCAAGGCCTTGGGGTATCACGTGCTGTCGGCCGGATCCCCAGAGGAGGCCCTTGCGCTGGCGGCACGTGCCAAGGCGGGGATCGATCTGTTGATTACCGATATTGTCATGCCCGGTATGAATGGCCGGGATTTGAGTATCCGGCTCTGTGCGGTGCGTCCATCCTTGCGCTGCCTGTACATTTCGGGGTATACCGCTGAGGTGATCGCCTCAAAGGGGATGCTCGACGGCAATGTCAATTTCCTGGAGAAACCGTTTGCGCGCGAGGTGCTGGCGGCTAAGGTGCGCGAGGTGCTGGATGCGTTGTAATCGGCTTAATGTTACGGATATGAAGTCTACAGCCTGCCGTCTGTAGTCTGGAACTTGGAGGGGCTGTGAGTACGATTGTAAAGTATGGATGTGAGGCGTTGCGGGTCAAGGCCAAGCCGGTAACGGCGGTCGATGCGTCGGTGCGCCGACTGGTGTCGGATATGCTGGCCACCATGTATGCCGAGAATGGTGTCGGGCTGGCGGCCGAGCAGATCGGACGGACTGAGGCGGTGTGTGTCATCGATGTTCCTATCGAGCATGCCTGCGGGGTAAAGATGCCGCTGGTGATGATCAATCCAGACATCATCGAGATGGAGGGGCAACAGACGGGGCAGGAGGGATGCCTGAGTTTTCCGGAGATCTATGTCAATGTGAAACGTGCGGAGCGGATCCGGGCAACCTATATGGATGTCGATGGCAATCCGCAAACGGTAGAGGCCAAGGGATTGCTTTCGCGGGCCGTCCAGCACGAACATGATCATCTAAATGGGGTCCTGTTGGTGGATCACATGTCGCCGGTTCAGAAAGTGGCCAATGCGGGAAAGTTAAAACGCTTGAAACGTGGGGTGCAGCGTGGGGATTAGTCGTATCATCAATCGCGTGGCTGTGATGCTTGCTACCGGCCTGGGGCTGGGACTGATCCCTTTTGCGTCGGGCACTTTCGGCACCTTGCTAGCCTTGCCGATCGTATGGTTTTTCTGGGATAATCTCGGTTGCTACTGGGGGTGGCAGGCGGCGTTGGCCGCAGGGCTGAGTGTCGTGGCCATTCCGATCTGCGGTGCTGCCGAACGGCACTACGGGACGAAGGATGACGGGCGCATCGTAGCGGATGAATACCTAACCTTTCCCTTGTGCATGATCGGGTTGCCGTGGAATCCGTGGGTGGTGCTGATGGCCTTCCTAACCTGCCGCTGCTTCGATATTTTCAAGCCCGCTCCAGCCAACCAGCTTCAGGCGGTAAAAGGGGGGCTTGGAATTGTGATTGATGATGTGGTGGCATCGGTGTACAGTCTGGCGGTGAATCATGCGATTTATTGGTTGATTCTACGCCGGTTGTTGCTTGCAACCGAATAAAGCTTTGTGTAATGTGCGATCAATGGCGGGTAGCTAACGGAGGATAATCATGCGGCAATGGATGATACAGGCGGCGATGGCGGGGCTGATGGTGGCATGTTCGATGTTTTGTGGATGCGAGGGTAAGCCCGATAACGAGAATGTCGATTCGTACTTTGACGGGGGATCCTCCGCTATTGATTCTACGGCAAACCGGCCGGGAACGCAATCCGCCAGCCAGCAGTTTTCGGTTGCTCCTTCCGCCGTCACCCTTTCGGGGAATGGGGATGTGGCTCAGTTTACGGTATCGGGCGCTTCGGGCTCCGTCTCCTGGTCCGTGCAGGATGTCTCCAAGGGCTCCATCCTGACGCAGAGCGCACGATCCGCGACCTACCAGCGGTCATCCGCTGGTGATAACGTCGTCATCGCCACCGACGGCCAGGGCAACGCATCCTTTGCCACCGTCTCGCAGCCGTAGCAGAGGGCAGGGGGGCGATTTATGGGGTATGAAGTTTTAGCTCGAAAATGGCGACCGCAGCAATTTGAAGATGTTGTCGGGCAGGAGCATGTGACGCAGACGCTGCGCAACGCGATCAGCGGTGAGCGCCTGCATCATGCCTACCTTTTCGTGGGCCCGCGCGGGATTGGCAAAACCTCCATCGCCCGTATTTTCGCCAAGGCGCTTTGCTGTCAGCGGGGCGGTCCGACCGTTACTCCCTGCGATGTCTGCGACAGTTGCCGCGAGATCATGTCGGGCAGCAGTCTGGATGTGGTGGAGATCGACGGTGCCTCAAATACAGGGGTGGACAATGTCCGTGAACTGCGTGATACGGTTAAATTCGCCCCGGTACGAGGGAAGTTCAAGATCTACATCATCGACGAAGTTCACATGCTTTCGACAGGGGCCTTCAATGCATTGCTCAAGACGCTGGAAGAGCCGCCAGCGCATGTGAAGTTCATGTTCGCCACGACCGAGCCCGAAAAGGTGCTGCCGACGATTATCTCCCGGTGTCAGCGGTTCGATCTGCGGCGCATCCCTGTTCCCCAGATTGTTGAGCGGCTCAAGTTGATTGCCGATTCCGATGGGATCGACGTGGATGGCGAGGCATTGCTGGCCGTGGCGCGTGGTGCCGAGGGTGGTCTGCGGGATGCCGAATCCTCTTTCGACCAGTTGATTGCCTTCAAGGGTAAGCGCATTACCGAGGAGGATGTCCTTTCCGTGTTCGGGCTGGTGTCGCGAAGTACCCTCGATTCGCTTGCGGTCGATGTTCTGGAAGGCAACCTCAAGGGCCTGATCGCTACCGTCGGGGTGCTGGATGCGGGCGGCAAGGATCTGTCACGGCTGGTGGTGGAATTGATTGCTCATTTCCGAAATATGCTGATTTGCTTGAATGTGGATGATCCTTCAGCCGCGCTGGATCTGACCCTGGAGCAGGTCACGGCGCTGGAGACGCAGGCCAAGCTGACCAACACCGGGCGGCTGCTCAGGGTTGTCACGCTGCTCTCCGAGACGGAGGATCGCATGCGCTTTACGCTATCGCGCAAAGTGCTGCTGGAGACGGCGCTGATCCGTTGCGGACGAGCCGCCACCGTCGTCACCCTGGAAGAGATCCTGGTCAAGATCAATGCGTTACGGTCCGGCGATGCGGGGTCGGCAGCGGCCAGCGTCCGGCAACGCGAGTCCGCCGGTTTTGTTGTGCGCCGTCCGGCTGATCCGGAGAAGGTTCCAGCGCTCGCCGGTGACGTCGTGGTCACCCCCGGGGCGGTGTTGGCGCGTTTGCGGGCAGAATGGCCGGGGATCGTCGAGCGCATGGCGGCAGCGTCTGTTGGCTCGGCGGCGGCGATGCGTGTGACGCTTCCTCTGGACATTACCGAAACCCAGGTGCGCATTGGGTTCTCTGCTGAATTTGCCGAAGCAATGGTGAATTTGCGGGGGCTGCGGGCGCAGATGGCGTTGCGACAGATGGTCAAGCGAGTGGTTGGCCACGATGTCCTGCTGACGTTCGAGCCTGTGGATGACCTCGCGGTGCTGGCTCCCGTGGTCGCGCTGCCAGCCCCTTCTCCGGTTGTTTATGATGCCGGGCCGGGGGTGGTGCATGCTGCGGTGGCAGAGGCGGGGGCTGTACGTTCGGCGCTCCGGCGGCAATCGGATTGGTACGATCATCCGGATGTGCGCAAGGTGCTTGAGGCGTTCAATGGCGATATTTCCGATATACTTTGATAAACTGATAATACATTAACAACAGGAGCATAATATGGCCGGTATGATACAGCAGATGAAGCAAGCAATGGACCTTCGCAGCAAAATGAAGAAGATGCAGAAGGAACTGGAAAAGCACGTTGTCGAGATCAAGAGCAACAACGGCAAGATCACCGTGAGTGTCCGTGGGGACATGACGGTCAAGGACATCATCTTCGAGCCGTCGGCGTTCGAGGATCTCAATATTGAGCGGCTGCAGAAAGTGCTGGTCACCACGGTCAACTCGGCCTTGAACGCCTCCAAGAAAGCGGCTAGCGCGGAAATGCAGAAGATGGGCGGACTGGCTGAGATGCTGGGTGGCATGGGCGCCTGATGAATGTTCCTGCGCTGGATGCCTTGACAGGCGCACTCAGCAAGTTGCCGGGCGTGGGAAGTCGATCGGCGGCGAGGATGGCCATGAAACTCGCATCCGAGCCGACGCGCTTGATCGCCCCGCTGTTGGCCGCATTGGAGGAAACCCGCGAGCATGTGCGCTTCTGCACGCGGTGCGGGGCGTTTACCGATGTCGGCTACAATCCGTGCCGATTATGTACGGATCCGTCGCGTGACGGGAGGCTTTTGTGCGTTGTCGAGGATCCTGGCGATATGCAGACGATCGAGGAAACGGGTACGTTTCGCGGGCGCTACCACGCCCTGATGGGCAAGATCTCTCCGATGCGCGGTGATGGTCCGAATGATATCCGCTTGCGTGAATTGGTGCGGAGAGTGCGCGAAGAGGGGGTTGTCGAGGTGGTGTTGGCCTTGAATACGGATCTGGAAAGCGAGTCCACCGCCGGTTTTGTGACGGCATTGCTTCGGGAGCGCGGTGTGAAAGTCACCCGTTTGGCCTATGGTATCCCCGCTGGCAGCGGGATTCGCTACACGGATGCAGTAACGTTGGAACGGGCGCTGGCGGGGCGGCAGGAGGTATGATGGATTCAGGAATAAGGGCACGGGTAGAGTCGGTTCGCGAACGGATGCAGCGGGCGTGTCAGCGTGTGGGGCGTGCGGAGGAAAGCGTTGGCTTGGTGGCCGTGAGCAAGATGTATCCTGCCGAGTTTGTCGCCGAGGCGGCCGCTGCGGGTTGCGATTGCTTTGGCGAAAGCCGTGTCCACGAGGCATTGCCCAAGATCGATGCCTGCCCCGGCTCGCTGGAATGGCATTTTATCGGGCATCTTCAGCGCAACAAGGTGCCTCCGGTGGTCTCGGCCTTCGCCTTGATCCACGCGGTGGATTCGTTGCGGTTGCTACAGCGGATCGATGCCTGTGCGGAACTATCCGGGCTGCGTATGCCGGTCTGTCTGGAAGTCAATGTGTCCGGGGAGTCGAGTAAGTTCGGGCTGGCGCCGGATGAGGTGCCAGCGGCACTGGATGCTGCCAATACGTTGCTGCATGTGGACGTGCAGGGGCTGATGACGATGGCTCCGTTCAGTCCCGATCCGGCGGCGGCCCGCCCGTTTTTCCGTCGGTTGCGGCAGTTACGCGATCAATGGGCGGTGCAAAGCGGGTTTGCACTGGAGACGCTGTCCATGGGCATGTCTAACGATTTCGAGATAGCGATTGAGGAAGGGTCGACGCTGGTGCGGGTCGGTACAGACGTGTTTGGTGCTCGCTTCCATGACGAGGGGGGGGCGGAATGAAGATCATCTCAAGTCGACCGGGGGCTCGCCTGACGGGACTCGTCCTGGTGTTGTTCACGGTGGTGGCGGTGCTCATGGTGGCTGGCTGGTTTGTGGCGAGGTCGGAGCCTGCCCGGCAGTGGATTGCTGGTGAACTCACAACCCGGCTGGGGATCCCCGTCACGGTGGGGGAGTGCAGGATCGGCTGGCCTTATGCGCTGGTGCTTAGAAATGTGGCGTCCGAAGGCTTTTCTGCGGCCGGTACCCCCGGCTTTTCTGCTGGGGAGGTCCGTGTGGGATGGTGTTGTACCTGGCGGATTGATCTGCGTCATGCGATGGTGCGCACCCAGCAGGAGGCTAGCGGCATCTGGCAGCCGCAGGTGTTTGCCCGGCTGGCGGATATGCGCCAGGCCTCGGCGGGTGATGTGGTTCGGTTGACGGCTCCGTTGCGGGACCGCTTCCGGTTGCAGATCATGGATAGTTCCCTGGTCTGGCTGGATGCGGCTGGACAGGAAGAGGCCGCCCTGCGTGATATCCGTTTCCGCATGGAGCCGGTGCGGTTGCCGGAAGCACGGGATGCAACCTATTACGGATTGAGGATTTATGCTGGCTACGGCGGTGCCTTTGCCGATGTGAGGGATCTGGAATGGGCGTGGCTCACACTATCCGATATTGAGTATGTAGAGCTGGTTCGCACAGGTCGGGTCGAGCCCGAAACCCAGGTGGAGCAGGTGGAGGTTGTACCTGCGCCCGTTGCACCGCAAGGGGAGGTTAGCCATGTTGAATAAAGCGAGGGCCTCACAGTTGCTGGACGCATTTGCCGGTACGCGGATTCTGGTGGTGGGTGACCTCATGCTGGATCGGTATGTCTTTGGCTCGGTCAACCGTATTTCCCCGGAGGCCCCGGTTCCCGTGGTGCATGTCACGCGTGAGGAGTCCCGTCCGGGGGGGGCGTCGAATGTGGCGCTGAACATCAGCGCGTTGGGTGGGCGTAGTACGGTGGCTGGTGCGCTTGGCCCGGACGATGCCGGGAAGGATCTGAAAGAGGCGTTGCAGAATGCGCAGATCGGCATGGATGGGGTCATGGATGAGGCGACCCTGCGAACAACGGTAAAGACGCGGGTCGTGGCCGATCGCCAGCAGGTGGTCCGGGTTGATCGCGAGTTGCCCGCCGCCCGGTTCAGTGCCTGTGTGCAATCGCTTTGCGATCGCTTGCCCGCGTTGGTAAAGCAGGCGGATGGGGTGATTATCGAGGATTACGGCAAGGGTATTATTTGCCAACCGGTCGTTGATGCCGTGTTGACGGCAGCGCGAGAGGCTGGGTGCCCTGTGGGGTTTGACCCGAAGGATAACAACCTGTTGGTCTTGCCATGGCTTACGTTGGCCACCCCAAATTACCGTGAGGCGTGCCTGGCCGCCGGGTTGCCGGAAGAGCCGCTGGGTAATAACCCAGCAGACTCGCCCACGCTCAAGGCTGCCGGGCGAATCCTGTCGGAGCGCTGGGGGGCGGCATACCTGATGATCACGCTGGGGGCTCACGGCATGTACCTGTTGCCGCAGGGCGGGGAGGCACGGGTCTTCCCGACCAAGGCGAGGGAGGTCTTTGACGTGTCTGGAGCGGGGGATACGGTGATTGCCACCGCGATGACAGCACTGGCGTCCGGTGCTTCTTTTGAAGAGGCTGCCGAATTGGCGAATCATGCGGCGGGTATTGTCGTTGGAAAACTCGGTACGGCGATCTGCTTGCCGGGTGAGTTGTTGGGTTCATTTGAACGTGAAGAGGCTGACGGAGGACGGTGTTGATGAATGTAATAGGCGTAATTCCGGCACGGTGGGCGTCCACGCGGCTGCCGGGTAAGAGTCTGGTTCCGTTGTGTGGAAAACCTATGATTCAGCGGGTGGTCGAGCGTGCCAAGGCCGCGCATTCGCTATCGTCCGTGCTGGTGGCCACCGATGACGCGCGAATCGCCGAGGTGGTCCGCGGATTCGGCGGCGACGTCGTGTTGACGCGTCCTGATCACCCCTCCGGTACGGATCGGATTGCCGAGGCGGTGGCTGGCGTTCACGCTGATCTTGTGGTGAATATCCAGGGCGATGAACCATTGCTGGATCCCGTGTTGATTGATCGGTTGGTTGAGGCGATGCTCGCTGATGCCTCCTGGGATATGGGAACGGCCGCCGCACCCGTGCAAAATAACGAGGATCTGGAGAGTTCGTCGGTTGTCAAAGTGGTCTGGGGGGCTCAGCATCAGGCGTTGTACTTTTCACGGTCGGTTATCCCGTTTGTCCGTGATGCGCAGGACAAGGGCATGAAAGGGCTTTACTGGCGGCATCTGGGACTCTATGCCTACCGGACGGCGTTCCTGCAGACGCTGGTGGCGACCCCGCCTTGCGCATTGGAACTGGCGGAGAAACTTGAACAGTTGCGGGCGTTATACCTAGGGGCTCGCATGGTGGTGATCGAAACCTCTGATACCGGCATCGGCGTGGATACGCCAGCGGATGTGGACCGGGTGGAAAAACGAATACGGGAGTGCGAACAACATGGGTAATGGGTGCGTGGTTAAGATCGGGAATGTAAGTATCGGTGGCGGTCATCCGCTGGCCTTGATTGCCGGCCCCTGCGTTATCGAGGGGCGCAAAGCGTGCCTGGCGCTGGCTGAGAAGTTGGTCAAGCTGGCCAGGGAAGCGTCGATCCCCTTTGTGTTCAAGGCCTCGTATGACAAGGCGAACCGCACCTCGGTCGACTCGTACCGCGGGCCGGGGATCGAGGAGGGGTTGGAGATCCTGGGGGCGATCAAAGCCCGGTTTGGCGTGCCGGTGCTGACCGACGTGCATACCGAGGAGCAGGCACGACTGGCGGCCAAGGTGGTTGACGCCATCCAGATCCCGGCCTTTCTTTGCCGTCAGACCGATTTACTCCTAGCCGCAGGCGAGACGGGTATCCCGGTTAACGTCAAGAAGGGGCAGTTTCTCGCGGCGGCGGATATGATCAATGTGATCCGCAAGATTGAACACACCGGCAATCGCCAGATCATTCTCACAGAGCGGGGGTCCTCGTTCGGATACCAGAACCTAGTGGCGGATATGCGCAACCTGCCAGCGATGCGCGACTTCGGTTACCCGGTGACGTTTGACGCCACGCACAGCGTGCAGCGACCGGGCGGTGCCGGCACCGTATCCGGCGGGGATGGTCATCTGGCGCCGGTGCTTGCCCGTGCAGCGGTGGCGGCGGGGTGCGATGCCGTCTTTATCGAGACTCATCCGAACCCGGCCGAGGCCATGTCGGATGGTGCCAATGCGATTCCCTTTCGGCTCATGCGTAAACTCTGGCTGGTATTGAGGGCGATTGATGAAGCAGTCCGTTAAACGGTTGATGGCACTGGTGGTCGGTCTGGGTTCCGTCGGCGTGCTGTTGTTTGCCGCACAGGAACCGATCGAGGATTTGCGCGTTCCGGTGGAGTACTGGCCTGACGGCACCTTGAAGGCCGAACTTTTTGCTGCCCATGCGTTTGTCCAGCCGGATCAGACCATCACTGCCAGTGGAATTGTGTTTCGTGTCTTTTCGACCAATGCGGTCCAGGAAATGGTGATTACTGCAGAGGATGCTGTATGTCGTCCGGATCGGGAGGCCGTGTCGTCGAAGACGGCGGTTTCGGTGCAGCGTGGGGATGTGTTGCTGACCGGAACCGGATTTGAGTGGAATGGAACGAACATGACGTTGCGCATACTGCAGAACGTCCGGGTCTCGTTGCCGTCGGAATTAATTAAACCGGAGAGGATTGTAAAACGTGAAAAATAAAATGAGATGTTGGCCAGTGCTATTCGTGCTTGGCTGGGTGTGCAGTTCCGTTGCCATCGCTAAACCGCCCGTTGTACTGTCGGGGAAAACCGTGATCACATCGGATGTCCTGCTGTTTGATTACAATCAAAAGATGTGTGTATTTGAAGGGAATGTACTTGCCAAGGAACCGCGTGTGCAGATGAAAAGCCAGAAGCTGCATGTGTTCTTTGATGCCAGTAATAACGTCGAATCCGTCGTGGCCACGGAGTCGGTCGAGGTCACGCAAGCGGATCGCGTGGCAACCTGCGGGCGTGCCGTTTATACCGTGTCGAGCGGGGCGATTACCATGACACAAACCCCAAAACTTACCAGTGGCAATGGTGAAGTCGCTGGCGACAAGATTCAGATTTTTGTCAATTCCCAGAAAGTCATTGCAACGCCGGGGGCCAGCCTGGTTGTCTTTCCAACGGCGGAGAAGGCATCCAATGATAAACAGCAAAAAGTGAGTGATGTCCCGAAAATGTAGTTTACCTTATGTGGTTAGACGCTATGATGGAACAAATGACAGAGGTAAACGAGACTTGCTTGGTGGAGGCGATGGGGCTGGCGAAATCCTACCGTGGTAAAACGGTGGTGTCTGACGTCAGCATCCGCGTCATGCCGGGCGAGATCGTCGGACTGCTAGGACCGAATGGTGCTGGCAAAACGACCTCTTTCTATATGATCGTGGGGTTGGTCAAGGCGGATGGCGGGCGGGTGTTGTTCAAGGGGCAGGACATCACGGCTAAACCGATGTACAAACGGGCACGGATGGGGATCGGGTATCTTTCGCAGGAACCGTCTATTTTTCGCAAGTTGACCGTAAGGGAGAATGTGCTGGCCATTTTGGAAACGATGAATTTATCGCGAGGCGAGATGCGTTCCCGTCTGGATGCGTTGTTGGAGGAGCTAGATCTTGCGAGACTTGCCAACCAGCGTGCCTTTACCCTCAGCGGTGGCGAGCGCCGGCGTCTTGAGATCACGCGGGCGCTGGTGACCAATCCGGCGATCCTGATGCTTGACGAGCCGTTCAGCGGGGTGGATCCGTTGGCCGTGGCGGATGTGCAGCGTATTATTATGCAGCTTCAGCGGCGCGGACTCGGTATATTGATCACCGATCATAATGTGCGCGAGACCTTGGCGATTGTGGACCGTGCCTACCTGCTTTACGAGGGCAAAGTGCTGAGGGAGGGCGCGAGCTCGTTCCTGATCAACGATCAAATGAGTCGTGAGCTTTATCTGGGTACCGAATTCAAGATGTAACATAACACAAAACAGAAGGGGGCAATGATGTCGATTGAAGTGACCGTCAGGCATTTGGATGGGGCACCAGGCGCGAAGAAATATGCCGAGGAGCGTGCGGCGAAACTGATGGAGATGTTTCCGCGTGTCGAGCATGTCCATGTGATTTTGAATGTGGAAAAGCACCGTTGCATCGCCGAGGTTGTGGTCCAAGCCAAGAATCATATCCACGTCGAGGCGGACGAAACCAGTGATAGCCTTGGCAATTCGATGGATGTCGCGTTTGACCGTGCGGAAAAACAGTTGCGCAAGTTGCGCGAGAAGATTCAGGATCACCGGGTGAAGCCGGGTGAGATCGAGGAGCTCAAGGGCCTTTAGGACGATTGTGAAATGGTAGAAGGACGGTTGATATGGCAGTAAAAGATCAAGCAAACAAGCGCACGGTGAAGGTCTCGGATTTCCTTTCGGCGGGCTCGGAACGGCTCAAGCTGGAGGTGCTTGGCGGATCGTCAGGCTTGTCGCGCTTGATTGGCGAGGCGGCCATCAACCGTCCCGGTTTGGGGCTGGCAGGCTTCTTTAAGTATTTTCCTGAACAGCGCATACAGGTCATTGGCTTGGCTGAGCATGCCTTCCTTGATGCAATGAGTGAAGCCGATCGGTCGAAACGATCGGAGGATCTGTTTGCCATGAAAGTGCCCTGTATCGTGTTCACACGTGGAAAACGGGTTCATCCAGAGATTCTCGCCCTGGCGGAAAAATACAAGGTAGCGGTGCTGCGGACACCGCTAATTACCAAGCACTTCGTCAATGCGGCGACGATTATCATGGAAAACCTATGGGCGCCCCGCCAGAAAATCCAGGGAACTATGGTCGAAATCATGGGGATCGGGGTGTTGATCGAGGGCACCTCTGGGGTCGGCAAGAGCGATACGGCCTTGGCGCTGGTACAACGGGGGCATAGCCTTGTCGCGGATGACATCACCTCGCTGCGCCGGGATACCTCGGGCGCCTTGATTGCTTCGCCTGTCAAGGTCACGCAGTATCACATGGAGATTCGTGGTCTAGGGATCATCCATGTGCCGAGCCTGTTTGGGGTGGCATCGGTGCGTGAGGAGAAGAAGCTCGATTTGGTGGTGACCCTGTGCTCGCGCGGCAAGGAGCCGGAGTGCGATGGTTTACAGTCCAAGACCAACATGCGCCATTTCCTCGGGGTTGATGTCCCGCAGGTCTTTGTGACAGTAGAACCCGGACGGGATCTTGCCAATGTGGTTGAGACGGCAGCGTTGAATATGAAATTGCTGCGCCTTGGTCATGACGCCGAAAAGGAATTGGATGAGCGGCTGATGTCGCTGCTCAGTGAGGGTCGTAACGCCAGCGAGTAGGCTGTTCGGTAGAGCGGATAATATGATGCGCGAGTTTAAAATCACCAATCAATACGGTATCCATGCCCGGCCTGCCGCCCTGTTTGTGAAGGCGGCGTCGCGGTTTGATGCCGAGGTCAGCGTCGAGAAGGACGGTATGGTGGTGTCTGGCAAAAGCATCATGGGGCTGATGACCTTGGAGGCCGGGCGCGGATCGGTGCTGCGGGTCACGGCGGACGGTGCCGACTGTGAAGAGGCGTTGGATCACCTGGAGGATCTCGTGGTGGTTCGTAAGTTCGATGAGGATTGATAATGTCAGCAGTGGCGAACAGCAGGAATCGAACGTTTCATGGTATTGGCGTATCTCCCGGTGTCGCTGCCGGTCCGGCGCTACTGCTTTTTCCTGATGTGCTACAGGTTTCCGAACGGTCTATCCAGGCTGCGGATGTGCCGGGCGAGATTGTGCGCTTCGAGGATGCGCTGATTGAAACCCGCGGCCAGATCCAGCAGATCCAGGACGCCATGAGCGGTCAGACACGAGCACAGGATGCATCGATTCTCGATGCTCATCTAATGGTTCTCGATGACCGCACGTTTATCGAGGAGGTCATCGGATGGGTACGGGAAAAGCTCAGGAATATTGAGTATGCGGTACAGGAGGGTACCAATAAATACGCCAGTGTGCTGGAGGCGGTCGAGGATGACTACCTTCGGGAACGGGTCGCGGATGTACGTGATGTGGGCCGGCGGATCCTGCGTAATCTGACGGGGCGCGCTGCCGATTCGACGTTTTCCATGGCCGCCGGCCATTTGATCGTTGCCCATGATCTAGCTCCGTCGGAAACCGCTTCCTTGCCAAAAGACAAGATCTTGGGTTTTGCTACGGATCTTGGCAGTCCGACCTCCCACACTGCCGTCATGGCCCGGGCGCTGGAGCTTCCCGCCGTGGTTGGGCTGCACGATGTCAGCCGCCACATTCATCCCGGTGATCATGTCCTGATTGATGGGAACAAGGGTGTGTTTATCCTCAATCCGGACGAGGAGCAGCTAAAGACCTATGGCAAGTTGGCCGAGGTCCGTCGCTCGATTGAAGCCGGTCTGGTGAATCTCCAGCACGAACCGGCCATCACCAAGGACGGCCGTGCCATCGTCCTGGCGGCCAACGCCGAGGGGCCGGAAGATGTTGATGCGATTCTTCAATATGGCGCTCGGGGAATTGGCCTGTTGCGTTCTGAATTCCTGCATCTGACGCGTAATCGTTTGCTTTCGGAAGAGGAACAGGGGGATGTTTACACCCGGATTGCCGCACGACTGGCGCCTGATCCGGTCATTATCCGTACGTTGGATCTGGGTGGCGATAAATTCTTCGGTGATGTGCGAGGGGCGAAAGAACTCAATCCGTTTCTCGGGCTGCGATCCATTCGGCTCTCGCTCCGGCATCCAGATTACTTCAAACAACAACTACGAGCCATCCTGCGCGCCAGTGTTCATGGGAATGTGCGGCTCATGTATCCGATGATCAGCAGTGTCGGTGAGATCCTGCAGGCCAATCAGCATCTACGAGACGCCATGGGGGAGCTGACCTCGATCGGCGTTGTCTTTGATCGCGACATCCAGATCGGAGCCATGATTGAAGTGCCTGCGGCGGCGCTGGCGGCGCATATCATTGCCAAGCATGTTGACTTCCTGAGCATCGGAACGAACGACCTTATCCAGTATACGATGGCGGTGGATCGCGGTAATGAACGGGTCGCTTATCTTTACGAGCCGACCCATCCCTCCGTGCTTGCGCTCATCGATATGACGGTCAAGGCGGCCCATGCCCAAGGCATCTGGGTGGGGCTGTGCGGCCAGATGGCTGCCGACCCGTTGATGACCGCGTTGCTGCTGGGGCTTGGTATCGATGAGCTCAGTGTCAGTCCGCGGGCGGTGCCGCTTGTAAAGGATGCATTGCGTAGTTTGCATTTCGGTCAGGCTTCCGAACTGGCGAGGGAAGCGTTGGCCTGCGAAACGGCGGCCGAGGTGCTGGAGAAGTGTCGGCGATTGACTCGCGAGACGGCTCCTGAAATCATGGCGTTGATTGATTGATTTGCTTTTCGCTCGCTTTTGTCGTTGGTTTTAGGGATTATCCCCATTTGAAAATATATCGCTTTGGATAGTGCGGTATGGATGCTTGTAAAAAGAAAGGAAATATCATGGGAAATCGCAATTATATGTTCACTTCTGAATCGGTTACCGAAGGCCATCCGGATAAGGTTGCCGATGGCATCTCGGATGCCATTCTTGATGCTCATTTGGCTGGCGATCCGAAATCGCGCGTTGCGTGTGAGACCCTGGTGACCACCGGTCTGGTTGTCGTTGCGGGCGAAATCACAAGCAGTGCCACCGTGCCCTATGCGGATATCGTGCGCGATAAAGTCCGCCGGATCGGCTACACGGATCCGATGGCTGGTTTTGACGGAGATTGTTGCGCGGTGATGATTTCGCTGGATCGTCAGTCGCCGGATATTTCCCAGGGCGTGACTGAAGGGAAAGGCTTGTTCAAGGAGCAGGGAGCAGGGGATCAGGGCATGATGTTCGGTTTTGCCTGCGATGAGACGCCGGAACTGATGCCGATGCCGATCATGTACGCACACGCCTTGACCCGCCGCCTTGCGTCTGTGCGGCGCGATAATACGTTGCCCTATCTCCGTCCAGATGGGAAATCCCAGGTCTCTGTGGAATATGTCGATGGACGTCCGGTCCGGATCGATACGGTGGTCGTCTCCTCCCAGCATTCACCGGATGTTTCTCACAAGACCTTGCGCGAGGGGATTATCGAGGAAGTGATCCAGAAGTGCATCCCGGCTGCATTGCTCAAGGATACCCGCTACCTGATCAATCCGACAGGGCGATTCGTCGTTGGAGGCCCCCAGGGGGACTGCGGTCTGACAGGACGCAAGATCATCGTGGATACTTATGGTGGCATGGGGCGGCATGGTGGTGGTGCCTTCTCCGGCAAGGATCCATCCAAGGTGGATCGTAGCGCGGCGTACATGGCTCGTTATGTCGCCAAGAATATTGTTGCCGCGAAGTTGGCAAGGCGTTGTGAAGTACAGCTCGCCTACGCGATCGGTTTTGCCGAACCGGTCTCGGTTATGGTGGATACCCAGGGCACGGGCACGGTTGAGGATTCCCGCATCGAGAAGGCGGTCCGTGCGGTGTTCGGTCTCAAGCCCGCCGAAATCATTCGCGATCTGGATCTGCTACGTCCAGTCTACGAGCCGACCTCGGCCTACGGCCATTTTGGCCGCAACAAGGGCCTGGATAAATTCACATGGGAGCGTAAAGACAAGGTCGACGCCCTCAAGGCTGCAATTTAATTATCGGATTCCTATAACTTGATAAAACGAAAGTGAACCCATTGATGGCCAAGAAAGCAAAGCAGAATGATAACGTGCAAGCCGCCCGGGACTTCGTCGTGGCGGATATGTCGCTGGCGGAGTTCGGTCGGCGCGAGATCCTGATGGCGGAGGATGAAATGCCGGGGCTGATGGCCTTGCGGGCAGAGTTCGACAAGGCGCAGCCATTGAAGGGGATGCGGATTGCGGGCTCGTTACACATGACGGTGCAGACCGCCGTCTTGATCGAGACGCTCAGTGCATTGGGGGCGGAAATCCGTTGGGCAAGCTGCAACATCTACTCCACGCAGGATCATGCCGCGGCGGCGATTGCGGCCACGGGCGTGCCTGTCTTCGCGGTGAAAGGCGAGACGCTGGAGGAGTACTGGGACTACACCGATCGCATTTTGGATTGGGGCAATGGACTCGGGCCTACAGCCATTGTTGATGATGGTGGGGATGCCACGCTCTTCCTGCACCTTGGCTACAAGGCGGAAGAGAATCCGGCGGTGCTGGATCGTAAGCCCGGCAGTACGGAGGAGGCCGTCCTGCTGGCGCAGGTCAAGCGCGCTGTGGAGCGGGATCCGGGGCGCTTCCACCGGGTTGTGCCGCACATTATCGGGGTGTCCGAAGAGACCACCACCGGCGTTCATCGGTTGTATCAAATGGCCGAACGCGGGGAGCTGCTCTTCCCGGCCTACAACGTCAATGATGCGGTGACCAAGTCGAAATTCGATAATTTGTATGGATGTCGGCATTCGTTGATCGATGGCATTTGCCGGGCTACTGATGTCATGGTGGCTGGCAAGGTGGCCGTGATTGCCGGCTACGGGGATGTGGGCAAGGGCTGCTGCCAGTCGCTCAAGGGGCAGGGTGCCCGCGTGATCGTCACAGAAATCGATCCGATCTGCGCGTTGCAGGCGGCGATGGAGGGGTACCAAGTCATGACCATGGACGAGGCGTGCCTGATCGGCGATATCTTCGTGACGACGACCGGCTGTTGTGACGTGATCACGATCCAGCACATGCGTCAGATGAAGGATATGGCGATCGTGTGCAACATCGGTCATTTCGATAGCGAGATCCAGATTGAGAAGCTCGAGAAATACCCGTGGATACCGGTCAAGCCCCAGGTTGATCTGGTGCAGATGCCGGGCGGCAAGCAGCTTATCGTACTGGCCCGCGGGCGTCTTGTGAATCTGGGGTGCGCGACAGGTCATCCCAGCTTCGTGATGTCGAACAGCTTCACCTGCCAGACCATGGCGCAGATGGCCTTGGTGGAAAAACGGGGAACCTTGAAGAACACGGTGTATGTGTTGCCAAAGTTGCTGGACGAAAAGGTCGCACGGTTGCATCTCGGCAAGCTGGGTGTCAAGTTGGATCAACTGTCATCCAGGCAGGCGAAATACCTAGGGATCAGTCCGCAAGGACCGTTCAAGCCGGAAACGTATCGTTATTAAATGGGGTGATTCAGGAGGAGATGAGGTATGATGAAGTTATGGAGCGTGGGGTTGTCGATGGTGGTGGCGGGTTGCATGGTCCCGCTGTCTGGTGTGGCGCAGGAGGTTCCTATCGAGGCGCGCTGGTATATCAGTGGCGGGCTCGGAACCATCAACTATGAAGGGGATGAAGAGCTCCGTGACGGGGCTCTTGGCACCCTGCGCCTAGGTTACGAGTACAACGAATGGTGGTCTTTCGAAGGGGGCCTCTCGATTGCGCCGCAGATCAAGGAGAATTTTCGATTTGATCAACCGACGCAGACCAGGGTGTCACGACTTGAGGAAAGTGCTGGACCTGGCGTGAATGATGTGACTGCCTTCGGTCTTTCGCTGGATGCGTTGTTCCACTTCACGCGCTGGGAACGGCTTGATCCGTATCTGACACTCGGTCTTGGCGCGATCTATTACACCGAGGAAATTGATGAGGAAGCGTTTGATCCTTCCGTGCGCGCCGGTGGTGGGGTGATGTACCACTTCAATGACGAGTGGGCTCTACGTGCCGATGTAAGAACCTTTTTCGCAGGTAAGGATACCGAAGCGAATGCGATTATCGATGCCGGTGTCATCTGGCGGTGGGGTGCTCGTGTCCAGCCGAAAACGGTCGTAATCAGCGGGATGCTGGATACCGATGGGGAAGGGTTGTACGATGTGGAAGAAAACGAAATCGGAACCATCATAACCAATCCCGATACGGATGGCGACGGGCTTACCGATTACGAGGAGGTCCGCGTTTATGGCACGAATCCGCTTAATCCCGATACGGATGGCGATGGGTTGAACGATGGGCACGAGGAAGTTTACAAATACAAGACGAATCCCTTGAAATGGGATACCGACGATGGCGGTGTCTCGGATTGGCATGAGGTTGTCGAGGATGGAACCAATCCTAGGGAAGGTCATGGGAGTGATGATCTGCTCAGGATCGAACTCTATATCCAGTTTGATTACGACAAGGCCGTTATTCGTCAGGCTCACTTCCGTGATCTTGATATCGTCGGGAAGATCCTGCGGCGTAGCGGGACGTCGACGGCGGTTGTCGAAGGGCATGCCGATCGTAAGAAAAAGTCGGATGCTAAATATAACCTGGAGCTGAGCGAGCGTCGTGCCCAGTCTGTGGTCGATTATCTTGTCAAGAATTGCGGTATTTCGTCGTCGCGGTTGAAAGCCAAGGGGTTCGGATTTACTCGTCCGTTGCCTGGTGCACCCAATGATCCGGAGGAAGGCAATGCTCTGAATCGTCGGGTTGAGGTATATATCCGCGGTGATGAGCAGCATGCTGCCGACCGGGTTCAGGGCGGTGCCTTGCTCAAGTCAATGTCCGAGGAACGTCCAGCTTCAGGTAACTAGAGCGATAAGCGGGTGAAGTAATAAGGCAGGCCGACGGTACGGGATCGTGCCGTCGGCTTGTTTTTCATCGATGAAGACGCTAAAGAATTACATCCTGCATGCCTTCTTCTCGACCTTCCTTTCAACGGTGGCCGTGTTCACTTTTGTGCTGTCGATCGGCGGCCTGTTCAAGCTCACCGATCTGGTATCAAAGGGTATTCCGCCTGGCCCCATCCTCACTGTATTCTTAAGCGGGATGCCTCAGGCCTTGGCATTTTCGATTCCGATCAGTGCGGTCACCGCAACGCTACTGGTCTTTGGACGCTTGTCGGCCGATAGCGAGATAACGGCCATGCGAGCCTGTGGTGTCAGTCTCTGGCAAATCGTTGGGTGGATGCTTCCCGTTGGGTTTCTGTTGCTGATGACGTGTGTCTACATCAATAGCGAGCTGCTACCGCGGAGCCATTACGCCAGTCGTACGGCCACTGCGCATCTGAAGGTGATAAACCCGGTTGATCTCATTGAAGAAGGTCGGACGATCAGGGATTTCGATGGGTTGAGTCTTTATGTTGAGCGCAAGCGGGGTGATGTTCTCGAGGGCGTACGTATTTTCGATCAGCGTGAGGAAGGATTCACTCGGGAGATCAAGGCGGAGCGTGGAATTGTATCGATGCCAACGAATTCCAACGATGTGGTCCTCTCCCTTGAGGTCGTGACCATTGATCCGTTTTCATTTGAACGGCCAGGAAAGGCCGATGCTGCACGCTGGACCGTGAGGGTGGCGGATGCTCGGCGCAATGTGTTTTATCGCCAGCGCGACAAGGATCTAACGCTTGCCGAGCTCTATCTTGGCGCAAAGGCGCTGCGGCAGGATATGCATAGTCTGCGGCTGGAGGTTGCACGGTTGGATGAGGAGGCGGCGGCACTGAATCGGCATCGACCAGAGACAGAAACGAATCAGGTGGTTGAGCTGCCTCGAAAAAGTAAATCACGGCGACGGGATATCGACCAGCGGATGGTCGAGCAGAACGTGCGGCTGATGAAGATGATGGTCGAATTCCATAAACGCCTGGCCCTTTCTGGAGCGTCCTTTGCTTTTGTGGTACTGGGCATACCGCTGGGAATTCGTTCGCATCGCAAGGAATCGTCGATCGGCGTGGCCGTCAGCCTTGTGGCGGTATTCGTGTTTTATATGTTCGTTCTGCTGGCTGAACAACTTGCCACCCGTCCCGAATTCCGTCCGGATCTGCTCTGTTGGATTCCTGTGGTTACCGCCCTCCTAATGGGGGCATGGATGATTCGCCGCCTGCACTAGGGTTTGACTATTCCCCTCCCTGCCCCTTGTTGCAGAATGCTTCTCGCTTCAGGCGGCAGCAGGCTAGCCATTCCCGGACTGCTTCGAAATCCTTGCGGTCAAGCTGTTCGCACAGGCTGTCGATTCCCCTCCGGAGCATATCTAACTCTCGTCGGATTGCCGTCGCATTGCTTTTGACAATATCATGCCAGACATCTTCCGATCCGGCGGCGATGCGTGTCGTATCGCGGAAGCCCGGGCCGCAGAAGGGGGCCACGTTGCGCCCGTCTCGATCCACTGTGTTCATCAGCAAGGCTGCCGTAAGGTGCGGTAGATGACTGGTTCGTGCAATGATTATGTCATGCTCCTCCGGCGTCACGGTGGTCACGATCGCGCCCACGGATTGCCAGAATGTCGTCAGTTGTGCAACGGCGTTCGCATCGGTTTCCCGCATCGGGGTGACCAATACACAGGCGCCCAGGTACAAGTCGGCACGAGACGCCTCGATCCCCGTTTTTTCAGAGCCTGCCATGGGATGACTTCCGATATAGGTCACACTACGTCCTTCAAGAACGTTAAGAATTTCGTTCGTGAGCCATTGCTTGGTGCTGCCGACATCGGTTAGCAGGCACCCCGGCTTGAGCATGCCAAGCAACTGGGAAACAAGGACGGGAATCGTCAGCACCGGGGTGCAGAGCACCACTAGATCGGCATCGTATACCGCTTCATCCAGCGAGGCGAATGCACAATCGACGGCACCGACGGCTAACGCCTGCGCACGAACCGCGTCCTTTCGGGCATAGCCTCGGACCTGGCGGGCAGCATGGCGAGTTCGCAAGGTCATGCCCAGCGAACCACCCATTAACCCAAGTCCTATGATCGCCACGGTTTCAATCATCCGCCGCCCCCCCCTCCTGACGCTCCGCTTCAATCCATTGCTCGTTCTCAAGGGGCTCCACGACGTCATCGCCCTGGTTTCCCGGTGCGGTCTCGAACGCCATTACGGTCTGCCGGGGATCTTCTTCCACGGCGGGTGCCGCCTCCGCATCATCCCCGTCGTAAAGTGACTCGACGGCTGCTGCCGGAACCGTGGCCTTGCGCGACAGCACGCGGGGAGCCATGCGATCGAGCTCTTTGAGATCCTTCAACCCGAAATGCTCGAGAAACAAATGCGTTGTGCCATACAGGAATGGGCGTCCGGGGAGTTCACTACGCCCGCAGATCCGGACCAACTGCATTTCCATCAGCCCCTTGATGATATGCGCCACGCAGACCCCGCGGATGGATTCGATATCCGCTTTCGAGATGGGTTGGCGGTAGGCAATGATTGCCATGGTCTCCAACGCGGGCTGGGAAAGTCGCTGCGGTTTGGTCTTGAGCAAATGCCTGAGCCAGCGACCGCAGGCTACATCACTCTGCAGTCGAAACCCACCGGCCACCTCCTGCACTGTGAACCCGGCGTGCACGCACTTCAGGTCGCGCTGCAGTTCCTCCAAGGCGTCGACCAGATGCTTGGACTGTACGTCGGCGAAGACAGCCACCTCCGGATCGATCTCGGCCACCTCCATGATGCAGGTTCGCATCTCCTTGATACTGAGTGGACGGTTGGCACCGAAGATCAAGGCACCCAGGATCTGCTTAAGTTCGGGAATACCTTGTGTTTCAGGCATGGCTGCCGCCCTCCCTGCCGGCATGCTCGAAAAGGTCGCCGGTCCGGTCTTCCTCGACGCTGGCGAAATTGCGATCCTGATCCTGATAGCCCTCTGCCTTGTTGATCACGATATCCCCGAAGCGCGCATCCTGCACGGCTGAGATCTGCCGCAGGCGCAACAGTTCCAGCAGGGCAAGGAACGTGCAGATAATCTCATTGCGCGAGGCCATGTGGCCAAACAACCGAGAGAATCGGATCTGTCCGCCTCCCCGCACGGTTTTTAGTACATGGTCGATCTTGTCGGCCACGGTGAACCGATCCGCAGCAATCTCGCCGATCTGCTCGGTCGGTGCCTTCTTGAGGACGTCATTAAAGGCGGCAATCAGATCGAACAGGCTGACATCCTGCAACCCGAGGCCGTCATCGGGTTCCAGCTCAATCGCGCAATGGCCGCCGAACTCAAAAACATTCTCCTGGTAAAATTCACGCTCCTGGAGCTGGCTGGCGATGTCCTTGAATTTCTTGTACTCCACCAACTGCCGCACGAGATCCCAGCGAGGATCCTCCTCTTCCTCGTCTTCCGCTTCCGGACGTTCCTCTATCGGCAGTAGCATCCGGCTCTTGATCATCATCAGCGTGGCCGCCATGACAATGAATTCCCCGGCAATGTTGAGGTCGAGCATCCGCATCACACTCAGGTATTCCATGTACTGCGTGGTGATCCGCTCGATCGGGATGTCATAGATATCCACTTCCTCCTTGCGGATCAGGTAAAGCAACAGGTCCAGCGGCCCTTCAAAGACCTCCAGATCCACCTTGTATTCGTCCTGCTTGGCCATCGCCCGTGTCTCCTCCTATGTCAAGCCCATAGCCCGCCGTGCTGCCGCCAGCGTCCGTCCCGCCTCGGCCCGAGCCCGGGTTGCTCCCGCCTGCAACACCCGCTCCACATAACCGGGATCAGCGGCCAGCGTCTCGCGCTTGGCCCGGAATGGAGCCAATGCCTCGGTCATGATATCCAGCAGCGCCTTCTTTGCCTCGCCATAACCGAACCCCGGGGTCCGGTAACGTGTTTCCATCGCCTCTCGCTGATCTGGCGTAGCAAATAGGCGGTAGAGCTTGAAGACGTTGCAGGTCTCCGGATCCTTCGGCTCCTCCAGCGGGGTGCAGTCGGTGACAATCCGCATGATCCGCTTCTTGACCGCCTTGGGGTCGCCGAAAAGCTCGATATGGTTGTCGTAGGATTTCGACATTTTCTGGCCGTCAATCCCCGGTACGACGGCCACCTCCTCACGGATCGACGGTTCCGGGATCGTGAAGACCTCGCCATATTGCTGGTTGAACTTGATCGCGATGTCGCGGGTGACTTCCACATGCTGCTTTTGGTCACGTCCTACGGGCACCAGGGTGGACTGTACGGCCAGGATGTCGGCCGCCATCAACACCGGATACGAGAACAGCGCATGGCTGGACGCGATGCCCTTGGCCAGCTTATCCTTGTAGGAGTGGCAACGCTCAAGCAATCCCATAGGGGTGACGGTTGAAAGAAGCCACATCAGCTCGGTCACCTCCGGCACATCGCTCTGGCGGAAGAACACCGTGCGGGTCGGGTCTAGGCCGCAGGCCAGGAAATCCAGCGCCACATCAACGGTATCCGCCCTCAACCGGTCCGCATCCTTGACACTGGTCAAGGCGTGGTAATTCGCGATGAACAAATATGCATCGCCCTGCGACTGCAGTTCGATGGCTGGTTTCATCATCCCGAAATAATTGCCGATATGCAGCTTTCCAGAAGGCTGTATGCCTGAAAGTATTCTCATGACCATTCCCCCTATATTTCAATTCTCAACACCTTACCCTAGCATCGCCAGGATATCAAGCCTACGTCGAAACCCTCAGCCAATTGCCTGCCGTTTGCTTGCCTGGAGAGGTGGATGATCGGTGGAGATCGGTACCCAAGGTAGTTACACGATGCTTTCAGTGAGCGCCGGGGCGCACTGAAAGCCTCTTACTGGTGTAGTATCATTCAACATGTTGTTCAAGGACGTTCCCGACCACCGCAACCACAAGGGGCGGCGATACCAACTGCGTACGCTTCTTTGTATCATCGCCCTGGCAACGCTTTGCGGTTATAGCGGACACCGAGCGATCGCTTCGTTTGCCTCCAAGCTGACGCAGAAGCAGCGCTTCCGGTT
>DIZZ01000204.1:0-232 GCA_002428045.1 Verrucomicrobia bacterium UBA6015
CGCAGGCCGATGCCCATCGGGACCTCGATCAACCCGCTGTTGCGCACTTTTCCGACCAACGCGAACACCATGGTGCCTTTGCTGCCCTCCGTGCCGACCGAGGCGAAATCCGCCGGGCCATTGTCCATGATGTAGCGGCAGGATGCCCAGGTCTTGGTGTTGTTCAGCACGGTTGGCCAGTTCCACAAGCCATTGATGACGGGGTAGGGCGGTTTCGGACGCGGCTCGCCGG
>DIZZ01000204.1:322-528 GCA_002428045.1 Verrucomicrobia bacterium UBA6015
CCGTACGCCCGCGCTTGATCGAGTGCATGTTTAAGGTGGCTGATCGCCATTGGGTATTCCGCCCGTGCATAGACAAACCCGCCAACCTTGCAGTCCAGGCCGCCAGCCACGGCGTGGGCCCCGATGATCATCCCCTCGATGACGCTGTGTGGATTTCCTTCCAGCAGGCTGCGGTCCATGTAGGCTCCGGGGTCGCCCTCGTCGGC
>DIZZ01000204.1:562-6923 GCA_002428045.1 Verrucomicrobia bacterium UBA6015
GTGCCAGCTTCCACTTCATCGCCGTCGGGAAGCCTGCCCCGCCACGGCCGCGCAGGTCGGCGGCGCGGATATCCTCGATCACCGCCTCTGCCGTCTTGGACAGCGCCTTTGCCAGTGCACGGTAACCGCCTTGGCCGATATACTCGTCGAGCGCCAGAGGATCAATCCGGTCGCCCCAGTCGAGCAGACGGCGGGTCTGGAGTTTGAAGAACGGGATCTGGTCACGATAGGGTATCTTCTCTCCTGTATCCGGGTGCGTATAGACCAGTCGTTCGATGATCGATTCCCCCGCGATCGACTGCTCGACAATATCGGCGGCGTCCTCCGGTTTGATCTGCTTGTACATCAAGGGGTTGCATCCATCCTCTCGGCTGATCAGCAGCA
The DNA here is from genome assembly GCA_002428045.1 of Verrucomicrobia bacterium UBA6015. GTDB lineage: Bacteria > Verrucomicrobiota > Kiritimatiellia > UBA8416 > UBA8416 > UBA8416. Next base: position 947 of record DIZZ01000204.1, read on the forward strand.
TTGGCTCCATGCTGCAGAACCCGTGGCAGCCGGTCACCCGCATGCTGACCTTGTTCTCCAGACCCCGGGTGTTGATTTCCTTGCGCAGCGCATCGCGGATCCGCTCCGCCCCGGCGGCGCAGCCGCAGGTTCCGCCAGCCACTGAAATCAGGATCTTTCCCGCCCGTGCCGCGATGATTCCCTTGTGGTGCTGTTCGATATCGGCAATGTTGTTGAATCGGTTCATAACGCTTTCACCATTTGCAACGCTTTGTCGGCCGTCAACTGGCTCTGGTATTCCCCATCCATGATCGCGACCGGACCGACACCGCAAAGACCGATGCAGTTCACGGTCGACAGGGTCAGCTTGCCGTCGGCGGTGGTTTCTCCGGGCTTGATGTTCAGCTCCCGGCACAGGACATCGACGATCGCCGCCGCGCCCTTGACGTGGCAGGCCGTGCCGGTGCAGATCACAAGGCGATGCTTGCCTTGGGGGGTGAGTTTGAAATCCTGATAGAACGTGGCAATCGCGTAGAGTCGGGTGAGGGGAACGTCCAGGGTGATCGAGATATGTCGCAAGGCGTCGGGCGGAAGGTAGCCGAAGTGCTCCGAAACATCCTGCATCAGCTCAATCAGTCCCCGTCCCTTATCCTTGTGCCTGCTGAGCATCCAGTCAATATCGCTCATGTTCAATCCGACATCGCCCGCGTCGTCCGGCTTGGATTTCGTAAAACGGTCGAGAAACGAACGCAAGGCGTTCTTGCGTGGTTGCGCGGTATCACAGCCGCCTGGTGCGCCCGCTTTCCCACCGCACTGGCAGGTACACTGGGCGGGTGCCGCCACGCCTTCTTCCGTCTGGTGATCAGAAGCCTTCATGCTCTTCTCCCTTGATACTGAATCGCCACTTGGCGTGTTTGTCAAATGTCCCAGTGCGAACCATGTCCGAGATCACATCCAGGAAATCAGGTACGTTGACGCTGACATCCTGGCGGATTTTTACCTGGCATGCGAGTCGCGTGCCGATGGCGATATCGCGCCGCGAAAGGAACGGTGTTTCGGTCGGCAGCAAAGCGCCTCCGCCAGCGGTCACCCGCACCTTGCAGTAGCCGCACATCCCTTTTCCTCCACAGGATGCCGGGATCGAGATGTTGTTCTCAAGCAATGCGGCCAGCAGGTTGCCGCCCCCCTCGACGGAAAAGCGCTGCTCGCCGCCATTGACGATAATCTGGCAGGTGCCGTAGTTGACCAGATGGCGCTCAGCCACCAATAGAATCACAGCCATCCCCAGGAACAGTCCCGTGGTCACCGCCATTGCCAACAGAATGATTGTCATGCTCGTCCCCCTGTCACTGCATCGTGATCATGCCTGCAAAACCCATGAATGTCATGGCGATGACGCCCGTGATCAACATCAGCACCGCGGTGCCGCGCAACGGTGCCGGCACGTTGGAATAGCCCATCTTTTCGCGCAGCCCGGCCATCAGCACGATCGCCAGCAGGAAGCCGAGACCGCCGCCCAGCCCGAAGGCGGCTGACTGGATCCCGTTGTAGTTGCGGATGACCATGAAAAGCGCTGCGCCGAGAATCGCGCAGTTCACCGTGATCAGCGGCAGGAAAATGCCGAGGGCGTGGTAAAGCTTAGGGCTGAACCGTTCCATGACCATTTCCACCAACTGCACAAAGCCGGCGATCACGGCGATAAACAGGATAAAAGCCAGGAATTCGAGCTCGAGCGGCACCAGTACGTAGTGATAGAGAAGATAGTTCAGCGTCGTGGTGCAGACCATCACGAAGGTGACGGCCGTACCCAGCCCGACCGCGGTTTCGATCTTGGTCGAACAGGCTAGGAATGAGCACATGCCCAGAAAGCCCGCCAGCAGGATGTTGTTTGTGAGGATGGAGGCGACCAGGATGACCATTGGGGATGTCGGGTTCATACGTCCTTTCTGCCCCGCAGGGCGTTGATGATCCAGATCAGGAACCCGGCGGTGAAGAATGCACCGGGGGCCAGCATCAGCAGGACGTTCGGCTCGTACCAAGCGGTGGACAAGGCAGTGTAACCTAGCAATGTGCCAGCGCCCAGCAGCTCGCGGAACACGGCGATCAGTGCCAGGATGATCATGTATCCGATGCCGTTGGCTGCACCGTCGACAATCGAAAGCAGCGGCGGGTTTTGCGTGGCGAAGGCTTCCGCACGCCCCATGACGATGCAGTTGGTGATGATCAGTCCCACGTAGGGCCCGAGCTGCTTGGACATGTCCCAGTAGAAGGCCTTCAGGAATTGGTCGAAGATGATCACGAACGTGGCGATGATCGCCACTTCCACGATCATGCGGATCCGCCTGGGCATCAGGTGGCGTAGCAGGGAGACGAACGCGTTAGACATGGCGGTAACGAAGACCAGTGCCGCGCCCATGACCAGCGCGTTCTCAAGTTTGCTGGTTACGGCCAGTGCCGAGCAGACGCCCAGTACCTGATGGATGATCGGGTTGTTCTTGATGACACCATCCTGTATCGTGCTGCCGCATTTGCCGCCGCACAGCCCTCCGCAGCCGCTGGATTTTGCTTGCGCGTGATGATCTGACACGATTAGTCCTCCCGAATGCGTTTTGCTAAAGTATCAAGCATCTTGCCGACGCGGTCCGATGTCATTGTCGCTGCCGTGATCCCGTCGACCTCGTTCGAACCCTTCGCTTCGCCGGGTTTGCGTACTCGGAAGCCGGGGGTTCCGTCCGATGAAATGATCTGTTTGGCCTTGAAGCGGTTGAGGAAGAAATCCGCGCTGATTTCGCTGCCCAGCCCGGGGGTTTCCTCCTGCTTGAAAAAACGGATTCCGCGGATGGTCTCCATATCCGGTTCCAGTGCCATGACGCCCTCGATTGGACCCCAGACGCCCGGTCCGGCAAATGCCACCGCCACGGCCTGCGGCGCGTCTGCACCGTCCGGACGGTATTCGAAACACTCCAGGCCATTTCTTTCGACTTGGCGGATGGTGCGGTCGAAGATCGCGATCAGGTCCGCCGCACTGGCATTCTCCGGCACGGGTGCATCCAGTGCCGCCAGGTAGTTACGGATTTCTTCGGCCTTTTGGTTGGCCTTCTGGTAGGGGGCTGTAAAGAGGCTGGCGGTCACCAGCAGCGTTGAACTGGCCATGCCGAGCACGGCGGCGAAGATGAGCGTCTGCACGGCGTTTTTCATGAGCATGCCCTTTCTGCCGCGCAGCGGCGGATGCGCAGGCGGATAACGACTTCATCCATCAGCGGCGCGCAGATGTTCCCGAAGAGGATGGCGAACATCGTCCCCTCGACGAACCCCGAATAGCTGCGGATCAGGACGGTCAAGGTACCGATCAGGATGCCATAGGCCCATTTGGCCGATAGCGTGGCGGGACCGGTCACCGGATCGGTGGCCATGAAGACGATGCCGAACATCCAGCCGCCGGCCAGCAACTGGAAACCGGGCGGGGCTACCTGCGCTGGCCAGATCAGATTCAGAACCCAGGCGAGCAGCGTCATCGAGGCCATGCCGCCTGCCATGGTGCGCCAGTTGGCAACCCCCGTCAGCAGCAGGATGACGCCACCGATCAGGATCGCCAGTGCCGAGGTCTCGCCGACACAACCGCTGATATTTCCGACCAACAGATCCAACGGGGCGGTCATCACCCCGCTCTTGGCCAGCCCCAGCGGGGTGGCGAGCGTGACTGCATCCGGTGCGGATGCCGCAAGTGAGCCTGGAAGCTGCAGCCATTTTTCAGGACCCGGTGCAATCCAGGTCGCCGTCATTCGTGCCGGATAGGCGAAGGCTAGGAAACAGCGCCCTACCAGCGCGGCGTTGAACAGGTTGCGGCCGGTACCACCGAAGATCTCCTTGCCGACGAGGACCCCGAAAATAGAACCCAGAGCCACCATCCAGAGCGGGATACCCGGCGGAAGGATCAGTGGAAAGATGAATCCTGTGACCAGGAACCCCTCGTTGATCTCCTCCTTTCGCACGATGGCGAAAAGCACCTCGATCAGGCCCCCGGCGACGTACGAGACGAGCATCAGTAGCAGGACGCGCGGACCGAAGAAATAGAGCGAGGCGAGGAATGCAGGCATCAGTGCCACGATCACCAGGGTCATGTAGCGCTTGATGTCGATCGGATCACGCCCGTAGGGGGCGCAGGTGGTTTCCTCGACATGTGAGAAAAAGAAATTATCTGCCGCCTGGTAGACGGGCAGCATGGCGCGCAGTTTCCCCCCCTCCTCGAACAGGGGGCGGACCGAATGAAGGATGTTCTTGATCAGTTTCATAGTGTCTGTTCCTCGCGCAGCCGTGTCTGCACATCGGCAAACTGTTGCCGGAGTTCGATCTTGGAGGGGCACACATAGGAACACAGCCCGCAGCCGATGCAAAGGTCCACCCCGGCGGCCTGTGCCTGGTCGATCGCGTCGCGGTAGAGATAGCGGTGCAGGATCTGCGGCAGGAGTTCTATTGGACACACCTTCTCGCATAGCCCGCAGGCCACGCAGGGGCGCCGTTCGCCGCGCAGTGTGGCGGTCAGGTGGCGATCGTCCGCACCGGTCAAGGCGGAACCGAAGCAGGGCAGCGCCGAGACACGATCGAAGCCCGGATGCACAAACCCAAGGAATTCGCGTTCTCCTGTATTCGGCATGGCGAAGAATCCGTCGTCTAGCGACTCGATTGCGCTATCAGGGACTGCCGGGGTGCCGGTGAACAGCCCGCCCTTGAGCAGGCGCGTGGTATCGGCGAATACGGATGGTGGCAGCAGGCTACGCAGCGGGGTGCCGATGCGGACACGCCGGTGACAGGGGTTGGCCACACCGGGGCCACCGGTGGCGACGATGCGTTCATGCAAGGGCATCCCGTCCGCCAGGCACGCCCCGATCGCCAGCACGGCCTGCGCATCCAGCACCCAGATCGAGTCTGCCGGAGTAAGCGTTCGGTCATGACGGCGCAGGGCACGGGCAAGCACCGTGGGATGTTCCGCCGGATAGCGTGCCGGAAGGGTTTCGAGTTTGAAGCGGGAATCCTTGGCTAGGGTGAGTGATAAGGCCTGGGCATCGGGATCCGTCACCTTTTCCACGACCAGATGGATGCGTCCGTCTTGCGCCTTTAGCAGGCTCGGTAGGAACATCAGTCCGGTCTCGATCCGGGCGCGGTCGGCGTGGAGGATGCTTTGGCCGTCAGCGCGGAAGGGTTCGGTGCTGATTAAGTTAACGATCAGGCAGGTAGGTAACTCAGATCCATCAAGCGGCGGCATGGTGCCGGTTTTCGATTTGCGGATAAGCGGCCAGACGCCGCCCGCCGCCAGCGCTTCGCGGATCTGCTTCGCGTTCGCCTTGCCTGGCTTGTATCGTTTCCCGGTGGGTTTGACGGCGGTGCTGGAAACCTCGATCAAGAGCCGCGGTGCGGTTGATTTCGTGCCGGGGAGAAGTCGGACGATGCCAGCGGCTGGGGCAGGCAAGGCGATGCGCCCGCCCGTTGCATCGGCCCATGCTAGGGGCGCGCCAAACGCCACCGGCGTGCCGTCGGCTACGGCGGGGGCGTAGACCACTCCCCCCTGGCGAAGGGCGATGTCAAGCCGCTCCGGCACGGCGGCGTCCTGAATGTCGGACGACGGCCGTCCTGGGATATTCGGCAGATAACCGCCTTGCAGCTTCATTAACGATCCTCCGTGTGAACAATTCCAAACGTTGAGAACAAGACCATGGGAAGGATACCGCATTCCCGTGGCATCAACGATTATCAGACTAATCTACGATCATCTGGATAGCAAGCTTGCAGTATTATTTTCATGTTTCGCCTTATCGTGGTCATGTGCTATGGTGGCGGAAATGGCAAACGGAATCCATAATCACATCATTGACGGTAGTCTTGCGCGCGGCATCTTGCGGCTGGCGGTCCCGATGCTGGTCAGCTCGCTGCTGCAGAATGCCCAGAGTCTGATCGATCTGTACTGGATTGGACGGTTGGGGGCGGATGCGGTGGCGGCACT
>DIZZ01000094.1:0-632 GCA_002428045.1 Verrucomicrobia bacterium UBA6015
CGGGGTTGAACCCGGCCCTCCCGGGGTGCGGCCGGGGTTGAACCCGGCCCTCCCGGGATGCGGCCGGCGTGGAATCCGGCCCTCCCGGGATGCGGCCGGCGTGGAATCCGGCCCTCCCGGGGATTCATTGGTCATTGGATATTCCCTGTTGGTTATTGGACAGTCGGGGTCAGTGAAAATAACCATTAAGGTGTTGGCATGTCGCATGCCCTTCTGCGATGGTAGGCGCATTCCAAGACCACCTATAAAAGCGTTTGCGGGTGCGCCGAAGGTCCGAGGAAATCCGCGTTTTGCAAGACCGATTAGGGGGGGGGATCAGGATAGACAGGATAAAGGACGCTGATGTTTCGATCCATTCCATCCTGAAAATCCTGTAATCCTGTCAAAACCAAGCGGAGCATCAGATGGGCAGACAGGAATGTCTACCCCACATTGTTGACTGTCGCAATCAATGTTATTATTTGACGTAAATAAGTGTTGGCTGAGGTTGGGTAAACTGATACTGTCCGAGTTCAAACTCATGACAGGAAATCATATTTGGGGAACGATCGCGTGGCTGAAGAACACGAAAACGAACATACAGCGGATGTGGTTATTCGGGCGATTGACGTCAAGCGGCATTATCGCGGCAT
>DIZZ01000094.1:716-3823 GCA_002428045.1 Verrucomicrobia bacterium UBA6015
TCGGCGGGATTGATTCCCCGACCGAAGGCATGGTCTTTATCGATGAGATCGACGTGGCCCAGCTCGATTCCTACGAGCTGGCCTGGCTGCGTTGCCACAAGATCGGCTATATTTTCCAGAGTTACAACATCCTGCCGGTGCTGACCGCCCTTGAGAATGTGACGCTGCCGATGACCTTTGCGGGCAGCAGCCCGAACGAGGCCAGGGAGAAGGGGATGTCCATCCTCAAGACGGTGGGCCTTGCGGATCGAGCCTTTCACCGGCCTTATGAGATGTCCGGTGGCCAGCAGCAGCGTGTCGCGGTGGGCCGGGCGATTGCCAATGACCCGGTGATCATCCTGGCGGACGAACCCACGGCGAACCTGGACGTGCGTACCGGCGAGGAGATCATCGACCTGCTCAACCGCCTCCGTCAGGAGCGGGGCATCACGATTATCTCGGCCACGCATGACATGAAGATGCTGGATGTCTCCAGCCGGATCTTGTGGATCCGCGATGGCATGGTGCAGCGCCTTGAGGAACGCCGTAACCTGAACATCCAAATCGGCGGGATTGAATAAGGGTTGATTTATGCCAAATGCAACAAACATACCGGAACAGACCCGCGTTTCCTGGCCGATTGTGTTTTCGGTCAGCCTGGCCGGATTGCGTCGGCGTTTCGCCCGGGCGATGATCACCATGGCCGGGGTGGTGCTGGCGATTGCCTTCCTGTGTTATATGCTGGTGAATGAATCCGTGATCCGGGCCTTGATCGCGGAAGGCAGTGATGAATTGAATGTGCTGTTGCAGAATGCCAATGTCGATATCTTTTCGGGGGGAAAGACCGATGCGATGACGCTGCTGCTGATCAGCCTGACGCTGTTGACTAGTCTGGTGGGGATTATCAATGCCATGCTGATGGCCGTGTCGGAGCGGGTCAAGGAGATTGGCACGCTGAAGTGCCTGGGGGCGACCGACCAGTTCGTGGTGCGTGCCTATTTCGTGGAGTCCACGATCCAGGGCGTGTGCGGGTCGATGATCGGCCTGTTGGTTGGTCTGATCGTGGCGGTTGGCGTAAGTTTTAAAACCTACGGACTTTACACGTTCAGCACCTTCCCGGTGTCGGGGGTGCTGACCTCCTTGTTGATGTCGCTGGGCGCGGGGGCTGCGCTGTCGGTGACGGCGGCGATTATTCCGGCCTACATGGCCGCACGCAAGCAACCGGTGGAAGCACTGAGGGTGGAGGAATAGTGGGCGACGTCATGGTCAGTTGTAAAGGGGTCAAGAAGACGTTTGTCATGGGCAAAGAATCTGTCCATGCCCTGCGCGGCGTCTCCGTGGATATCATCCGGGGTGAGTACGTCTCCATCATGGGGCCGTCGGGCTCCGGCAAATCGACCCTCTTCAACATGATTGGCGGGCTGGATACACCAACGGACGGCGGCGTGGAGGTCGATGGATGCCGTCTGGCCGACCTGAATTCGTCGCAGCTTGCCTGGTTCCGCTGCCGCAAGATCGGTTTTATCTTCCAGTCCTTCAACCTCATTCCAACGATGAGCGCGCTGGAAAATGTCACCATTCCGCGTATTTTTGCCGGTCATCCCCCCGCCAAGGCCAAGGCGGATGCCACCCGCGTGCTGGAGCGCGTGGGGCTCGGGCATCGGCTGGATCATCTGCCGTCGCAGGTGTCCGGGGGCCAGCAGCAGCGTATCGCCATTGCGCGGGCGCTGGTCAATGAACCGTTGATTATCCTGGCCGATGAACCGACGGGCAACCTGGACCTGCATACCGGCAAGGAAATCATTGATTTACTGAACGACATGAAGCAGAACCTGGGCGTGACGATCATCACGGCCACGCATGATATGAAGATGCTCTCCTGTTCCGACAAGATCATCCGGATCGAGGATGGATCCGTCAAGAGTGTGGATACCCAGGCCAGTGTCAAGGTCAAGGTGGGTAGTATTGACGGGGAGACGGTGATGTAGACGCCTCCGGGCGCATGAGGATGGACGGTTTATGAGGATACTTAAACAGCGCAAGCAGAACCGGGTGGATCGGCGTCTGGCCTTGGAAGGGGTGCCGGTGGTGCATTCCGCCGTCTCGCTGGAGACGATGGAGGGGGGCACCCTGCGTGTCTCGATGACCCTTCGCCGCGGCTCGGGCTTTTTCGAGCGTATGCGCCCGCTGGAGACGCGGAAATCCTATGAGCTTGACGAGTTTGGAACCTTTGTGATCGGGCTGTTCGATGGCAAACGCACGGTGCTGGATGTGGTGAATGCGTTTGAAAAACGGTTTCGCCTGTCCCGCCGCGAGGTGGAGTTGTCGGTGGTGGCGTTTGTCAAGCTGCTGATGCAGCGGAATGTGATTTCCGTGGCGTTGCCGGAGCCTGCGCCGCTCGGGGGGCTCCGCAAAGCGGCCGTCCTCGCCTTGGCGCTGGTGGTCGGTGGGATCGGGGCAGTGGCGGCAGAAGAGCCGACGGCGGTGCCGCCTCCAGCCGTCATGGCGCCGGCGGCGGCCGTGGTGGATGCTGCGGCGGGCACCCTGCAGGCCATCCGCGCGATGGACGGGATCGAGGCGGGTCGTCTACCGGGTTCGTCCGGGAACCTTGCCTTGGAGAATTGGGTGGCGCAGCAGTTCAGCCGGAGTGGATTCCAGACGGGAGAGACCCCGTTTGACGCCCCTGTGTTCGAGCCCGGCATGTTGACCCTGCAATGCGGGGCGAATGGCACGTTCACCTTGGATGCCATGCATCCGGCCCTGATGCGTCCCGGCAATTTTACCAAGCCGCAATTTCCGACCCGTCTGGTCTATGTAGGAAAGGGCGATATTCCGGATCTGGAACGGCTACGCGGGGTGGATCTGGCGGGTGCCGTGGCGGTCATGGATTTTGATAGCAGCGCCAATTGGCTTGATCTGCTGCGCTTTGATATTGCCGGGTTGGTGTTTGTGGGGCGGGGCAACACGTCGTACGAGCAGAGTCTGCAAAAGATATATAACTCCGAAGTTGCCGTTCCCCGCTTCTTTATTGATGGCGAGGACGGTAAGCGGCTGATCGCCCTGGCGGCAGCGAATCCCGGGCTGGCTGTAGAGGCGCAGTCCATCCCGTCGCGCTGGACGCAGGGGAC
>DIZZ01000094.1:3873-18515 GCA_002428045.1 Verrucomicrobia bacterium UBA6015
CTGACGGCATCGCTGGATGCCAACGCCGTGGTGCCGCGTCGTGCATTGGGTGCCCAGCGGGCGGTCAATCTGCATGTCCTGATGAAATTGCTGGAGGATTTCAAGGTCAATCCTCCGCTTTACAGCGTCATGCTGGTCGCCGTGAACGGGCACACACAACGGTATGCCGGTGAACGTCAACTGGCCTGGCACCTGATGGCGAAAGAATCCGATGCGGAGGCCATGCGCGATGAGATTACCACCGAGATGCGGGCCTCGAAATTGTATCATTCAGAATACGGCAAGTTGCGGCTTGATCCGGTTGCCGAGGCGGATAAGACCGACCTGCATATCCTGATGGAGGTGCTGTGGACGCTCGATGGGATACAGGATGCAGAAACCGGCCTGGATCTGGAAGCGTGTACGGAACACGCCGTGCGCAAGGCGATTGATGAGACCGAAGCGGCCTTGACCGAGGCCTACCAGGGGTTCTTCGCCGGTCGCGGGCGGGATCCCGACGAGCTCGCCAAGGAACACCAGGACGACATGGCGATGCTCAAGGCGCTGCGCGATATGCCGCTGCCAGCGTTCATCGCCAAGGCCACAAGCGTCAAGAGCACCTTTGACGACGAAACGTTGTTCGAAAAATGGCGCGGGACGCTGGATCACAGCACGGGGCAGCGAATTTATGTTAAAACCCCCTTGCAGGATGAGTTCCGCAGCCAGGTGAACCGTACGGGGCAGGATATTCTCGTGTTGTCGTCGCCGGAACGTTCGCCGATGAGCGAGGAAGCGCGCGCCGAGGGGCTGGCGGCGTTGACAAAGAAACGCGATGATTTACGCCGTGTCCTGGTGCTTTTCAATAAGATGGACCTCGGGGTGGGACGCCGTCGCACGTATTATCGCCAGATTGCCGTGAATGATGTTCACCGGGAGATGCTCAAGGAGGCGGTCGACCGGTCGGTTGAGCGCTACGGGCAATGGCTGACGATTAATGAAACCCGGTTGGCGCGGGATGCGGCTGGAGGGGCGATTCGGCAGGCGATCGGTCGTCGCCGCGTGGCGCTGGTGTTGGCGCTTGAAATAGATGCCCACGGGGAGCGGGTGGGCTTCTCATACCAGTCGCCACAGGGAAAGACAGGATGGTTCCAGGGCTTTTCGTCCGTGTGCCAGAAGGTGGCTGCCGAGCTCGGCGACGCGACGCCTGGCAACGCGGGCCGTTATGTGAACGCCCTGACCGATGAGGGTGGTTATGGTCAGGGCTATTATTTTGGCAGGAAGCCGGGGCCGTTGACGCAGCAGCTCAATCTGGTGCCAGATTCGGCGGTCTGGTATTATCACGCAGCCAACCAGACGCCAGCTTTTTCGCTGCGGTCGGTTTTCTCCGAACCAAGGAACCTGTTCGGTCCGTCCGATACGCTGGCCACCATTGATCCGCAGCAGGTGCATGCGTTGCAGGCCTGGGTGCGGCAGTTTATGGGGTCCCTTGTGGCCAGTCGTGAGTTGATCAGTCCGGCGAACTTGAAGAAGGTACCGCCAATAAAACCCCTGTGGTCGGTGTTGCTACGGACGTATGGGCTGGAGGAGTTCAGCGGAAAACCGGTACCGACGCTGCCCGTGCCCGGCTGTCTGGTTGCCGTTTACCAGTCTGATCGCGGGTTCATTGATCCCTCGATTATCGACGGAGATGTGGTCAATGCCTACCTTGGAATGACGGATGCAGCCGCCAATATGTGTCTCTACGGTATCGCCGAAAACCGAAACCTGGCACCTACCGTGTACCAGATGGATGCGGATTTCCAGTCGGTTTTGTTCACGATTGACAAGGGGAGGGTCCAATCGTCCCAGCAAGCCAGTAGCACGTTGAGCCGTTCGTCGCGAATCACGATGCCGATGTTCCCGTGCCGGGAGTTTGTGATCAGTGATCCGAGGGATCCGACGATGCTCTCGTCCCTTCCGATTGCCATCAAGGAGATCTGGCCGAAAACGGCGAAGGGGCAGTCGGATCCTGAAAAATACGGTGTGCATGGTGCCGATTCGCTTTCACCGGCGGCTTTTCATCGCGCGGTTGGCCCGATTGGCGTGTACTTGTACCGGCGCCGGGCCGAGCTGGATCAGGATGCCCTGATGGTTATTACCTCGAGTCGACGCTGCCTGCTGAATGCCTCGGACGGCATCCCGAATGGCGAGGGATTCCTGGAACCGTCCGGATTCGGTGTGGATATCGTCCGGCAGGCCTCGGCCGACATGGCGCATCTGAACACATACCGGAGCGGGGGGATGCAGGGCGTGGTCAACCAGTTGCTGGATACCTTCATGGCCCGGGGCCGCCAGTTGCATGAAGAGGCGGAAGTCAAGCGAAGCCAGCTTGATCATGTCGGGTATGTACGCACGATGAATGAGGCGCTCGGCAATCAGGTCAAGGCGTACACGGAACTCCAGCAGATGAATGGGGATATGCTCAAGGCCGTGATCGTGTATATGGCGCTGATGCTGCCGTTCTGTTTCTTCCTCCAGAAATTGTTGTTTAACTTCAAGCGCCTCGAGCATGAATTGGGCGGTTTCACGGCACTCTTCTTCTCCACGTTCCTGCTGTTTCGGTTTATCCATCCGGCTTTTCGCCTGGCGATGTCGCCGGAGGCCATCTTCATCGCATTTGTGCTGGGGGCCATCGGTCTTTTCACCACCGGGGTGTTGCGTGCCCGGTTCAATGAGGAAATGACGCTGCTGTTCAGGGGCGTGGGCGGCATCGGCGAAGAGGTCGGTTACGGCACCGTGGGGACCACTGCCATGCTGATCGGTGTGCAGAACATGCGCCGGCGCCGCGTCCGTACCGGCTTGACGATGGCCACGATCGTGCTGGTGGTCTTCTCGATGCTGGCGTTCTCGAGTGTGTCCAGGACGGCCAAGCCGACGCTCATTGCCAAAGGAAACTCAGCGCCGTACACGGGGCTCTATTATCACTGGTCTGGTGGTCTTCCGATGGATGAGTCTTCGCTGGGTGTTCTCAGGGGGCTATTTGCTGACAAGGCGGAGATCCGGGTCCGGCGTCTTCTGCAGAATCCGGACGCCTGGCGGTTGGAGCGGGTAGATCATCCGGAATCCTTGCTGAGTATCAAGGCCATCACGGGCTTGCCGGTTAACGACGCCGTGCTAAAGGATTCCATGGCCCAGGTGGAGGGCACCCCGTTTTCCGATGCCAATGCCTTGGAGATCATGCTGACCGTGTCGGCCGCCGATGCCCTGGGGCTGGTGGCTAGCGACGTCGACAAGGCCAGAGTGCGGTTGATGGGGCGCGAATGGCTGCTGAAGGGGTTGATTGATGACCAGCGGTTCCGGCTGGCCCGGGATCTGAATCCGAATCTGCCGCTAATACCGTTTAACTTCACGGTCGGCCCTCAGCAGACGGCTGATTCGCTGGACGTGGACGTTGCGAATATTTCGGATAGCCTGCTGGATACGGCCACGCTGGTGATTATGCCGGAGGGCAGCGCAGCGGCCGTGGGTGCCGCGCCCCGCTGTGTCAGCATCGTGTTTCCAGACTCGGCGGATGAAGGCATCCTGGGGCGGGAGATCCGCCGGGTGCTGGATGTGACCTCGGCCAAATTTTATGTGGGCAGCCGTCTCCCGTTCAAGCTGGATGAGGATGCGCCGGTGGCTGTCAAGCCCGGTGTCTATTATGTCGGCAGCAGTTATCGCACCGCGATTGGCGGACTGGCCAAGCTGCTGATCCCGCTGATCATTGCCGGATCGATCATTCTCAACACGATGCTCGGGACGGTTTATGAACGGAAATCAGAAATCGCGGTCTTTAATGCGATCGGCCTGAACCCGACCCATATCTTCATGTTCTTCCTGGCCGAGGCCATCGTCTACAGCTTCATCGGTGCCGTTGGTGGGTACTTGATCGGGCAGATCCTGACCATTGTGCTCAAGGCGGCCGGACTGATCCAATCGGTCAATATCAACTTCTCCTCGCTGATGGTGGTCTATGCGATCCTGTTCACGATGGCGCTGGTCATCCTTTCCACGCTCTATCCCGGCTATGTGGCAACCCGCACCGCCGTGCCGTCGGGAAAGCGCAAGTGGACGATGCCACCGAACGATGGGCAGACGATGAAGGTGGTGTTCCCGTTCATCTACCGACCGAACCTGGCGTATGGCGTGATGTTCTATATCCAGCAGTTCTTCGCCCCGATGTCCGACCAGTCCATGAACGACATGGTGGCAACCCTGGAACGGGTGCAGGAGACGAAAGATGCCGATGGGCGTTCCCTGTTGTCGCTGCACTATCACCTAGCGCTTTCCCCTTATGACCTCGGTGTGACGCAGCGCGTGACGTTCGTGACCCGCTACGATGGGATCGTCAAGAGTTTCCGGCTGCACATGGAGGTTGAGCGTGTGACCGGGCGCGATACCAACTGGGTCATGATCAACAAGCCGTTCCTGGAACGGATGCGCAAGTATTTGATCCGCTGGCGCAATATCGACCCAACCCGGCAGGCCTGGTTCGTGAAGAACGCAGTAGCGATGTTCAGCAACGGGGCCCCGCCCGCGACCGTTCCGGAGGAGTAGACATGGGTTTTAAGGACGATAAGGAATTAAGGGAATACAGGGACGTCATGCAGCCGCCGGACATCGACGGCTTCGAGGATGGTTTCAACTGGAAGGCGGTTGCCGGGGCTATTTTCCTGGGATTCATCGTGAATCCGGCAACCGACTATCTGGAATTGGTGATTGGTGGCGATGCGAGTGTCGGCGGCGCGATGAAATGGGTTCTTGTGATTTTCTTCGCCGAAGTGGCCAAACGTTCGTTCACCAAACTCAAGACGCAGGAGCTGTATGTCCTGCATTACATGGTGGGGGCGGCCCTGGGCGATCCGTTCAAGGGCTACCTCTTCAAGCAGTACATGGCTACCTCGGAATATGTCCAGGGGCTCGGGCTGGCGGCCGAATTACCGTTGTGGGCCTTCCCATCCGCCGAGGCGATCGAGGCGGGGGGACGAACGCTGATGACGGGTGCCTGGCTCCCGGTGATTGCGCTGACGATGTTCGGCATGGTGGTGAGCCGGATCGATAATTACGGCCTGGGTTACGTCCTCTACCGCATGGCCAGTGATGTCGAGAAACTGCCGTTCCCGTTCGCGCCGATGCGGGCCGCCGGTATCGTAGCCCTGGCGGAAGGGCGCGATGACCAGTCCTCCTGGCGGCAGCGCTGTTTCGCGATCGGCGGAATGATGGGTATCGTCTGGGGGCTCATCTACATCTGTGTCCCGATGATTACCGAGGTGCTGATGCCCAAGCGGCTAGAGCTGATCCCCCTGATCTTTATCGATTTCACGTCGCAGGTGGGCAAGATCATGCCAGCCACACCGGTTAACATAGTCCTCAATTTCGGCGCGTTCCTTTCTGGGATGATCGTTCCGTGGTGGGGTGTGGTCGGCAGTTTCGTCGGGCTGCTCATCACATGGATTGCCAATCCGGTGCTGCAGAAGACCGGTGTGCTTTCAACATGGCAACCGGATATGTCGTTTGTCGATACCGTGTTTGTCAACAACATCGACTTCTACCTGTCCTTCGGTATCGGCCTGACGTTTGCGGTCACCTTTAGCAACCTGGCCATTTCCGGGGGGGGGCCGCTGAGGCGATTGTTCGTTAAATCCAAACCCGCCGAACTGACCCATAAGAAAAGCTGGTGGAGCGGTTTCCGCGAAGGGTGGCGGATCCTGATCACCAACAACCAGGCGCGCGGGGACTTCTCGATCTTCGGGGCGATCGGGATTTACCTAGCCTCCACGACCTCGTGGATTGTCCTTGGTGCCTATCTGGTGCCCGGCTATCCCTGGATGATTCTCACGGTGTATGCCCTCCTTTACACGCCGCTGATTTCGTATGCCACGGCCAAGCTCGAGGGTGTCTGCGGACAGGCCGTGGATGTCCCTTATCTCAAGGAACTGACCATCCTGCTGACCGGTCACAAGGGGGCCGACATCTGGTTCGCCCCGATGCCGATCCAGAATCTGGGTGCGGAAACCGTGGGGTTCCGTGTGCTGGAGCTGACGGGTACCAAGATCATTAGCCAGGTCAAGACGCTGCTGCTGACGGTGCCGATCGTGATTGTCGCCTCGTTCATGAGTTCGGAGATCCTGTGGCGCATGGCACCGATCCCGTCGTCGGCCTATCCATACACCGAACGGATGTGGGAACTCCAGTTGCGCCAGCAGTGCATCATGCTGACCTCGACGCTCGAGGGCGGGTCGCAGTTCCTGGAGGCGATCCACTTCGAGTATGCCGGGTGGGGGCTGGTCTCCGGGTCGTTGCTGTTCGCGGTGCTCTCCATGTTCGGGTTGCCGATGATGCTCGTGTACGGTGCCGTATGGGGGTTGAACCAGAGTAATCCCGGGGCGCTGTTCTGCACCATGGCCGGGGCCTGTACGGCCAAGTTCTACTTCAAGCGTATATACAAGGACATGTGGCTTAAATATATGATGGTGGTCATGGCGGGATTCGGATGCGGCATGGGCGTGACGTCCATGATATCGATGGCGTTCAACGTGATTTCACGGATGTTGAAACCCACCCTATGGTAGCGGGTGCGTTGGTTAAGCATCCGGTGATGAGAGGTTTGCTTGATGGATAAAGATAAAAAGAAGAATACCGGAGAGGTGACGCTCCGCGCTTTCCTGCTGGGTGTTTTCCTTTCCGGACTGTTCGCGTGGGTCACCGCGCTCCTGGATAACGGGGATGTGATTGCGCATCGCAGCCGTAGTCTGTCGGCCAACCTGATTCCGGTGCTTCCGCATGTGCTCCTGCTGGCGGTCGGCCTGCTAGTCAATCCACTGCTGAAGCGCATCCGGATCTGCCGGTTGTTCACCCGGCCCGAGCTGCTGCTGATTTTCGTGATGACCTCTGTTTCCGCCGGTGTTGCGAGCTGGGGGCTCAGCGGTAATCTGATCCCGATCATCTCGGGGTTGTCGAACAAGGCATGGAATACGGAACAGAGCCAGTGGGATGCGGGCGTCATGCCGTTCCTGAATGAAAATTATTTTATTTCGGGTAAAGGCACCCAGGACGCGGCCAAACACCTGCGCGACGTCTTCCTGGAGCATAAGCAGGCGAGGGAGCGTTATCAGGCGGCACGGGATCTGCAACTGGCAACGGCTGAGCTGGATCGCGTCAACGCCGATTTGGCGGTGATTGCCGCCACGCCCGATCCGGCAGAGCGGGCGGCCCGCGAACGGGTCATGGTCTGGCCGCATAGCCAGGCCGTCACGATGGTCGAACGGACTGCGGAGGATTGGAAGCGGCTCGGCGGCGGCGAGGATCCGCAGACCGTCGTGGCGACTTATAGCGAAAAAATCGCCGGGTTGAAGAAGGAGATGGATCGCCGTCGGGAGGCCCTGAAAGCCTTGAACGACGATGCTGTTACGGCGGTTGAGAAGATCCGCAAGGGCTTGCCTGCGGAAAAACGGGCGCTTCCCGGTTTCTTCTATGCGGCGGGTGAGGGCTGGGCCAGTTATAAGGCACGTATCCAGCGTTTGCGTATCGGTCGCCTGTCACGACAACAGCTTGTGGCATTGGAGGGGGAACTCGCGGCGGGGGAGGGGATACCGGCGGGCGCGGCGACCACCCTCAGGGCATCCGCGACCATTCTGGGTAAAATTTCAGATATCCCTGAAATTTCAAAGAAATATGCGCAATATAGCGAGCGGTTGGCCGGCTTGGAGGATCAGGTCGCGCTACAGGAAGCCGAGGGGCGACGCTTGCGGCAGGAGCGGCGCTATGCCACCCAGCAGCGGTTCGCGTCCTATAATGACCGGATCGATGAGGTGGATGAGCGCGTGGCCGTATTGAAGAAGGATACCGAGCAGTTGCGCCATCAGATCGAACAGCAGGTCCGTCCGCTGCTTGACGTGTGTACCCGTGTAAAGGGGACACAGACGGCGTTGCTGGCCCTTGCGGACCGTGTCGAGAACGGTGCCGATACGTCCGTGGTGTGTGGGCAGCTCCTGGAGGCGATCGAGACATATCCCTCGTTTGACGCCTCGTTGCGCCGATTCTGGCTCGGGGATGCCGAGTGGGAAATATGGCTCCGGCCGTTGTTCAACTGGCTGGTGGTGATCTTCCTTTCATACCTGGTCTTCATGGCGTTCAATACGCTGATCTTCAAGCAATGGGCGCATCATGAGAAATTGATCTATCCGCTGGCCGAAGTCGTCAGCCTGCTGGCGGGGGAAAAGGATCCCAGCGCGAAATCGATGTTCCGGAGCGGCCTCTTCTGGACGGGCTTCTGCATTGCCGCCGGCATTCTGGGGTGGAACTATCTGGCGACGGAGAGCATTATTTCGAACATTAAGCCGGTGAAGCTGGAGACTCTCTGGAATGACTATGTCGGCAACGGGGTCCTGCGGGGCCTTGGCAGTACGTATTTCTGCTTGATTTTCGCGGTGATCGGGGTGTCGTTCCTCGTGCCTGCGAAAATCTCTTTCTCCCTATGGTTCTTTGAGGTCCTCTACATGGGGCTGCTGCTGGTCATGGTGTGGCTCGGCTATGGCAATGACCGCTGGTCGCTTGGAAATGTGGGTCGGTCGGGGATGGGTGCCGGTGCCATGCTGATCTTTGGATTCACGATTCTATGGACCTGCCGGCAGTATCTGTTGTGCGTGTTCAAGCCGGGCGTGCTGCGCGGGGTCCCGGCGGATGAGGCGAAGGAATTGCGCATATCCTCGGCGCTTTTCCTGGGCGGGTCGCTGGCGTTGATGCTGGTGTTGGCGTATGGTTTTGGAGCGAATCTGTTTTTCGTGTTTATCTTCTACCTGATCATCATGACGATGATGATTGCGCTAGTGCGTGCCGTGGCCGAGGGGGGCGTACTGGGGATCCAGAGTTCTGCCGGGGCGTTAGGGATCATGCGGACGATTTTCGGGATGTCCGGCGGCTGGTGTGCTCCTGCGCTGGTAGCCCCGTTGCTGGTGTTTAATGCGGTTCTGTTTGGTGCCTTCCGTGCGTTTATCGCCCCGATGATGGCCAATGCCCTCAAGGTGCGTGAAGAATTCCGTATGCGCCGCCTGTATTTCCATGGGGCGATCTGGGTCGGGATACTAGTGGCGACACTGGTGTCGTCCGTGACGCTGATCCTGCTTTCCTACCAGTATGGGGCCGACAATCTGCATGCCTGGTTGAACACCGCCAACGGCAAAGGGACGTTTGACGGGGTGAAATCGTGGGTGGAGACCTTTGGCCCCGGGAAGGTATCTGAACGGTGGTGGATGCTGGCCGGTGCCTTTCTCATGGGGGGGCTGCTTTTCGGCCGTCAGCGCTTCTTCGGAATGCCGCATCCGATCGGGTTGCTGATGATCATGAATCCCAATATGTTCGGCTACTGGGGATCCATCCTGATCGGCTGGGGCTGCAAAAACGTTGTCAGTAAATACTGCAGCCATGAACAGTATGTGTCCGTGCGCCGCTTTTTCATCGGGCTGATCATCGGCCATCTGGTCGCGGTGCTCTTCGGATGGGATCCCCTGAAATTCCACTGGGGTTGATCCCCCATGGTCGATCAACGCGATAAGGCGGTGAAGGTAAATATGATGCCAATCGAAACAACCCCGGATAATCCTGAGTCGACGATTCCTGACCTGATGCCGACGCTCAAGTCAGTCTTTGGCTTTTCCAGTTTCCGTCCCCATCAGGAAGACATTGTGCGGGCGCTGATCGCGCGCCGCGATCTTTTTGCTGTCATGCCCACCGGCGGTGGGAAATCGCTCTGCTACCAGTTGCCCGCCCTGCTGCTGCCGGGGACCTGTCTGGTGATCAGTCCCCTGATCTCGCTGATGAAGGACCAGGTCGATGCCGCCCTGTCAATCGGTCTGAAGGCCGCCTTTCTGAACAGCTCGCAAGGGGCCTCGGAACGGCAGGTCGTGATGCAAGCCATCAGCGCAGGCGAGATCGATTTGCTGTATGTCTCGCCGGAACGATTCGCCATGCCCGCCTTTGTTGCGCTCCTGCGCACGGTGACACTGGCCTTTGTGGCGGTTGACGAGGCGCACTGTATCTCGGAATGGGGGCACGACTTCCGCCCCGACTACCTGCAGCTTTCCGAGATCGTGCGGCTTTTTCCGGATTGCCCGATTGCCGCCTTTACCGCCACGGCAACCCGTCAGGTCGAGCAGGATATCATCGCGAAGCTCGGGTTGCGCCATCCGTTCCGTGTACGTGCGTCCTTCAACCGCCCCAACCTGTTCTATCAGGTGTTGCCCAAGAGCGAGCCCGATCGGCAGTTGCTGGCTTTTGTCAAGGCGCGACGCGGCGAGCAGGGGATCATTTACCGCACGACCCGTAAAAGCGTTGAAGAGACGGCATCGATGCTGAATCGCAGCGGCATCCGGGCGCTGCCCTACCATGCAGGCCTTGAGGATCGGTTGCGGGCCGCTCATCAGGACGCCTTCAACCGCGACGAGACCGACGTGGTCGTGGCCACGATTGCCTTTGGTATGGGCATCGACAAGTCGAACGTCCGCTACGTGGTCCATGGGGATTTGCCAAAGCATATCGAGGGCTACTACCAGGAGACCGGACGTGCCGGACGGGATGGCGATCCGGCCCATTGCCTGCTGCTCTTCGGGTATGGCGATATTCCGAAGATCACGCATTTCTTCGAGGAGATTACCGACGAGACCGCCCGGCGGCATGCCCGGCGCTGCCTGGACGAGATGGTGCGCTACGGCTCGGCGCGCGCCTGCAGGCGCAAGCAGTTGCTGGCCTATTTCAACGAGCAGTATCCGCAGGAGAACTGCGGCATGTGCGATGTCTGCGCCGGAGAGGTCGAGGAAGCCGATGCCACCATCGAGGCGCAGATGCTGATGTCGGCCATGGTCCGCACGGGCAACCGCTTCGGAGCCAGTCACATCATTGACATCGTCACCGGGGCGGATACCCAGAAAATCCGGCAATGCGGCCACGACCAGATCAAGACCTACGGTGTCGGCAAGGACAAAAGCAAGCGGCATTTCCAATCTGTGGTCAGCAACCTGTTGGCGCAAGGCTTGATCCAGCAGGTAGGGGATCCATATCCAGTGCTGGAAGTGACCCCGCAGGCCAGTGCCGTGCTGCAGGGTAAAGCCGCCGTCCGCATTATCAAGCCGGTCGAGAAAGCCGAATCGAAAACGTCGTCCGCTACGGACGTGGAGGCTTGCAACGTACCGCTGTTCGAGGCCCTGCGTGCCCTTCGCAAGCAGATCGCCGGGCAGCAGGGGGTACCGCCCTTCGTGGTTTTCTCGGACCGCACCCTGCGCGAGATGTCGGCCCGTATGCCCGCCAACGGGAACGACATGCTGGGGGTAACCGGCGTGGGGGCACACAAGAAGGCGCAGTATGGAACCGCCTTCCTGGATGCCATACGCACGTTCCGGAAGGATCATCCCGAGGTCCAGCCACTGATTCACGGCTCATTCGATGCAACCCCGCCTCCACCGCCGCTGTCCCGTGGCGATACGGTGATGGAGACGGCGGCTCTGATCGACAAGGGGCTGGACATTGCCGCGATTGCCGCCCTGCGCCGCTTGAAGCCATCCACCATCATTTCGCATGTTGAACGGCTTGTGGAACTTGGTCATCCGGTGGATCTCTCGCCGATGCTCGAAGCGCCCCAGCGCGAGATGATCACCGCCTTCATGCGCCAATGCGAATCGCCGACGCTCGCCCCGGTGGTCGAGCATTTTGAGGGACGCATTACCTACGACGATGCACGGCTGGCACGCGCCTGGCTGATGGCAAACGGGGTGTAACTTCTTTAGGGAATCGGTGAACGATTACGGGCGACGATTTATTGTGCGCACAACATAAATCAATATTCATCGTGGCCGAAGCGTCAAGCGTCGGTGGCAACATCCGAGCAGATTCAATCCCGATCTGGAAACTCCGGCCACGTCAGACGGGAGCAACTGTTATGGAACTGAAAAAGATGGCGATGATATGCTGTGCCTGCAAGGCGGATAGCTTTATCCGCCGCGAACCCGTCTATGAAGGGTTTCGCAAAACGGGCGAGCGTATCTTCTGCGTGAGCTGCGGGCATGAATATGCCAGCGAGGGCGATGTGCCTTACACGACGACTGCCAAACCGAACCTTTTCACGGATGCCGATCGATCAAGGCGAGTGGCTCTTTTCCAAGACGATGAAAAAGGACGGAACTGCCGCCACTGCCGCCATTTCGTCGTCAATCCCTTCATTCAGCGCTGCGGGTTACGGCATATCGAGGTTCAGGCCACCGATGGCTGCGACGATTTCCAGGCCAGATCCGCCGAGGGGGTCGATGAAGATCCACTGGCCCGCACGTTCAAGTCACCGTAGGTTTCTTGTAGGACGCGCCTTTACGCTTGACGATGATGACGCTGGCAGGCAGTGTTTCTCCCATCGTGTTATCGGTATCGTGTACAACGTAATAAGGAGTGAATATGATGAAGCTTGCAGGTGTAGGGGTCGTCGCGGCAATGATGGTGATCGGCAATGGTTGCGGCTCCAAGCCCCAGACGGCGGACGGCGCGTTGCGCAATATCCAGGAATCGGTGGTCAATAACCGCCCGGACGACATCTTCAAGGCGCTGCCAGCCAGTTATCAGACCGATATCAACGCCCTCGTGGCCGATGCCGCCAAACGTATGGATACGGAACTCTGGAACGAATCCACCGCGCTGCTCAAGCAGGCCATAGGCCTTATGAAAAGCAAGCGCGAACTCCTGCTGGCAAGCCCGATGATGGCCAATGTCCCTAATAAGGAGGATGTCGCCAAGAATTGGGATACCGGCGTGGCGCTGCTACACGCGCTGGTCAATAGCCAGTTCACCAACATCGAACGGCTGCGGCAGGGGAATATCGAAGGTCTGCTGGCTGGCGATGGCGCCGCCCTTATGGCGCAGGTGACCAAACTGATGGAAAGCAGCAACCAGAGTGCCGAAGCGGGCAAGGAACTGGCCAAACTCAAGGCCAGCCGCATATCGATCGTCTCGGAAACCGGGGATAGCGCCATCGTCAAGATCGAGGTCCCTGATCAGGCGCCCGAAAACATCGACATGGTGAAGGTAGAAGGCGTCTGGATTCCCCGCGAAATGGCGGATGGTTTCAAGGACGGCATGGCCGAAGCACGTCAAAATCTCGCAGACATCGATTTCACCAGCGAAGAAGGCAAGCAGAAGAAGACCATGGTGTTGATGCAGATGGGGGCAATCAAGCCCATGTTGACGCAGCTTGAGGCAGCCAAAACACAGGAAGATATCCAGGCCGTGTTCGGCGGACTGATGATGGGGCTGATGGGCGCGATAAATAAATAGCCGTAAAAACACCATTAAACCCCCGTTTTCCCTAGGAAAATGGGGGGGTTCTATGACGCCGATAAAAAATAATTAGAAAATCGTAAAAAAGTTGTTGCAATTGAATGCGGACTTCTATAGTGTTTGCAGTCCGCTAACGAACGGCGGGCCGGTTATCAAATGCTGGCCTGGTTGAATGGCTCTGATTAAAGCAAAAAAAGTTTTAAAAAAGAGTTGACGCAGCAAACGAGTGCTGATAACTTGATTGCCGCGTTTGATGAAAGAAGCAAACGAATTGATCTTTAGCAACCGAGACGCTGATTAAGACTTTGAAAAAAGTTTTAAAAAGATGTTGACGCGATGAAACGAAGCTGATAGCTTGGTTGACGCGTCTGGTGAAAGATGCAAACGCTCTTTGAGAACTGAATAGTTTACGACAAAATATCACTTCGATTCGGAAGTGGTATGATTTACCCAATTATCAGTGAAAACTGGTAATGCTTGTGTAATTTTGAATCTTACTCGAGTATAATCACCTTCGGGTGATAACACATATTTAAATTATGGAGAGTTTGATTCTGGCTCAGAACGAACGCTGGCAGCGTGGATTAGGCATGCAAGTCGAACGAAAGGTGGGTCAAACAATCCTTCGGGAAAGTGAGAACTGCCGCGAGTGGCGGAAGGGTTAGTATCGCGTGGGCAATCTGCCCTCAAGTTGGGAATAGCCCGCCGAAAGGCGGATTAATACCGAATGTGGTTCTCGGTCGCATGATCGGGACACTAAAGGTGGGGATCTTCGGACCTGCCGCTTGGGGAGGAGCCTGCGTATGATTAGCTTGTTGGTGGGGTAACGGCTCACCAAGGCTGTGATCATTAGCTGGTCTGAGAGGATGGTCAGCAACACTGGGACTGAGACACTGCCCAGACTCCTACGGGAGGCTGCAGTCGAGAATCTTTTGCAATGGGCGAAAGCCTGACAAAGCGACGCTGCGTGGAGGATGAAGGCCTTCGGGTTGTAAACTCCTGTCGGGAGGGGAAAATAAACGGCGGAAGAATATTCTGTCGGATTGATGGTACCTCCAGAGGAAGCCACGGCTAACTCTGTGCCAGCAGCCGCGGTAATACAGAGGTGGCGAGCGTTGTTCGGATTTACTGGGCGTAAAGGGTGCGTAGGCGGTTAAGTAAGTTGGATGTGAAATCCCATGGCCCAACCATGGAACTGCATTTGATACTGCTTGACTAGAGTACAGGAGGGGAGAGCGGAATTCTTGGTGTAGCGGTGAAATGCGTTGATATCAAGAAGAACACCGGTGGCGAAGGCGGCTCTCTGGAATGTAACTGACGCTGAGGCACGAAAG
>DIZZ01000246.1 GCA_002428045.1 Verrucomicrobia bacterium UBA6015
TCCAGCAGCCGCCGGTACTGGGCGCGGCCACGGGCAGCATCCTGCACGCGGGCATTGGGCACATATTTCTGCTTTTGACGCCCCGCTTCATTAACCACCAGGTAAATGTGGGTTTCAAGCACGTGGTAATGCAGCATTCCATTATCAAGAACGGGCAGAATTTTACCCGAATCCATTTGCGTTGCAAATATACAGTTTCCCCCTATGCCATGCGCGGGCGCATTTCACTTCCGTAGGGTTTTCTCTCTAATCCTAATCTGCTAATGGCTACCCCGCAGAAGTGAGATTCGCCAGGGTCAGCGTAATTCCGGCCAGGCGGCGCGGGCGGCACGCAGGGCGGCACCACGATGCGATATGCGGTGCTTGACCTCGGAATCCAGCTCGGCAAAATGCTGCACGAAACCATCGGGGATGAAGAGCGGATCATAGCCAAATCCGTTCGAGCCTTGTGCATCCCTGGCCATATGCCCCTCGCAGCGACCATCCACCGTCTTGCTCTGTCCATCCGGGGTGGCCAGCGCAATGACGCAGCGGAACCGTGCACTCCGGTCGTCGACATGCTCCAGCGCCGCCAGCAGTTTGGCGTTGTTGGCCGCATCATTGCTGGGTTCACCTGCATAACGGGCGGAATACACGCCGGGAGCCCCCCCCAGTGCATCCACCTCCAGCCCGGAATCATCCGCCAGCGTCAACATGCCCGATGCCCTAGCCAATGTCACCGCCTTCTTGATCGCGTTCGCCTCGAAGGTGTCGCCATCCTCCTCCACCTCCGGGAGATTGCCTACCGACGCAGGATCGAGGAGTTCCAATCCGGGGGAGGAAAGGATCTCGGCGATTTCCACCATTTTCTTCCGGTTGCGTGTCGCTACCAATAATTTCATCTTGACGCCCCCGCTTGTGCCTGGTTCAAGGCTAACAGCCGTTCTAGGATGGCGTCGTCGGTGAGATTGGCAGGCCAGCCATAGGCGGCAGCGACGACGGTGTCAAGGCGGGCGTGGCAGTCGGCGAGCCACTGCGGGCGGGCGTTGTAAAGCTTCGTCAGGGTGCGGGTCTTGCGCTCGGCAGCGGTGATGCCCTCCGGGTTCAGCCAGCGGTCACGCTTGACGACCAGATCACGGGCGGCCTCGGCGATGGCGGCAAAGCCTAGGGGCGCGGACGTCCCGTCCGCCCCGTCGCGAGCAGCGGCACAGGCACAGGAAGCGGGCGGGACGCCCGCGCCCCCAGGCAAGGGAAACGTCTCGAAACTGGTGGTCGGCGTGTAGCGGGGGCGGTCCTCAAGTCGGGTACCCATACTCAACGCCCACACCTCATGAATCCGGGAATGGAGAATGCCGAAGAACGCATCGTCGTCGCGGGCGAAAACCAGCGTGCCCTGATTGCAGAGGACGTCGGCGGATACCCACACGAAAAGCCGGTGTTTCGACACTCCGGGGGTGGCGATATAGCGGGAAAGCTCTTGCAGTGCCGAGCGCATTTCCGGGCGAGGTCGGGCATATTGCCACCACATGCCGCGATAGTCGTCTCTCCGTGTTTCCCGGACAGGCAACACGTTGGCGCGTACATACTCAAACGGCTTCTCGTACTGGGCTGCCTCCTCGATCGGCATGAGCGCAAAGTCGATGGTCCATTTGCCGCGCGAACCCTGGCCGATGTCCACGGCGCTGATGACCGGACGCACAACGTCCGAGTTCGGCTTGCCATTCGGATTCCCCTTGCCGGCCAGCATCACGGCAGCGGTTTCCCCATCGATATCGAACGGGGCTTTGGCTGATGGCCCCATAAAGCAGATTCCCTGATTGCCAGAAAGCGTCTTTGCCATGGTGATGTCGGCGCACGACGTCAGGTTAGGATTGATGGCGGGCACCTCGCGTCCATCGAGTATCCGCGTTGGTTCGGTGCCGTTGTCGAAGGCAACCATGCTGACCCGGACATTCGCCCCGTCCAGTACCCAGGGGCGGTCGCTTTCGGCCCAGAAGATGCCGCCGCCTTCCTGGATGCGTTTGAGGACGTCGCGGTTCGCGCCGCCGCGTATGCCCTGGGTGGCGAGCAGTCCGGCGCGTTTGCATTTGCCGTCGGCGATGTGGGCTCGGGCTTTCTCGAACCAGTAGCAGCAGAGATCCGCGAAGGCGGGCACGCGTCCGTCATACAGCGCGAAGAGGCGGTCAACGTAGTCGTCCCCAAGTTCCTGCCGGATGCGGTTGCCGCCCAGGAACGGCGGATTGCCAACGATAAAGTCCACAGACGGCCATGCCGGCTCCCCTGGGGGCGCGGGCGTCCCGCCCGCTCCGTCAGGTAGGATCGCATCCATCAGCCGGATATTCTCGGCGAGCGAGCGCAGGACCGGATCGGCCGGGAAGCCGAAGCCGTTTGCCCGGATCCATTGCAGCCAGCCGATCCAGACGGTCATCTGCGCGAGGTCATGGGCGTAGGGGTTGACCTCGATCCCGTAAAGCTGCCACGGGCCTACCATCGGCAGGAATGCGCCGAGACCGTTGTCGCTGCCGAAGAGGATCACTTCCTTTTCCAGATCCTTCAGGCGCAGCAGGGCCACATAAAGGAAGTTGCCAGAGCCGCAGGAGGGATCCAGCACCTTGACATGCTGAAGCCGGTCAAGAAACCGGTGCAGGATGCTCGCCGCCTCGCCTTGTGCCTTGCGCTTGGCCGCCGGTGATAACGGTTTTTGGTCTGCAGTCTGCAGTCTGCAGTCTGTAGTCTTGCCCCGCTTCTTCCCCGTGGTCAGCAGGCATTCAATGATCGCTTTTATCTCGTCCCACTCGCGGCGCAGGACCGACATCATCACGGCGTCAACGACCAGCTCGATATCATCCCGACTGGTGAAATGCGCACCGAGTTGCGAGCGTTTGGCCGGGTCCAGGCCGCGCTCAAACAGGGTGCCGAAAATGGAAGGATCAACCGCGCTCCAGTCCAGGGCGGCAGCAACCGCGAACCGCTTGACGTCATCCGCCGTGAGTTCGAGCACATTCTGGTCGTCGAACAAGCTCCCGTTGAAGTGACGGATCAACTCAAGCCCGAAGTCGCCACCGGTCGCCATCGTCTCGAAAAGCTGACCCAGCAGCCGACCAAACCGCACCGCTTCACCGCCTGATTTTTCCAGTATACGCGTAAAGACATTATCCGGCAGCAGTCCGGCATCTTCCGCGAACAGGCAGAAGACAATCCGGTCGAGGAAATGCGCCACCGCCGCCGGATCATTCCCCCGCTTGCGCAGGATGTCGGCAATCTCCGCTATCTGCCGGGCTGCGTCCTGGGTCACGGCGATACTGGTCCGGCCCGGCCGCAACGCCTCCGGATGGTGGAACACCGCCCGCATGATCTCGATGTTGCGGGGGTCTCCGAGCGATTCGAGGGCGATTTCATGAACGGCGGACACCGTGCCGGTGAAGTTGGTCCGCACGACAATCCGGTTCATGTCGCACAGAACCAGCAGGGGTGGGCTTGCCAGCGCATCACGGTACCGCAAAAGCTGGTCATAGGCTGCCGTCAGGTCCTTGTGTTTTCCCTTGTATTCCCAGCCGAAGAAATCCTTTTTCCAGACATCGGCAAAACCCTCGCCGCCTCCGTGCTTGGCCGTGCCCTTCTCAAAACAGAACATTTCGCCGGTCGGATCGGCAGCGGCAGGCGTCGGATGATCAAACACACGGCACAGATCGAGGAAATGCTCCTGCGCGGCGGAGCGCTCCTTCAGCTCAACCTTGCGCCATTTGGTTATGAATTCATTGATTGTCATTTGCCGTGCACTATAGGCGAGGCAAATTCACAGGTCAAGGTCACAGCAAACGTTTTCGGCAGAATTCCACCTATTTCTTAGGCTGCGTTTCGTTCTTGTCGGTATGATTAAATCAAAGGTCTGTCCCTTAGCAGCGCAGGGGAACCGCGTAGATACCGCATGTCCCGCCGTCTCGTCCGCCGTAGTCCCGGCCTGCGGGACGAAGGTGGAAGCCTTGGCGGAGGCGGAAGCCGCGATAGCGGCGAGGGCCGGGAAAAGGCAGCTAAAACAGTAAAGGGAAAGCTCGCAATATCCACTTGTCGATGTAGATGTGGCCCCTACTCATGCATACTCATGCGTCCCCGACAACCTCGGATTAACGGCAACTGTCCATAGGGTATTGTCGTGGAACGCAGCGACAAGAAAAGACATGTCGTTGTCGGTCACAAGTTGGAGGACGTGACTCGCCTTTCGCAGATCGCATGCGCCTAGAACATCGTAGGATATATAATGTGCGCACGAGTAGAGGATCCAGTTGCCAACTTGAGTCCATTCGTGAATGTCGATTTGCTCACATTTCTCAGGAAATCTCCACATGTTGGGCGCGATGGGTTCCCAATTCGCCATAACTTGGCCGTCCACGTCTGTAGGATCAATGGTGAGGAATAGCGGATGTGCCTGCGAACAGAGAGTATGCAGCAGCCCTTCCCGGCGTTGATCGAAGTTCCCTCTTGAGAAGAAACGTGGTACGAGAGTCCAAACGGGCAGATCGTCCTGCTGTCGAGCTCCGAGGCCGTGAAGTGCCCGTGCAAATCTGTCTGTTGTAAGAGTCATGCCGCTCACTTGCAGTCACCTGCATCTGGGGATGCGTCATCATCAGATCCGAAGAGTCGTTGATACAGCTCGTAGCCGAGAATGGGCTCTAGGATCGGAATATGCAACTTTTTGATCGAGCTCCCTAGGAAATCGATGTGAGCATGCGGGCGGAACAGCCAGCGCGGCATCCATCTTGCGGTAGGATGGGCTTCCAACCGCAGGACATTCTTCCACTTTAGAAGCTCGTAGCTATTTCCCCAAGGCCCATGACGCATCTTCAGGAAGCGGAACTTCCCGATGTTGTATCCACGAGTCAGATATGGAGCGTAGTATGGAGCGGCCACCGCAGCGCCCATCATCCCAAGATACGCAAGTTCAATGTTCTCAAAGTCATCCTGTGCTTCGGCGAGCGGGGTAAACATCTGGTTGATTTCAGAAGGGCTGAAACGTAAGCGCGAATTGAGATTGTTGAGCGTTGCCAAACCGAGTGGATCCACGAACATCACGGGATTATTCCCACAGAAGCCGTACTGGTTCAATCCGCCATTGATGCCGATGGGGTCGTTGGAGAGCCAGCGGCCAGTGATGGGGTCGTACCAGCGGGCACGGAAATAGTGGAGGCCCGTCGCCCAGCTATATTCGCGGCCCTGCCACAGAATGCGGTTGCCTATAGCCGACTTGGTTAGCGGTGTGCCGCTTCCGTTCCAGACGCCCAACACTTTACCATGCGGATCGTAACGATAGCTTTCCACGATCAAGCCGTAGGCGTTGGCGACGGCGTGAACCGTGCCCAAGTGGTCGGTCAAGTAGGTGTATACCACAGGTGCTGCGCCGGTGTGGACCGTCATGCTCAGCCAGTTGTCGACACCGGGGCCGGGCTGGTAGCTGCGGAGCAGCTCACCGTCTGCGTCTAGGTCGGCGATGCAGTGTGCGCCCTCGTAAACGTGGTGGTTGGTGACGCCGTTGACCACGGTCGTGATGCGGTTTCCCAGCGGGCTGTAGTTGTACGATTCGGCAACCGTTCCGTTCGTCGAGACGGACATCAGGTTGTAACGGCTATCCCATGCGAGCCCGAACGAATCACTGCCCCGCGTAATGTTGGTCACACAATCGGCAGCGTTATGCCCGTAGCTGCCGCCCGTCCATGAGACGAGCTTGTTGCCCGTGCCCAGCGTGTAGCTGGTGTTCGTAGCGTTCTCAACTCGTGATGTCGGGTTGCCAACCAAATCCCAGCCGTAGCTGGCGGTCAGAAACGATGCATTAGCCGACTTCAGCCGGTCGAGTGAGTCGTACCCATAGGCCACGGTCTCCGTCGCCGTTTCTCTCGCAACGTTGGTGATCATACCGGCGCTGTTGTAGCCATAACCGAAGCTGCGCAGGATGCCATTTGCCGCGTTCCGCCAGATAATGTTGGTCAGCCGGTCAAGGTTGTCGAACTGATACTCGCCACGTATGCCGCTGGTTGAGTTACTGACTCCAGCGACAAGCCCGTTGTACGGCCCGTAATTGAACGCGAAGGTGCCGCCCGTTCCGTTGATTACGCTGACGCGCTCGGCGGCGTCGAAGGCATACCTGTTGGTCAGGATGGTGGAACCGTCGACGCTGACGAGGATGTTGGTGGCGTTGCCGATGCCGTCCAATCCGTATTCAACTACGAAAGACGCGGAAGACGCGAAAAGGGACTGGTGCTCCGCAGTTAATCGGCTGGCCTGGTCGTATGTGTTGCTGACGGTGCCAGATTCGCTGGTCACGGTTTTCAGCAGCGCGTTGTCGTAATAGCTGAATGTGGTGAACAAGGGCTGAAGGCTGAGACCTGAAACCTGAATTTCTGTGAGCCGGGCTGATGTATCGTAAGAATTGCTGACGGTTGTACCGTCGAACCGGGTCACGGACTTGACGATGTCGCCGACGCCATACACGACGCTCATGGTCTGGCTTTCGACGTTGCTGATCGTGACGGGCCGGTCCTGGATGTCGAGCTGGTAGGTCTCGACGTCGCGGTCTAGCGAGTCCTTGATCGTCAGGGTGTTGAACTGCTGGTCGTAATCGAATCTGACCGTCGCCTTTTCCGCTCCGCTGCCGCGTGAGACGGATGAGAGCTTGCGCGTGGGCAGGTATGTAAAGCGCGTATTCCGTCCCGCCGTGTCGGTGTGATTCGTCAGGTTGCCCATCTTGTCATAGGCGAACGATTCGCTGAGACCGCCCAGAGGATAGGTCACGGACGAAACGCGCCCCATGGCGTCGGGGATGAAGGTTGTTGTCCGATTGCCGGATGCTCCGGGAAGGGTCAGCGCGGTCAGATGCCCGAGGGTATTGTAGGCGTAGTTTACGGTCGGACCGGCCTGGGGCACGGCGCTGGTCACGAAGCCGTGCGAGCCGTAATAGCACCGGTTCCAATGCCCGTTGGCATTGGTTACGGCGGCAAGCAGGCCATTGGTCGTATACCCGACGCTTGTGCTCAGCGTCACGTTGCTGGCGGGGTATTCATGCGTCGCGACCAGCAAGGTGTCGTCGTATTCGAAGGTCGTCTGGTTGCCGAGCGGATCGCTGGCGGAGAGCAGCGTGTTGTTGGTCAGGTTCCAGGCATAGTTCCAGGTGTGAAGCGGCAAGGCGTTGTAGCCCACGGCGCTGCTGGCCAGGTTGTGCCGGGCATCGTAGCTCATGCTGGAGAGCAGGTATTCCCCGGTCGCTTCGTCCACGGTTTTGACCCGCGTGACGTTGTGCGCGGCATCCCGCGTGTAGCGCGTCACGAGGTTCGTGCGGTTCGGCCCGTAGATTGCCGAGATGGCGAGCGTGTCGGGATCGTAACGGTAGTCATAGACCTGGTTCGTCCCGTCGCGCTGATAGGTCAACGTGCTGCGGTTGCTGGCGGTGTTATATGCAACCGTGTGTGCATACCAGTTCGTGTTGAGTGCCATGCTTGTGCCTTTGGCGATGACGACGCCGCTGGTGTTGGCCACTATGGTGTAGCCGAAGTCGAACTTGTCCCCGGCGGCGTTGACCCGCTGGGTCAGGCTGTGGACTGCGCCATAGCCGTAGGTCGTGTTGAACGTCTGCCCGGACGCGTAACGCGTTGCCCCGGTCAGCTCGCCCTGGCCGTTGTAGCTGTAGGTCACATAGAGCGAGTTGGTCGGCGAATTAACGTGGGTCAACATGCCATTGGTATAGCTGAACGCCAGCGACGGGCCGCTGTTGTGCGCGACGGACGAAACCACCTGTTTATTGCCGCTGGTCGTGTAGGCGAAGGACAGCGCGTTGCCGTGCGGGTCCGTCATGGACAGCAAGAGCCCGTTCGTCGCGAACGCGAACGTGATCTGCCCGTCGATGCGCAGCTCGTAGCTGCTGGTCTTGTCGGTGAGCCGATAGTCAACGCCCGCCGGACTTTTGAACGTGCCATTGGTCTGCGCCGCAAACCAGTGCAGATCGCCGCTGCCGGTGCGCAGCACCTTCCAGTCGTTGCTCACGCCCCGGTAGACGTGATTCGTCACGTCGGCCAGGTGCCAGTCGTACGAATGACTCCAGCATGCGCCGACCGGACTGTTGGTATAGATCGAGCGGCTGTCGTAGGCACGGCTCAGCACCAGCGGGATGCCGGAGGCGGGGATGACCAGATCGGTGTCGTTGACCGTAACGTTACCGTTGATCGTGTTAATCGGGTCCACGGAGTTGGCGTACACCGCATCGGCATCGACGTGATCGGTGCTCTCCTCGTCGCTTTCCGCACCGGCTATGGTTACCGTGAAGCTGCGCTGACCGGAGTTGAACCCGCTGTCCTCGTGATGGCCGCCGAGGACACGCCCGGAAGGATCGTCCCAGGGATCGTCAACCATAACACCTCCACCGGTGACGTCAGCGGTGTAGTCCCCGTCGTCGTCATCATCGGGCAGCGATTCGAGATAGCCCTGGTAGGTCTTGCCGCGCGGCACACGGATGGTTCGGTAGAACTCGTATTCAGTCGAACTGACATGCGACATATAGACTTGGTATGGCCCGACGGCCAGCTTGTAACGTTCCGTATGGCTGCCACTCTGATCGCCGACCATCAGCGTCATTTCCGTCGTATTGAATACGCTGGCACTGGCAGTGTTGTCGGGATCAAGCGGATCGGCATCCACACCGTCTTCCGTGCCGTCCCCATCCGTATCCTCGTTAGTCGGATCGGTTTCCTGATTAGCCTCTTCCGCATTCGTCCAGCCGTCTCCGTCCGTATCCGCCGAAGGATCACTCGGGATATCTGGGTCGAGCCCATGCTCATGCTCCCAACCATCACTCATGCCGTCCCCGTCGCTATCCCAGTAGTGCGGGTCCGTGTCGTAGAAGTCCTCCAGCCCATCATTGAGCCCGTCGCCGTCAGTATCATCCAGAACCGGATCCGTTCCCTGGAGTATTTCCACGTCATCATCCAGTCCGTCGCTATCGGTATCGGCATTTAGCGGGTCGGTCCCATATTGCATTTCCTCGAAATTCGTCAAATTGTCGCTATCGTTATCAGTATTTGCATCAGCCCCGCTGAGAGGATTGAGACCGAATTCGACTTCCCATCGGTCAGGCATCTGGTCATCGTCACTGTCCCAGTCGTTGGCATCGGTGCCGTAATATAGTTCAGCGTCGTCACCCAGACCGTCGCTGTCGCTATCGATCGCAACCGTTGGGTCTGTACTGAACTCGTATTCGATCAGGTTACCAAGGAAATCGCCGTCATAATCGCCAGCGGCCAATTCGCTACCAACCGTTCCGAAGTATTTGACCTCCCATGCATCCGCCATGCCATCGCTGTTGGTATCTACAAATTGATCGATTCCCATATCGGTGGTCAGTGACCGTGCCTCCCCATCGATATCAGTGGAAGCCGCATACGACAGTGAGCCAGCACCTATGCACGGAGAGTTCGTCGTTAGGCGATAGCCAAGACGCGTGAACTGGGGATTGGCATTGGTGTTGCCTTCACCGGACCAGCCTCCTTGCACGTCGCAATAAGCGATAATAGCGTTCGTATTAGGTTCTATTTGATGATTCACTCCAGATTCTGCCGTATTGCCGTAGATGATTGAGTTAACGATCACGTCGTCGGCAACTAAAGAACCACCAGCGTTAATAAACGCGAAGTTACCGACAATCACACTGTTCTTGAGATTGACGCCTCCGCCTGAAGAGGTAATTCCACCGTCAAGCCACTCCGCTTCATTGGCTGCCAGAACAGAATTGATCATTGATAACGTCGAATTATCATCACTGTACAGGCCGCCGCCCTGCGCCGAATAGTTCAATTCGATTTGTGAGCCGATGATTACCGTGGAACCTGCTGCTGTATAGACGCCTCCACCCAGATCATCGGCCCAATTATCAGCGATCAGACAACGCTCGATAACCGTGGAATCGGCACCAAAAACAGATATCCCACCGCCAAGGTTACCTGAATAATTCTTATTGATAATACTCTCATAAACATGAAGCGTACTGCCTGACGCAGAATCAATTCCACCGCCCCATCCCCCCTGGGCACTATCGGCGATATTTTCGGTTATCAGACAGTTCCTGATTGCCGGACTTCCTGAGCCCGCACTGATGCCGCCCCCTAATGCAGCGGAATTCGAAATAATCGTACTGTTGAGGATACTCGGCGAGGCCGAATTGATGTAGATGCCGCCTCCTTCGCCGCTGTCACCGTTCTGGATCGTTAGTCCGGAAATGACACTGCGGCGCGTCTCGTTGGATGTAATGACAAATCCACGCCCCAAGCTCTGGGCATCAATGATGGTATTCGCTGCGCCCTGTTCGGAAATGAGCGTAATCCGTTTGCCGTTGAAACTCAGGTTGCGGTTGCCTGATCCGGTGTAGGTCCCCGGCGAAACGTTGATAATGCCGTAATCGTTGGTTATCGCAGAAAGCGCCGACTGAATGGATTGGGTTTCATTCACGGTCAGCGTCGGAGCCGGAATGCTTGCCAGTGCTTGCGGGTTGCTCTCGTGTACGTATTCATAAATATTCAGGTAGCCATCCCCATCCGGGTCCTCTTCGGCATCCTCGGCATCCAAAGGATTGAGACCGAACTGCACTTCCCAATCATCCGGGATGTCATCACCGTCCGTATCACTATTGTGCGGGTCGGTTCCGGCCTGGTACTCCCCGAGGTTGGTCAGCCCGTCGCCGTCGGCATCCTCTAGAGCATCGGCATCATCCAGCGGATCGAAACTCTGCTGCAGTTCCCAGCCGTCCGGCATCCCGTCCCCGTCGCTGTCGGCGTCGAAGCGGTCCGTCCCGTAGAGGCGGACTTCGCGCCCGTCGTAGAGTGCGTCGCCGTCGCCATCATAGTGCGTCCAGGCATCCAGGAAGCGCATGCCGCCGCTCCCGGCGGAAGGGGCGTTGAACGCGAAACTGCCCGACGCGTTGTTGACGTTGGTGGTCAGCAGGATCTGCCACTGCGCTTCCAGCAGGTTGGTGGAGCTGAAGATATCAAGGCCGTCGGAGGCCAGCGTGCCGGAAGGCCAGCTCAAGCTGACGTCAACCGTGCCGTTGGTTTGCACGGACAGCGCATCAAAGGCCAATCCACTGCCAGTGTCGCCGGGGTAACTCAAGGCCATCGGGGTCAAGAGCGGCGAAGCGATGGGCAGCGTTTGTGTCGCTGCAAGCGACTCGGCCATGACTTTCCAGATTAGCTCGTCCTCGGTAATCAGCCGGAAGCGCACCATGATGCGGGAGGGATCGTAAAGCGCGACCCGCCAGGCTGCCGTTTCGGCATCAAGCGCATCAAGATCGGGAAAACGCAGCCGGACATACCAGAGCGGGTCGTAATCCCTGGGCGCCCTGATCTCGGCAATCACCTCACCGGCGGCATTCAGGATCTGGCGTTCACCGCTGTCAGGGACTTCCATGATGGTAACCGGATAGACGATAATCCCGTGTTCATCAACCGGGATCAGGCGCCGGACCAGGCGCGGCGGGAACGCGGCGGGATCAAACGGCAGCAGTCCGCCGTCCTCCAGGTGGATGAAATCGGGATCCGGCAACAAGATGGGAAGAATTGACAACTGCCGCGACTCGAACGTACTGATCAGGTCCGGCACGCTTTCCACCGCAGAGCCCAGATAGTCGGCATACAAGGCGTTATCGAACGAGACTGGCTCGACGGAGAGCGTTTCAGTGGTGGTCGCTGAGGCAGACAAGCACAAAACCGCTAGAATAACGTTCAACAATAAGGTTTTTGTATTCACTGATAGATCCACATTAAACAGCTACTTTTCGGGATGCAAAACTTTTCTGGTTTATTACGCAGAGCCTCACTGGGTAACACTGGGGAGCGTTCTGGATGCCCAGCAGGAAGGGTGGATACGGCTTGCTGCGCACATCGCTCCATGCTGTCGGAGCCACCGCTTCCCAGGCCAGTCGCGTGCCGATCGCGTCCGCTGGAGCCGATAACACATCGCCCGTTGTCTTTTGTCTTGTCATGGTCGATCTTACAGGGTCATTCCTTTGTTGTCATTGCGGTTCGAGACTTTAGCAGCGTATGCGCTTGCGTTGCAACTCATTATTTGTGAAGGGAATGGAGGAAGCCCATATCCGACATGCACGCTTCGTAAAGGATTCGTTTTTTCACGGTGGTGTTATAGTATGCAGTTATAGAGGTGTCCAAGGAGACGTGTATTCGCAAGGTTCTCTACAACCTCGATGCAGAGGCCATCGAGAACGTGACGGCCCGCTGGATGGACGGGCTCGACGAGGGAGAACTGCGCTCCATCGCCATCAACGGTAGCGACACCGCAATCACCTGGTTGACGCGCAAATACAACCCGATCAAGCGGTAGACACCACTATCCCACTTGAGACTACCTTTTATCGTCTCCTGCAATAGCAACACCACCGGTCTGCCCCGATGCCGCCAGACAGGGGGCAGCGCTTTTTGCCTTGATCTGAAAGGCGTTGTATCCGATATTGCCCCGCATGTTGTTTACACGGGGAAAGACGCGGCGGTTAGGAACAGGATAATCAGGAGGCGACAATGCGAATGGAAGCAGCTGGGTGGCGAATCATGGCAGCGGTAATGACCCTGGCGGGAATGACCGGGTGCACGACAACGGCACCTTCAGTGCAGCGCATCGGCGTTGACGAAGTACGGGACCTGAGCGGACGCTGGAACGACACCGACTCGCGACTGGTTGCCGAAGAAATGCTCGGCGATGTCCTGCGCCGCCCATGGCTTGGCGATTTCAAGACAAAGGCAGGGCGTAATCCCGTGGTTATCGTGGGCACCGTGCGCAACCTAAGCTCCGAGCATATCGAGATGGGCACCTTCGTGAAGGATATCGAGCGGGAACTGATCAACAGCGGCACCGTACGTTTCGTGGCCAGCAGCGATGAGCGCAGTGAGGTCCGCGCCGAACGGCTGGACCAGCAGTCGAACGCCAGCGAGGAGAGCGCCAAACGGCTGGCAGCGGAGACCGGTGCGGATTACATGCTCAAGGGCAGCATCAAGACCTTGATCGATGCTATCAGCGGGCAGCAGGTCAAGTACTACCAGGTGGATATGGAACTTATCCACATCGAGAACAACGAGAAAATCTGGATCGGTTCCAAGAAGATCAAGAAAGTGGTTCGCCAGCCGCGGGCGCGGCTTTGATGCAGCCGCAGAGACCGCAAAATCAATCCGGAGGGTGGATGCGGCGGATCGGATCAGTTTGCTTGCTGTTCTCGCTGGCCGTCCTGGCGGGGGGAGGCTGTGCCAACGTCAGCACCTCGAAAAGTCATCTGGTCGGCATGGACGACACCTTGGCGCGCCATGACCTGGCGGGGGCCATGAAACGTATCCAGAAGGCGAAAACCACGGCATACAAGGAAAAAGACAGGATCCTGTACTATCTTGATGCTGGCCTGCTCTGTCATTACAACGGGCGGTGGGAGGAAAGCAACGAACTGCTGACCCAGGCCGACCAGAGTATTGAAGAGGCCTACACCCGCAGCGTCAGCCGGGCGGCGGCCTCGGTGATGCTCAATGACAATGCCCTTGAATATGCAGGCGAGGATTACGAGAACATCTACCTGCATGTCTTCAAGGGCGTCAATTACCTTCGTCTGGGATCCTTTGATTCGGCGTTTGTCGAGGTGCGGCGCATCAATGACAAACTGAATGTCCTGGAAGACAAGTACGCCAGGATCGCCAGTGAATATAAGAAATCCGACAACACATCCGGCTCCACGCGTACCTTCAAACCCGGCTCCACGCGGTTCCATAATTCAGCCCTGGCCCGTTACCTGAGCATGTTGATGTACCGTGCCGAAGGACGCCCGGATGATGCCCGAATCGATCTCGCCAAAATCCAAGAGGCGTGGCAGGCGGCACCCTCGGTCTATGACTTCCCCATGCCCCCTCTGTCCACCGCGCTGGCCTCCTCTCCGACGGCTTATGCCAAACTGAATGTCGTCGCCTTTTACGGACGCAGCCCCGACAAGCTAGCCAAGACGCTGTACATCCACACCCAACCGACGGCCATCACCATCATGACCACCGAACAGGTCAGCGCCGGAAACACCAAGGTGAACACGCTGGATGTGATTCCGTGGAATATCGGCACCGCGCTACCGGCCGGTTCCTCATTCAAGTTCGAGATACCCTATATGAAAAGGCGCGATACCCGTGTGAACCGGGCCATCCTATACCTCAACGGCTATCCTGTTGGAGACCTCGTGCCGATCGAGCGTCTCGACCAGGTGGCGCTTGAGACATTCAAGATCCGCGAGCCGTTGATTTTCCTGAAAACCATCACTCGCGTAATTGCCAAGACGATTATCAAGGTAAAGGCCGTGGAGGAGCTCAAGAAGAAGAATGACGATACCGGCGGCGCGGAATTACTGCTCGACATCACCATGGCACTGACAGAGAATGCGGATCTGCGCATCGGCCAGTTCTTCCCCTCTACAGCGGCCATTCGCGAGATTGAAGTCCCTTCCGGTAATTACCGGGCCACGATCCTCTATACCGATAAGCGCGGGACCCGACTGCACCAGGATGAACTTGGCATGATCGATGTCCGTTCCGGGCAACTGAATCTTCTACCATCGTATTACTTGAACTAGACTACACCAATACACACCACCTGGGGGGAATTGATTATGCAATCCTGGCGTTTCCTAAGCATTCTTTGCATCACTGTTGTCCTTGGTTGCGCCGGCATGCCCCCTCCAGCGGTCGCTACCCGTCCCGCCTGGATGGAGAACCCGCAGCTCAAATACCCATCCAAATTCTATCTCACCGCAGTCGGCGAAGGGGATACGCTACAGACGGCCGAAACGGTTGCCGCTGGCAATCTGGCACGCATCTTCCGCACCGACATCGTCGTGGATGAACGCCTGACGGAACGGTACTACGAACTGATCGGCAAGCAGAACGTCTACCAGGAGCAGTCACAGCTTGACCGCAATATCAGCGTCTATACCGCGATGTCGCTGCAGAATGTGCAGTATCCTGAACGCTATACCGACAAGAAAACCGGGCGGGTCTACGCGCTGGCCACGCTGAACCGGGCGGAAACGGCGGCGATCTACGTCAATCGACTCAAGGAGAATGATGCCATGATCGTTCGTTTTGTACAGCGCAGCGAGTCCCCCTCGCCCGCCATGACGTATGCCGCCCTGGCCGCCGCCGTGGCCATCAGCGCCGACAGCCATCAATTACGGGCCCAGTTGGATGTGCTTTACCCCCAGGCCAAATCACAGGTGTCGACCACTTACGCACATGATGTCCTGCAACAGCGCATGGCAACGGCAGCCAAGCAAATCGGGGTTGCGGTCAGCATCGAGAATGATCCGGACGGGAAGGTCGCTCAGACCATCATCGCCCAACTGACCGGACTCGGCTTTGTGGTGGCACCGGGCGATGCCTTCCTGCAAGTGCGTGGCTCGGTTGCCATGGAGGAGACGGACTTGGGAAGCAAAGGAACGTTCTTTGTGCGCTATGTCATGAAGCTGGATATGGTGGATGCGTATGGTAAAACCGTGGCTGCCCTGAGTGAACAAGGACGGGAGGGGCATATCTCGCTTAATGAAGCCGCCAATCGCTGCACACGCAGCATGAC
The DNA here is from genome assembly GCA_002428045.1 of Verrucomicrobia bacterium UBA6015. GTDB lineage: Bacteria > Verrucomicrobiota > Kiritimatiellia > UBA8416 > UBA8416 > UBA8416. The sequence goes on from DIZZ01000246.1 coordinate 15,610, forward strand.
CGGTGCCGTCGAGCGGCAACTGGTGAATAAAGTCTTTAACTACTTCGACCGCCTGCTGATGTAAACCCAGGCGCGATGAAATCAAGGGGGGCTGAAATGAGAAAACGAATCGTGATGCGCAAGGCAGGACTTGCCTTGCTGGCAGGAATGGCACTCGGCACAGGTAACGGACAAGCGACAGAGACGAATCAGCCGCTCGGGGAGGTCGTTGAGCAGGCACAGATGACCGTGAAGGGGCAGGCGCTGGTTCCGCCGCCACGAACGGGACAGGACGCCACCGCGGTCTCATCCATCGCCGCCCTGCCGGGTGTCGACCTGCGCAGCCAGGGCGGAACCACGGCGCAGAGCGACCTGACCAAGCGCGGCTCAAGCTTCAGCGGCGCAGGGCTTTCGCTGAACGGCCTTGCCTTGCCCAACGCCCAGACCGAACATTTCAACGCCGAGCTGCCCTTGCACACCGGCATGCTTTCCGACCCCACCGTCTATACCGGCTTCGAGCAGACGCTGGCTGGCGAAGGTCACCTCACGGGCACGGTGGATTTCTCAATACGTCCGGTAACTAGCGACCGCCGACTTACCCTCGGACTGGACGACAAGGAGAGCTACTGGCTCAATATGCTTGCCCGGCAGCAGATCACCTCAACCCCGAAAGGCGCGGCGGGGATTGGTGCCTTCGCCGGGTATAACGAGACCCATGCACTGGATTATGCCGACAATGACCTGAGCGCCAGTCGGGCGGGTGGACAACTACAATGGCTTTCCGCCGACGGGAATCAGTGGGATCTGCTGATTGGCCGGCAGGAAAAGGAATTCGGAGCCCGTGGCTACTACGGGGTCAACCCGCTCTGGGGAGCCCAGGAGACCACGGAGGATTCGCTTGTTTTCGCCAGCTTTGAAACCCCACGGGAAGCAGACGAGAGCCGCGCGCGAATATCGATAATGGTCCGCGAGCAGACCGATGACTATACCCTTTTCTGGACGCTTCCAGGCGTGTTCAACAACCGCCATAAGCTCGATACCTATGGCACGTCACTGGACGGACGCTGGATGCTGGGGCAGGACGGAACCTTCGATTGGCGGCTCAACGCCAGCGAGCAGCGCATCCGCAGCGCTGCGCTCGGGGATCACGAACGTGCCCAGATGGGGCTGCTGGCCATGCCCGGCATCCAGCATAGTCAATGGTTTTTCCAGGGTGGCGGACTCCTGGCCATTTATGAGGAACAGATCAACGAATTCCTGCCCCAGGCCGCTGTCACCCGCCAGATCAACGAACGCCTGACACTCAAACTGGCCTATAGCGAAAGCGCCCGCCAGCCCTCGTTCACGGAACTGAACTACGAGTCTCCTGCCAGTCTCGGGAATGCCGGGCTCGGGAACCAGCAGGCCGCCACCACCGAGCTGCGACTGGAAGGCCGTCCGCAGAAATCCATCTACTGGATGCTGGGCGTCTTCCAGCAATCCGCCCGTAACACGGTGGACTGGATCCGCGAAACGGCGGACGCGCCCCGCTGGGTGGCCTGGAACATCCGCACGGTGGATACCACTGGTGTGGAAGGATCCGTCCGCTGGCAGGCGAACAGCGGTAGCCGGATCGGTGTGCATTATACAGGCCTTACCCAATCGAAAAACACCGAGTTCTATGCCAGCCGCTATGCATTGGATTCCCCGGAACACCTGTTGCAATGCTCGGGCTATTGGTCGCTGGGCAGCCGGCTCGGCCTTGAGTTTCTCCAATCCCTCCGACAGCATCCGGACAATCCGCTGCGCCAGAGCAGCGATACCGGTTATGATGGCAGCCTGCTGCTGCATCTGCTGACCTGGCAAGCGCCTCAGATCCAACTCACACTGGGCATCCATAACCTGTGGGATGACGACTTCGAGATCCTCCCGGGACAGACCACGGTGTCCCCGCAACGGGTATCGGCGGGCTTGACCATGGACTGGTAATCAACGGTTTTCGGCCTGGACCCGCTCCAGCAGATGGTTAAACAGGTCGACGTAATCCGCGCGGCTGGTCAGCACCACGCCCTTCTTGAACCCGATCGCCAGGAGCACGGCCAGATCATGCGGCGGGGGGTGCCGCTTCCCGGTCGGGCCACGGTCAAAGTGGCCGGCATTGACCAATTGCTGGAAGACCGCCACGGTGTCGGCTTCACCCAGCATGGCATGGCTACGCTGCAGATCCTGCCAGTCCGGATTCTCGGATGGCTTCCAGAACCCGTCCCCTATCCGCTCGCTGCGCCCTCGTGTCATTTCCAGATAACCGCTGCCCGAGAGATCCAGACGGATCACCTCCGGTTTGCCATCCACCGGGGATGGACGGCTGGTGCGGAACTGCGCATAATCCAGCGCCGACGGCTTAACCACGAAACGGTCCTCCGTCAACATGGCACAGCCGCCTAGCAGGAACATGGGAAACATGAATGCGAATAGTCTTTTCATAGGCGCAACGGTGTGAACGCAGCCATCTGCGGTCAGTTACAACCGCACCCTCCACCGCCTACACCACGCCCGCCGGCGGCCCCTTCGCGAGTGAAATAGATGTGCTCATAAAGCGAATCACTCAGGGGATCACGGTCAGGGCGCATGGTATAATCGGAAAGGGTTCCACGCTCCCATGGTTTTACAGAAGCACAGCCGCCTCCAAGTCCCGCCATTAAAAGAAAAAACAGCCATACCCATTGCTTATTTATCATGGTTCCCCCAGCAGAGTGTCTAAATGTGCACGCAAGGCAGTCATCGTTTCCTCCCCTCGAAAACCACTGTGCCGAAAGCGTTCCCGTCCATTTCGGTCAAGCAGCACCGAGGTCGGCATACTCCCGACATTCACCCTGCCCACTAGCTTCTGCATCGCATCTCGCACAATCGGAAATGAAACCGGCATTTTCTCGAGAAACTTATCCATCCCCGAACGCTTCTCATCCACATTGACACCCAGGATAACAACCCCCCGCTCCCGGTATTCCTTGTACAGGAGATCCAGCGCAGGAAATGACTTTGCGCAGGGGCCACACCAGGATGCCCAGAAATCCAGCAGGACAATCTTGCCTTGCACCACCGGCAGGGTTCCTTCCAAGCCGTACGAATCAAGCGGATACAAGGATTTCCCCAGCGCGCCGCCGGACTCAGCATGCAACCCCGACGCAAGCAGCATCATCAATAGCGCTTGCAAAACGATCGGCCTGCCGCTCACGCCGAATAATGAAAGCATTGAACTTACGCGTCTCATACCGTCCTCCTTTGTTCCAATAACAACCACTTGCACCCATCTCCGATGAAATCAACCGCAGCGCCTCCTTCCACTCCAGCAAGGCGGCCGTGGTGGATAATATGCCAGCCTCCACACAAGACGGACTCAAAACCCACACGGCATCGCAATCCACGCTCGACGGATATCCCGTCAACGGGTTTATGATATGGCTGTAACGGACACCGTTCAGATAAAAGCAACGGGCGTAATGACCTGAACAGCAAATCGACAAGTTATCCAGACAAACCCCCGCCCAACATCGGTCGGTTCCGTCCGGTCGTTCCAGTCCGATCCGCCAGCCGCCCCCTTCGGGTGGGTGGCCTGTGCCTCTGATATCCCGACCCAGATTGATGAGGATATTCGCTATCCCTGATTCGTCTGCCATCCGAGCCAAGCAGTCAACGGCATATTCCTTACCGATGCCACCAAAATCCAGGATCATCCCAGACTGCTTAAGCTTGACCTGACCTGCAGACCGATCAACATTCGCCCAGCCAACCAATTCGCGGGCATGTTCAATGTCACGCTTGCTAGGTAAAACATCGTGCTTCCGGTGGAAATCCCAGATTTTAATCAAAGGCCCCGACGTCGCATCGAAAAGGCCGCGAGTCTTCCAGTGGTACCATTGGCATAACGCCAGCAACTCATCCGTCATCGCATCCACGGCAACCGCGGATTGCCCGGACTGACGGTTGATTTCAGAAATGATCGAGTCATCAATAGTGACCGAATACTTCGACTCGAAGTCGGCAAGCCAGTCAAATACAGCCTCCCTGAAAGCCATGGCTCGAGCCGTGTTTACAGCCTCAAACGTAATTTCATTTTGAGTGCCCATGGCACCAAATGAAATCCGGTGATAGCCGCCAAACGACGACACCTCCGAACGCATAAGCTTCGCATGAAGCATTTTTTTGCTTTCTACAGCCATATCCGTATTCCCGCCATCACCGCTAGCGCACTAGGATACATGTCGTCCGCCGTTACCCCGTCAAGCCCCTCCTGCACATAGCGATCGACGGCGACATCCAACGAGAATCGATCAACCGGCATCCAAATCAACTTCACACCATACCCGAGCGCTGAAAATTCGGAAACCCGGTAATCGGAAGAATAAACCTCGGGCGCCCCCTCGAACTGCAGGTCATAGAAATCGGCTTCGCCTTGAACATAGTACCGAATCGCAGGACGCAGGACTAAATGTTCGCCAAGCTTCTGATACCAAGCCAACCCGAGGGTATGTGCCTGTATGCCGAAACTATCGTTGTAATAGCGGTAGGACACCTCTAGCGAACCATCAAGAACCTCGACAAAGCGGTTCAGTGCCGTATAAAGAACCTGTTTATCTCTATTATCCGGCCTCCGCTCAGGTACCAGCACGCCGTTCAGTTCCACCACTTTATAGGGATCGGTCAAATAGCCATCAGACAACCCTGCGGTTACGTTCAAGGTCAGTGTCGTCTTTTTGTCAAGCACTTGGAACAGTCCGACCATTACATCAACGCTGTCCCTTGTCTCAGCTCCGGCCATCGTGACCGCGTCAACCTTGTCATTGGCGAAGGATGCGCCCAGGGTCAAGGTTGTGTTCTTCTGGTTGAAGTCAATACCATCTCTCAGGGCGATTCCCTGGGATATATAATCAGACTCCTGACTGTAGGCGCCCTGTAGAACCAGCGTGTGGCGTCCGATACGCTTGGCCAACTCCAGGTTCACGCCAACACGCTCATCCTCAACATTACCGCGGGGAGCTTTTCCTGCTTTGTCATATCCAGTGACTGCGTTGGCAACCGGTTGCGCACTACCGCCTCCACCCCCGCCGCCCGACGGCACTGGGGTTGGGGATGGAGATGGCGCCGGTGTGGGAGCGGGAGCGGGGGCGGGTGTGGCGCCAGCCTTGGCCGAATACTTAGGCAAAGACGTCCCAAGAACCGAACCACGCCTTCTGTCATCATCGCCCTCGTCATCATTGCCTTCATCATCGCCGTCATAACCGCCATCGTCGCCGTCATTACTCGGCGGGATTACCACCACGCCCCCACCGCCTCCGCCATTCGAGGTTGGCACCGGACTGTAATACGTAGTCGTCTTTAGCGGAGGCGCCCCGCTCGGCGTCGCACCGGATATTGAATTGTAAATTCCATCAATTTTTATCGTCAACGTCGGTGATGCCTCGACCTCAACCATCACCGTTGGCGAGAGAACCTGCATGCGAGCATCACTCTCCTGATAGTAAAGCGTCTTGAGATCCACGCGACTCTCACCATCCACGCGACGGGGGACAGACATGGAAAGAAGCATTGCGATTGCATACGATGCTATTTTTAGACGAGCTGCAGACGGTATCAAACTGCTCATGGTGAAGATTCCTTTTTCCAAACATCAGATATTGGATACTGTCGAGATAATATCATGGCCTCATGGCTGACATCAAGAGTTTAAACGTTCGTGCACGTTTTTTGGGTGCTTGACGCGAAACCGGTTCTAGACTAAAGAATCGGCGTGAAAAATGACATACCAACCGACCGGAGAGACATTTCATGCGATCCTTTGCCAGAGGCACTCGTTGAGGAATCAACGCAGTCGATGCGCAAGGCTCTGCTAAAGATGCTGTTCATGGCGGGGGTCATGATAACCGCGATCCTAGTTCTGCATTTCAGTCCGATCCACCATATGCTGGAAGATGTGCAGACATGGAAAGCCCGTTTGTCCGGTCTCGGCCTGACTGGCACCTTGCTGTCTACCGGTGCCGCCGCCCTGCTTGTCGCCACCGGGGTGCCCCGCTTATGGCTAAGCGCCTTGGCAGGAGCAATGTTTGGCTTCTGGATCGGCTTCCTGGTCGCCTGGACAGGAGCCGGGCTCGGCTCGGTGCTGACCTTCGCCTTTGTCCGATGGGGTGCCCACGACACGGTGCAACACCTATTGAAGAGCTCGCAACGATTGCAGGGCATGTTAAAGCAGCCAGGCGTCCTTTCCGTCCTGCTGGTGCGTCAACTGCCCATCTGGGGACTGGCCCAGAATGCGGCGCTGGCGTTGACCCATATCCGAGTCCGGCACTATATCATCGGCACCGTGCTCGGCATCCTGCCCAGCACAGCCGTCTTCGCCCTGATCGGCAGCGGTATCGGCAAGGCATCGCTGGTGGACGCGATGCGCAACATCACGGCGGCCGTCCTGATCATTGCCTGCCTGGGCGGGGTGCTATGGCTGATTCGAAACCACCGGAAAAAACACACGTCACGACGACAAAGGTGCTGAACGCGCCCCCCCTCACCCACTGGCAGCACGGGGCGGTTTTGAAACAGCCCGCCGTTTCTGGCGGTATGCCGAGGGGGACATTCCCTCTTCGCGCACAAAGGTCTGGTACAGCATCCTGACGCTGTTGAAGCCCGAGTCCTGTGCCAGTTGCTTGATCGGCTCCGAGCCTTCCGACAGCCGGCGCTTGAGCCGTTCCATCCGGCAGCGAGTAATCGCCTGCATGACGGTACGCTCAAGGGAATCCCGGAACCGGCGCTCAAGGGTGCGGCGCGTTGTCGCTACCTCCTTGACCACATCCTTGACGCCAATCGGCCGATTGGCATGATCGAGGATGAACCGCATGGCGCTTGCCACCAGCGGATCCTTGGCATTGGAGGCATCCGTTGAGTGCCGGGGGTGGAGCGCCTGCAGCTCCACCAGCAGGATTTCGCGTTTCTTCATCAGTTGCCGGTTCGAGAGCATCCGGTCCAGCATGGCCGCCGCCTCGTACCCGACACGCCGGTAGCCGAGATCAACCGAGGTAAGTAGCGGTTCCGCCAGCAGGCAGAGGTTGGGCTCGTTCTGGGCGCTGACCAACCCCAGGTCATGGGGGATATTCAGTTCAAGCTCATGGGCGAGATCGGCAATATGTCGGCAAAGCATATCACTGGGAACAAACAGCCCCAGCGGCTTGGGCTGTTCGCGGATCCATTGGCGGATCGAGTTTGACCAGCGTTGCCAGGTCTGGGCATCTTCCGTAACGTTTTTCGGTGCCATGAAATGTCCACAAGCAAATCCACGGGCCTTGATGTAGGCCTCGAACCCCAAGGCATCGGCATGGATCAGCTCGGCATTGCACATCATCGCCTGCGACTGGGTCTGACTGTTGATGACATACCCGAAGTTGTCGAATCCGCGATGGACAAGATGCTGACCGACCAGCCGTCCGGCTTTTGCAAAATCGGGGAATACACAATTGATCGGCACGGTGACCTTGGAGTCGAACCATACATCAACCACTGGAATACCCAATTGCGCGGCCATGGCCACCAGACCGGAGGTAGCCTGGGCAAGGATCCCGTGATAGGGCGCAGGCTCCGTCGCCTTCAGCTCGTCGGCGGCGAAGGGCGCTAGGACGCACTCGAACTCGGGATGCTCGCGGCTGTAATCGCGAATCCCGTGGTAGATCTGCTGATCTTCGGCATTAATGTGCTGGGCATTGATGGCCAGCCCGATTCGTTTCACTTTCATACCCGCATCCTTGCACCTTTTGCGCAATCTGACAATACTGAATTGCGACAAGTAATAAACCCTTGCGACGGGGGGAAGGGTCTGCTTTAATAAGAGAATATTAGATTTGAAGGAATGGTGTTACCAACTGATTAAGAGGAGTTCAGCACGATGAAGAGTTTGACGTTGAAGCGTTTTGAGGGGAATCCGATCCTTGTGCCGGATCACCGGCCGTGGCGGAATGTGGTGACCTTCAATCCCGGTGCCATTGTCGAGGATGGTGTTTTTTATATGGTCGAGCGGGCGTGTTCGAGCCTGGTGCCCTTTGTCTGCCAGTTCGGCCTGTGGAAAAGCACGGATGGATTCAATTTCGAACTCGTCCAGGAAGAGCCGGTCTTTACCCGCGAGCACATTGGCTGCCCGGAAGGCACGGTCGAGGATCCGCGTCTCGCCAAGTATGGCGACACCTACTACATGACCTATGTCCAGCGCAACTACACCCCCGAATGTTATCCCCAAGGCAAGGGCATCCCCAAATATGTGCGCATCACGCATGTTCCCAAGGGCGATCCGAACAATTACCGTTCTGGCATCGCCCGCTCCAAGGACCTGATCCACTGGGAGGACATGGGGCTGATGACGCCGCCGGATAATGACGACCGCGATTGCGTGCTGTTCCCTGAAATGGTCAATGGCCGCTATGCCATGCTACGGCGGCCGATGTACTATGTCGGGCCGGAGTACGGCTGCGACCGTCCCAGCATCTGGCTGAGCTATTCCGATGACCTCATGCATTGGGAGCATCCCGTCCTGGTGGCCACGGCCCAGAACAACACCTGGGAGCAGCGCAAGATCGGCGCCTCGGGGCAACCTGTACGTACCGATAAGGGCTGGCTGACACTGTACCACGGGGTTGACCAGAACGCGGTGTACCGGACCGGGGTCATGCTGCTGGATCTGGAGGACCCGACCAAGGTCATCGCCCGTGCGCCGGATGTCATCTTCGAGCCCGAAGCGTTTTACGAAATCACCGGGCTGGTGATCCCGCGCGTGGTGTTCCCGTCGGCGACCGTGGAACATAACGGAACCTTGTTTGTCTATTACGGCTGCTGCGACACCTGGATCGGTGCCGCCACGATCGCGATGGACGAGATCCTGGACTACGTCTGCAGTTATCCCGTACGCTAAGGCGGGGAAACTTCACCACCTCTCAAGGCGAGCGCACGCTGATAAATATCCTTCTGCTGCGCTCGGATAAATGTCATCCGAGCCTCCCACTCACCCACCGAACTACTGGTATTTAAAGAAATCAATATCGGTATTGCACCGACTGTTCGAATAACTGCCTCCATTCTGAAACATCTACCGCCGCGAGAACAATTCAACCCCGCCACCGGCAGCATCAATCAGCGCCGACCGTGACGTGCGGATTAATCCGTAATAAGATACTGCAAACCCGCCGCAGAGGGCGAACTGAGCCCCGTGCTTGATCAGCAGCTCAAAGAAATCGCGCATATCTGGCGAGATATCCGGCATTTTTGCGGCCTCGGTCATATTGCAGGGCTCCGGGATACAACATGCCATTCAAAGGTCCGGTAGCTGACGATGCCGGAATCACGAATAGGACGGGAGACTGCACCGAACTGGCTATTGCGGAGCCGGATCAGGGTCATGATGCGCGCTTCGGGCGTCATCGCCAGCATATCCTCCCGACGGAACCGATCCTGGTCCGCGACAGTTCCTATGCGCACTTTTGTTGCGATCATCGCCACCCCCTATAAAAACCATTCATGGTGCGCCATTTCTAGCCGAGAACGGAAGGCAATGCAAGTCTAGGGTAATTCTCACCCTTTCACCCAATTCCACACCCATTCCACGGCGGAGAGGCCGGTGAAGCAGACGACGGACCACCAGGCGTTGGCGATCAGCCAGCTCAAGGGGAAGATCCGCCAGTCACGGGGGGACATGCCGCATCAAATGCCATCGTTTGCTCCGGAAATTGATTCAACAACTGACGATCTGCTGTCAATACCCGCGCTTGATTGACGCTTCCCCCGGCAATGATCAGTGCATCAGGCAGCTTGAGATTTTTCTCGCGGCGATACCGAATGCTCTGATTGATGAGCTGCATGTCGGAATTGGCGATATCAATCACATCAACCCGGCTTTCAAACTCTGAAAACAGGGCGATGTCTGCCTCCTGAATACCAGGAAAAGAAAGAAATTCGAGTTTGGCGATAACAGAGATGCCAACCCATTCGGCATTCGCAATCAGCGCATTGAGTGCTGGGTTGCCGACAAGCAGCGCAATCACGGCATTGGTATCGAGCAAGTACCGGTTCATGTCCACTGATCACGAAGTGCGCGTTGTTCCTTGACGGCGTCGCCTCGCCATTTCAAGCGTCCGGCAAGGTCCGAGCAATCGTAACGGCCTTTGCGGGCGGGCAACGGGCTCATGACAATAATCACACTCAAATCGACAGATGCCCGCGCAATGGGCATATCAAGCCTCAAGTGCCCGTCGCGGTCTGTGCGTGTGTTGATCTGTAATGTTCTTACCATGCAGCAATCCTAGACCTTTCGCCCTCTGCGGACAAGCATAATCACACCCCCCCCAAGCCCACACCCATTCCACGGCAGAGAGGCCGGTGAAGCAGACGACGGACCACCAGGCGTTGGCGATCAGCCAGCTCAAGGGGAAGCCGACATGCTCGAAAGACCTTGAGAGTATCGGCGTTGGTGATGCCGATGTCCTCGCCCGAGTGCTTGTTGATGCTGGCATTCAGTGCAAAAGGCACCAATAACACTTGCGGCAAAACTCAACGGGGTTCATACGCTCCCAGAGCGTTGCAGGTTCCTCCCTGAACTGGTGGTGTTTGCAGGATGGGCACTGCTCATGGAAGAGGTTTGATGCCAATCGCAACGCCATATTTCCTGTCAGGCAGTCGCCTACACCGCCTCGGTTGAGCACGAGATGCCAACCGCAGTTCATGCAGATGATCTTGACGATCCTGTCTGGCGTCTTAATTGCCATCGGTATCCTCCTCATCCACAAAAGACGACGCAAACACCCACCCCGCCGGGGGTGGCGCATGGCGCTTCCGCAACAAGGTGCGCCAGAGGGGCTCCACCTCAACCTTGGCGAAAACGTATCCCCGCAGTCCTTCCGGGGGAATCCGCACAGCCCGTTTGCGCCCGATAAGCGACAACAGTCGGGCTCTGATTTTTTCCCGTGGCAGTAAAACGGTCATTTTTTCAACCCTTGGTGAAAATCACAATCGTGCTTCCGTTTGGCAGTATAGTTCATGTAACGCTTGCTGCTGCTCGAGGCAAGGAGGTTTCTTACCGTGGTACAGCCCCTTCATCGTCTCGATTTCCTGAACATGCAGGGCAATCAAGGCTTCGGGGTCCAATACCCTTACGCCATGGCCCCATCCTAGCACCCACCAAAGCACCTCGACCAGCGACTGGGTGGCAAACGTCATTTCGACTGAGCCATCCGGCAAGCGTCTCAACTGCTGACCCGGCGCGTAGGTACGCTCCTGAACCACGCTGGCGAGTTCGGGACAAAACCACAATTTCACCGGGTGCATCGGCTCGTCCCTGAAATAGACACGGCGCCCGAAAGTACTTTCCACAGCGGCTTTGAAATCGATGTCATTCTGCGGGCGGAAGGACTTTTCCAAACACTCAGCCTGCGATAACCGAGCGATCGGAATCTGTTCAACCACATCATCGCAAACCATCCTGACAAATACATACCAATCCCCTTGCACGCTAGCAATATGCAACGGTTCAAACACAAACCGACCAGAGCGCTCATCATAAGCCCCCTTTGAAATCACCGCCGACACCACCCGCGTCTCGACCAGCCCCTTGAAGATAACCAGCCAGGTTGCCGGATCAATCGTCCGCTGACAGGAGCTGGTGAACGACAGCCCGGAAAAGGAACCATCGGTTTTGAGCGCCGTATGGTGCCCTGAATGGGTGGCGAGCAATTGCGCCGTTACCTGCTGAAGTTGGTGCGCGATCGGCGCCCCCGAAAACAATCGCGAGGCATAGGATGAAACCATCAAGGCCCAGATGTCCTCCTCGCTGATACTCAAGGCGGGGACATACCAGCTTGGATCGCTGTAGTAATAGCCGCCGTGCTTCCGATCATACGCCAGCGGGGCATTCAGCCGTTCACGCAAATACGCAAAGTCGCGACGTACGGTTTTCTCGGAAACTTCCCATTCCCGCGCAAAGCTGACCCCATTCGGATAGCGTCCTGCACGGATTTGCCGATCCAGCTCAATCAACCGGGCAAACTGCGCCTGGGTTCGCGACATGAATTCAGGCTTGGACATACTAGACACCCTTTTTACTTAAACAACCACTGCCATAAACGGATGCCGTTGTCGCGAAGCATCCGGATGTGGCGTTTCAGGTCGAACAAGGCGGCCTGTACAGGATCAGCTTTGCCACGGCTGTAGAAAAGCCCAGCAACAAACCCGACGAGCAGGATGACGATCGAATAAAGCATGTGATTACTCATTAGCGCATTTCGCTGCCGGTTGCCGATCTCCGTGTGTCGATTTCCAGCGGTGTCTGCGGCATGGGCTGATCCGTCCATCTCTGCTTATTCAGCTCATGTGTGAACACGACCTTTACACGATTTTTATCTGCAAGGGTTTTCTTGATCTTCTTCGTGTATAGCTCGCCGACCATGTCGAGGACGATATCCCGAACAACGCTGCGTGTCATCTCCAATTCGTTGGTTCCCAGGCATTGTGTCCGGGCGCTCTCCAGGGCGATCCCGTCCAACCAATTCTGAGCATCCAACTGGAGTTTCTCTTGGACATCCCAGGTTCTCAGCCAGCTCCGTTCCCGGTTATCGACACGGATCGAAGCGAGTTCCACGCTCGGCAGCAGGGGCTCGGGGGGATCAACAATGACAACATAGCATCTTGACTCTGCATCTATTTCGATTCGCATCCCTTTCTCAATAAGACTATAGCGGAGGCCGAATGTGGCGGTGTAATCCGCTTTGAACATGACACTGACATCGCCAAACCAGCGGACGTCCTTCGCTTCTTTAGTAATCGAACCATTGACTTTGCCAATCTGGATGGCGGTTTCTTGCACCGATTGCGCCTTCTCTCGCCGCATCGCTATCTGGTCGCGAATGACCTCCGTAGCGGTCGGCCCGAAAAGAAAGGAATCCGGTTCGACCGCCGCCTGAAGTGTCTGCGAAAAAACTAAAAGCACCACCACCGCCACTTTATTCATTTTTACCTCCAAAAACTGTATCCAGATTTTTCTCATCGTCTACCGAGTCAACATTATCAACCGGTTCCGCAGTGATCAAAAGTTTCCGCAACTGGCGGTTCTGGAAATGCGCGACATCAAGCAGACCAGCATACAGGCCGCCATGCCGGTCGGTCCCGAAACAGATCCGATCGGCAAGCTGTTCAGCGGCTCGGTGAGCGACGATTTCCACGTGTCCCTCGGGATCACGGAACATCTCGGCAAGCTCACTGACTGCCTGTCCGATGGCCACATCAATGAAAAATGGGGTGGGCAGGAACAGGCTTATGCCTATTGAGAGTGTTTCGATAGTGGCACCCTCCCGGGCCTGCTGCTGGATGCCTTGGGTCAGTTCACCTAGGCTGGCCTTGAGATCCTCGCTCAGGATATTCTCAAAATTGCCCATTTCCAGCCTAACCGTTGGCAGATCCTTCACATCCAAGCCGGACTCGATGACGACCTGGGTGGCGATCCGCTCTAGGCGGTGCGAGAACTCGAAGATGCTGGCTTCAAGGCTTTCGCGGATGTCCATGCGCTTCGCCAGTTCCTCTTGAAAACGTCGGGCGACATACTCGCGGTACGCTGTTTCGGACTTTGCCACCGCCTGAGCCGTGGAGCCAATCGAATAAAGTGATTCGGCAAAATTGCTTCCATCGACTCGTATAGGCTTAAGCATATCCTGCATAAATCGATGAGCGGCCCGTTGCGCTGAGGCTTCCGCTTCGCGCAATGCCCGATCCAGCAGGTATTCCGTTGCGGGACTGAGCGTTGGGACATTGGTTGACACTGTGGCATCGGGATCCGGCACTATCGGTAGTGTTACGGTTTTGCCAGGTACAGCCGCTACCGCATCAGGAACCACAGCAATCTCAGCAACGGCAACAGTGGCAGCCTCTGGTTTATACTCCGGTTCCGTCGCAGGCGTTGCCACCCCTAAGGATGCCTCAGGCGGTGGCGCAACCGTCTGAACAACAGCCGTGGCTGGCTGCGGTTCGATTGCTGGCGCAACATCCACCATAGGCGTCTGCTCAATATCATCATCAACAGCATCCCTCGAAATAGAGGTTTTTTCTTCCGGCGGTTGAATTATGAGGTCTCGGATTTGCGGAAGGAAGGCTATGGAGAAACCCACCAGTGTCAGGATTATTCCTGCAGTTTGCTGTTTGTTTATCATATCGATTCCCCTTCGTTGACAGATTGAGAATCCTCCTTGGATAAAGCAACCGTCTTCGATTTTTTCCGGTGCCTGATGTATTGCCTGATACCCAGGATCGCGAACAGCACCCCAATCCACAGGTTCCATCGGATGCTTTCGAAGATTTTCACCATGCCCATGCTAATGCCATTTCCGACCCCTTCTGCGACGGGTGAAACCGCTGTGTCGATGACTCCCAGCGTGATGTCCTTGAAGCCATTCAGGTATGGCTCGGGATCGCTAATAAAGGCGGTCAACAACGCTGCCGAGGTAAGCACCTTGCGGTGTTTCCAAACAAATTCAAGGGACTTGTCCCCGTACTTTCCGATGGTTGCAAGCACATCCCTGAGACGCGAGGCGGGGAGCGTGTTTGCGTCAACCATCTGAAGCAGTCGGCGACCATTTGCAGGCGAAAGCTTGACCAATGCGGCTACACCGTCGTCGCCATATCGCTGGATCAGGGGAACCACGGCATCACTATGCCGCGCAACCGCACGGATGGCCGCATCGCTGCCACTGCGCAAAACTGATCGACCTGCGGAGGATTGCGCAATGCGCAGCGNNCATCGTCGCCATAAATGCGGATCGCCTTGACCAGGTACTCTCCGGCATCATCACCAGCATTTTTGAACACACGGAAGGCGACGAGCCCATGCTTTGAAATCACATCCAGTGATTCTCCGCCACACTTACCAGCGATATTCTCAAGCTGCACAGCGGTTGTTTCCACAAATTCCTTGCTTGCTTTCTTGCCCGCCTGCTCGGCCAGTGCCTCCGCGATTTCGCGTACCGCCTTACCGCCTGAAGACACAATCCCCGCCATCGCGGATTGCGTAACCCCAATGGCCACGCAGGCCATAACCAAACATGCGCTAACCTGAACTCGTCTTGTTCTCATGAGGCCTCTTATTGTTCTGTTAATTTTCCAAGGTACTAAACATCCCGAATCGCTATTTGATTATTCCCCGCCCTGATAATGGATGTGCCAGAAGAGGCAGCCATCNNNATCCATGACGCGATGCGCCTTTCTTCCTGCAAAAACACCATGGCTCGCTCGACGCCGTCGGCATCGTCACCGCCCGCCTCGACGATCAGCTCGCCTTGCTGGCGGCCATGCGTCGCCACATATGCCCTCAACTGTCCGTCAATGACGGCGCACCAGCCTGCCGTCGATGTTGGGAAATCAGGCACCGGCTGCTTGTAG
>DIZZ01000116.1 GCA_002428045.1 Verrucomicrobia bacterium UBA6015
AATGCTTTTCGGATGGGGTCTAGATAGCCCTCGTTCCGGAGTTTTGTATGCCGCTGACCGATTTATACGCCAATCAATTTTCGGGGATCCGCGATAACCATAGGCATGGTAAAGTCGGCGATTTCCTGCGGGAAAAGATCCAGTCCGGGGCAAAGCTGTCCTTCGTGTCCGCCTATTTCACGATCTACGCCTTCGAGGCGATGCGCCGGGAGCTTGAATCGGTGGACTCCCTGCGTTTCCTCTTTGGCGAGCCGCGCTTTGTGCGCAATATCGATCCTGAAAAGACCGATAAGAAAGCCTTCGACATCGAGGATGCCGGTCTGCGCTTGAAAAACCGCCTTGAGCAGCGGCGTGCCGCGAAGGACTGCGCCGACTGGATCCGCCGTAAGGTGGAGATCCGTTCCGTTCGTTTCCCCGGCTTCCTGCACGGAAAGCTCTACCACATCGAGAGCGCAAACGGCGTACAGGAATCCTTGCTGGGTAGTTCCAACTTCACCGTCGGCGGGCTGGGGCTCGGGACAGGCCAACGCAACAACATCGAACTGAACCTCGAAGTGGATGGCAACCGCGACCGCAAGGACCTGCTGGCATGGTTCGATGAGATCTGGACGGACGGTAAGGTGGTTGACGATGTCAAGGCCGATGTCCTGCGCTATCTCGAGCAGCTCTATGCCAACCACCCGCCTGAATTCATATACTTCAAGACCCTCTACCACCTTTTCGCGGACTACCTAGCCGAAGCCGACCGGGGTGGCCTGCTGGATGCCAGGACGGGGTTCTTTGAGACCGAGGTCTGGAAGATGCTGTATGACTTCCAGAAGGATGGCGTAAAAGGCGCGATCAGCAAGGTGCTCAAGCATAATGGATGCATCATCGCCGATAGCGTCGGCCTTGGAAAAACCTTCGAGGCCCTGGCGGTGATCAAGTACTTTGAGTTGCGTAATGCCCGCGTGCTGGTACTTTGCCCCAAAAAGCTTGAAGACAACTGGACGATGTACCGCGACAACGATACCCGCAATCCGCTGCTCAAGGACCGGTTCGCGTATACCGTCATGGCCCATACCGATCTCGGCCTCGATAAGTTCTCGACCCATAACTGGGGCAATTACGATCTGGTTGTGCTGGATGAATCACACAATTTCCGCAACAACGCCAAGGGGGGGTGTCCGCGATGACGGGTCGCGCCGGCGGTCGCGCTATGAATTCCTGATGGAGGAAATCCTGCAGAGCGGCGTGGAGACCAAGGTTCTGCTGCTTTCGGCAACGCCGGTGAACAACTCGCTCAAGGATCTGCGCAACCAGATCCTGCTCATCACGCAGGATAAGGACGGGGCCTTTGGTGAATCCCTGGAGGTGGCCAGCATCGCGCAGACGATGCAGAACGCGCAGACCCATTTCACTAACTGGGCCGATCCGAAGAAAAACCCGGACCGCAAGGTGCAGCGGTTGCTCGATGCGCTCGACTCGTCGTTCTTCACGCTGCTTGACGAGCTGACTATCGCCCGGTCGCGTCGGCACATCGTCAATTACTATGGGGCGAAGGGCGTCAACGAATTCCCGGAACGTTTGCGGGTGATTGCCCGCTCGCCGGACACGGACCTGAAGGGCTACTTCCCGACCTATGACGAGCTGAACACGCTGATCAAGGGCTACAAGCTGACCATTTTCAATCCGTCCGCCTATCTGGAAGATCGCTACGTGAACACCTATATCGCGGAGGGGCAGCTCGCCCTGTTCAACGACCAGCAGCAGCGCGAGTTTTTCCTGATCGGCATGATGCGCGTCAATTACCTCAAGCGCCTCGAAAGCTCCGTCAGCAGCTTCGAGGTCTCGATTGACCGGACGATCCAGAAGATCAAGGGCCTGCTGGACAAGATTGATCACTTCGAGACCAACATCGAGGAATTCACGAATCCGGATCTTTTCAACGAGAAGGACGACGAGGAAGAGGAGGCGCTGCTGGAGAAGCTCGCCGTAGGAAAGAAGCTGGTCATCAAGCTGGAGCATCTGGACCGCAAGCGCTGGAAAAAGGATCTTCAGGCCGACATCAAGCAGCTCATCGCCATTCATGAGAAGGCGGCGGCCGTCACACCGGACCGCGATGCCAAGCTGCAGGAGCTAAAGACGTTGATTGCCGGGAAGGTACGCAACCCCATCAATGGCGGAAACCGCAAGGTGCTGGTTTTCACGGCCTACTCCGATACCGCCGAATACCTTTATGCCAACATCGCGGGCTGGGCCAGGGAGGAGCTGGGCTTGCACAGCGGCCTGGTCACCGGCAGCGGAGATAACCGCACCAACTTCAAACCGGCAGGCTATAAGCATCAGACCGATTTCGTTTCTGTCCTGACGAACTTTTCGCCCGTGTCCAAGCATCGTGAAAAAATGGAAACCATGCCGCAGGAGGGAGGCATTGATATCCTCATCGCCTCCGACTGTATCTCCGAGGGCCAGAACCTGCAGGATTGCGATTACCTGATCAATTACGACATCCATTGGAATCCTGTCCGCATTATCCAGCGCTTCGGGCGCATAGACCGCCTCGGCAGCACCAATATGCGCATCCAGCTCGTCAACTTCTGGCCCACCGACGACCTGAACAAATACCTCAATCTCAAGGATAGGGTGGAAGCCAAGATGGCGCTGGTCGATGTCGCCGCGACCGGCGCGGACAACCTGCTCAACCCCGACCAGATCCGCAACCTGGTGGAGGAGGACCTCACCTACCGCGAAAAGCAGCTTCTGCGGCTCAAGGATGAAGTGATCGATCTTGAAGACATGGATGACAACGTCTCGCTGAGCGAATTCACGCTCGACGACTTCCGCATCGAGCTGATGAATTTCCTGGAGAACAACCGCAAGGCGCTCGAAGAGGCTCCCTTGGGGCTCTACGGTCTTGTCCCGACTCTGGATGGCATGAAAGCCCCCGACCTGTTCGACAAGAACTGGCACCAGATCGTCACGCCGGGGGTGCTCTTCTGTCTGCGGCATAAACCCCAGGGCGGCACGGAGAACCCTGTCTGTGCATCATCCAAGGTCAACCCCCTTGGCGCTCACTACCTGCTCTATATCCGCGACGACGGTACCGTGCGTTTCAACTTCACCCATGCCAAGAACACGCTGAGCCTCTTCCAGAAGCTCTGCGCGGGCAAAGCGGAGCCATACCAGGAACTGTGCGACCTGTTCGATGCCGAGACCGGACACGGGCAGCGGATGGATAAATACAATGACCTGCTGGCCAAAGCCATTCGAAGCATTACCGCCACCTTCCAGAAGCGTGTTGCCGCCGGACTGCAAAGCGGTCGCGACTTCGTCATTCCCGACCAGAAAGCCCAGGCCAGGGACGACAACGATTTCGAACTCATCACCTGGCTGGTGATCAAGGGATAATCATGACCGAGCATCAGCAAAAGGAATACAAGCGCGTCTGGAAAGACGAATGGCTGAAAACGCTCTGCGCCTTTGCAAATGCACAGGGCGGAACACTGGTTATTGGGTGCGATGACCATGGCAATCCCGTGGGCCTTGACCGTCCGGGAAAACTTCTCGAAGACATTCCCAACAAAGCACGCGATGTCCTTGGCATCATGGTGGACGTCAATCTTGGCACTGACGGGGAAACGCTGGCCGTGTGCGTCGAACCGTATTCCACCCCGATCAGCTACAAAGGGGAATATTTCTATCGTTCCGGCAGTACCACTCAGGCGCTCAAGGGAGCCGCGCTCGATCGTTTTCTTATGCGGAAACTTGGGGTTCACTGGGACGGTGTCCCCGTGCCCGGTTTTTCGTTGGAAGATCTCTCCGAGGACGCCCTCCAGCACTTCCGCGAACGGGCGGCGGAAAGCAAACGCATCCCCGCGTCTGATCTGGCCTTGAAAAACCGCCCGCTGCTGGAGAAGCTTAAACTCCTAAAAGATGGGTATCTGAAAAACGCCGCGATACTATTGTTTCATGCCGATCCCGAAAAGGCGGTTACCGGCGCATTTGTCAAAATCGGATACTTCCGGAGCGAGACCGATTTACGCTT
The DNA here is from genome assembly GCA_002428045.1 of Verrucomicrobia bacterium UBA6015. GTDB lineage: Bacteria > Verrucomicrobiota > Kiritimatiellia > UBA8416 > UBA8416 > UBA8416. The sequence continues at coordinate 4,028 of DIZZ01000116.1, forward strand.
CCAGGACGAAGTCCATGGCGATCTCTTCACCCAGGTGGATCGAGCGATGGATTTCTTGCTGACCAAATACACCCAGGCATTGATTTCGTATCGAGGCGTGCAGCGGGTGGAACGTTTCCCCGTACCGGAAGAGGCCCTGCGCGAAGCCTTGCACAACGCCCTTGTGCACCGGGAATATACCGTACCGGTTCCGGTTCAGATCAGGGTTTATGCCAACAAGATCCGCATCTGGAATCCGGGGCATTTACCGGAAGACTGGACCGTTGAGAATCTTGTAGGTCCGCACGCCTCGCATCCCGGAAATCCCGATATCGCCAATGCCTTTTTCCGGGCCGGACTGATCGAAGCCTGGGGCAGGGGAATGGAAAAAATATTCGAAGCCTGTACCGCTGCGGAAAACCCGAAGCCCCGGATCGTGACAGAACCAGGTGGCCTATGGCTCGAATTCCCCTTTGCTATCGAGCAGGCATCAGGTGGGCCAAACGGTGGTCAAATGGGTGGTCAAATCGAATTAACTGGCAGACAGAATGATCTCATTGGTCTGATTCGAGCTGACAAACGAATGAGCCGAAAGACCTTAGCTGATCAGCTTGGGATCAACCAATCCGCTGTTCAGAAATTATTGGAAGCCCTGAAGAAGAAGGGCGTTCTGAAACGCATCGGCGGAACCCGCGGCCACTGGGAAGTCGTATCACAGAACGGAAAGCAGTTATGACAGAATTGCGGACACAGCTTGCGGATGCCCTTGCCACCTTTGCCGCCAAGCCCCTGCGCACCGCCGCCCTCGACCTGCTCGCCACGCTGGGCTACCGCAGTGAGAAGACCCTTGAGCTAGACGGTTCCCCCGCCGCGTTTCTGGACGCCTTCCCGGAGAATCCACAAAAACCCTTCCGACCCGACAAGGCCCGTGTCGCCGCCTGGCGGGGAATCCACCTGCTCTTCCAGTTGACAGATGCCGAAATCCGCGGGGCAGTGGGGCAATCCGAATTGGCGTTTGACTCCGCCGCCGTTTTCGAGGGCCGCAATTTCCGCTCGTACCTGTTCGTCGCGGTCGATCTCGCGCCTGACGCCTACACACGTACCCAGCTTTCCGAGATCACGCGTGAGATTAACCGCCTTTTTCTGATGCCCGTATTGGTGATCTTCCGGCATGGCGAGTCGTTGACGCTGGCGGTCATTGATCGCCGTCTCAACAAGCGTGCCGCCGACCGTGATGTGCTCGACAAGGTAACCGTGATCAAGGATATCCGGGCCGTGGCACCGCACCGTGCGCATATCGAGATCCTGCACGATCTGGCCCTGGGACAGCTCACCGGGAAGGACAAGCGTCCGCCCTCCAATTTCGCCGAGCTGCATGATGCCTGGCGCAAGGCGCTGGATGTGCAGACCCTTAACCGTCGCTTCTTCATTGAAATCCGCAACTGGTTCTACTGGGCAAGGCTGACCGCGCGCTTTCCGGAAGGGGCGGTCAAGGATGCCGATGGGCATGACTCCGAGGCATTGATCCGGCTGCTCACACGCATGATCTTCTGCTGGTTCCTGCGCGAGAAACGCTTGTTGCCCGCCGCCTTGTTCGATGCCGACCGCATCGCCGCCCTCCTGCGCGACTGGTCCGCCGCTGATGCCGACCGCGATCGCGACGGTCGTTATTACAAGGCGATCCTGCAGAATCTGTTCTTCGCCACCCTTTCAACACCCGTGGAGGAGCGCAAGTTCCGTTCCGTCCGCAGCTACAACGGCAAGAACACGCATTACGGTGATCAACGGTTTTTCCGTCATGTCACCCTGTTTGCCGAAAAGGCCCCGGTCGAGGATCTGTACAAGAGCATCCCGTTTCTCAACGGCGGGCTTTTCGAGAACCTTGACGAGGTGCCCGGACGCGATCCGGACATCGAAACGGAAGTGCGCATCGACGGGTTCTCCGATGTTGTCGCCAAGCAGCCGCTCCTGCCCGATTTCCTGTTCTTCGGTTCGGACCGGATCGTGCCGGAGCTGGCCGCCGCCATCGGCGAGACCGCTGCCCAGCGGGCACGCGGACTGCTCGATATTTTCCGTGACTACAAGTTCACGATCGAGGAGAACACACCGCTGGAAGAGGACATCGCCCTTGACCCGGAATTGCTCGGACGCGCTTTCGAGAACCTGCTGGCCTCCGTGAACCCCGAGACCGGCACCGTCGCCCGCAAATCCACCGGCTCGTTCTATACCCCGCGCGAGATCGTCCACTACATGGTGTCCGAATCGCTGGTGCGCTATCTGCTGACCGCCCTCGCGCCGGCGGGCCGCCCGTCGCCCGGTCTGGAACCCCGAATCCGCGAACTTGTCTCGGAAGAAGAGCCCGGCCATTCGTTGACCGACGCCGAAGCCGACCGCGTGGTTGCCCTGCTGGGCACGCTGCGCATTCTTGACCCCGCCTGCGGTTCCGGTGCCTTCCCGATGGGACTGCTGCAACTGCTGGTACATGTGCTGCGCAAGCTCGATCCCGGCAACGAACGCTGGAAAGCCGCCAAGCTGGATGCCCTGCCGTCGGAAATGCGCGAGAAAGCCGAACAAGTCTTTGTCGCCGAAACCTTCGACTACACCCGCAAGCTGGAACTGATCAAGGACTGCATCCACGGCGTGGATATCCAGCCCTCGGCCATCCAGATCAGCAAGCTGCGCTTTTTCCTCTCGCTCGTGATCGAACAGACGGACCCCGCCCGACTCCGCCCGCTGCCGAATCTGGAGACCAAGTTCGTCTGTGCCAATTCCCTGCTGGGCCTGCCGCGCCCGGATGGTTGGGAGCTGTTCCAGCACCAGATCGAACCGAAGGAACAGGCCCTGCTGCGCACCCGTTCGCGCTATTTCTTCGCCCAGACCAAGGCCGAAAAGGACGCCTGTCGCAAGGAGGACCGCAAGCTGCGCCGCGAGCTGGCCGTCTTCATCGAGGGCATGGGTGGCAGCTCTTCAGGACTGCTCGCCTCCGCTGTGGCCGGATGGGACCCCTACAAGAGCGACCGCCGCGCGGGCTACTTCGATCCCGAATCCATGTTCGGCGTGCGCGACGGGTTCGACATCACCATCGGCAATCCGCCCTATGTACGCGCCGACGAGCAGAGCGACTGGAACCAGGTGCAGCGCAAGGCCATCCTCGACAGCAAACAGTACGACACCCTCTGGAAAAAGTGGGATCTCTACGTCCCCTTCATCGAACGCGGTTACAAACTGCTGCGTCCCGGCGGCGTCTCGACGATGATCGTCTCCGACGCCTTCTGCCACTCCAAATACGCCCAGAAGGCCCAGAACTGGCTGCTGCAACACGCCCGCATTCTGCGGCTCGACTTCTGCGCCGAACTCAAGATCTTCGATGCCGCCGTCCATAACGTCATCACCATCCTGCAGAACGCCCCCGGCGCGACATGGAACCCCGACCGCCGCGTCCACAAGGAAACATTGTGTCCTTTCGGCAACTGTG
>DIZZ01000128.1:0-2950 GCA_002428045.1 Verrucomicrobia bacterium UBA6015
CGCACGGATCTCGAAACGCGAGGCCAATAGCCTGTTGACGCCGTACATCAAGACGATCCGCGGTCTCAAACAGCAAGTGGCTGATATCAAAAAGCAGATCGGGCAGCCGGCAGTCAAGCCGCCAGCGGAACCCAAGGCGACCAGTGCCGACCAGCCCGAGGACAAGGGCGGGTGGTTCACCAGCAAGGGTATAGCCGGGATGCGCAAGCGCCTCGGGTTGACCAGGGCGCAGATGGCTACGCTCTGCGGCGTAACCGTGAGTGCGGTCAGCCTGTGGGAGAGCGCCAGTACCGGAAAGCTTAAGCTGCGTACCAAGACGAGCGAGGCGCTGCTCAAGCTGCGCAAGATGACACCGGCGGCTGCAAAGAAGTCGCTGGCTGGGGAATAGCTTTAGGCATCAGGAAGGCAGAACATCTTGGATAGTGTCATGGACCTGGAATATTTGGGGTACGATAATTGGTTTGAAGGGCACGCCAGCAGCCTGCTCGAACCGGGGCAGCGAGTGGCACGGGTATTGGCTGTGGACCGCGATGCCTACCTTGTGCGAGGTGTAGGACAGGAGATCCCGGCAGAACTCTCGGGGCGGTTCCGGTTCTCTATCGAGTCCACGCCTGATCTCCCCTGCGTTGGCGACTGGGTTTGCATTCAGGATGCCTCGCCCGAGCTCGCCATCATTCATGCGGTACTGCCTCGCAAGTCATTCCTCCGCCGCAGGAATCCGGGCAAGACGGTCGATTTCCAGATGATTGCAGCCAATATCGACACGACCTTTATTGTGCAGTCCTGTCACTATGACTTTAATCTCCGTCGTTTGGATCGGTACCTGGTTGCATGTCGCGACGGCGGTATAGAGCCCGTTGTCGTTCTGAGCAAAGCCGACCTATTGGAGCCTGATGAGGTCGATGGACTGCTGCTCGACTTGAAAGGTGCCGGGGTGACAGCTCCAGCCATAGCGGTCAGTAACACGACGGGCGCAGGCCTTGATCGTATCCGCGCACTGCTGGCTCCAGGCAGGACCTTCTGTTTGGTCGGCTCGTCGGGTGTTGGGAAAAGTACACTCATCAATCGCCTCCTGGGACGAGGGGAGTTGGCAACGAAGGACGTCAGCGCAACCGGGGAGGGGACACACGCCACGACGCGCCGGCAGCTACTGCTGCTGGACAACGGTACGCTGCTGATAGACACACCCGGGATGCGCGAACTCGGGCTCATGGGGGCGAGCGACGGGCTTGACGATAGTTTTTCCGATATACGGGAGCTGTCCCTTGGCTGCCGTTTTTCTGACTGCACCCATATGCAGGAGCCGGGGTGTGCAGTGCTGCAGGCCATTTGCGGTGGCGAGCTTGCCGAGGAACGGTACGCGAGCTACCTCAAGCTCAAACGGGAGAATGACTATTACGACATGTCCTATGTTGAAAAGCGCAAGAAGGATAAGGATTTCGGGAAACACGTTAAATCCGTCTTGAAGCATAAAGGTAAAGCATTCTGACAAGGACTGCATCCAGGTGACGGTGTGTCGTAGCTGACTGACTCGATGAGGTACCTATGTGCGGGCGTTTTACGCAGAAACAGAAGGCGGCGATCATTGCCAAGATGCACGGCGTCGAGAAGGTCGTTGCCGAGGTGTCCGCCAGCTTTAATATATGTCCCGGACAGGATGTCGCTGCGATAGCCAGCCACAAAGAGCGGAGGCTAGGGTTGCTGCGCTGGGGGTTGCCGTCGTTAAGGGCGGGAGGTCGGCCGTTGATCAACGCTCGGGCGGAGACGCTAACTGAGAAGCCTACCTTTGCCCGGCTTTTGGAGAATCGGCGCTGCCTGATTGTAGCGGACGGCTTTTACGAGTGGCGGCAGATCGATGGTCGTAAGCTGCCGGTCTATATCCACATGCAGGATCAGTCATCCTTTGTCCTTGCCGGGTTATGGGATGCTGCAGTGCTGGAGGACGGTAAGCGTCAGGTGTATGGCGCGATCATAACCACTAGCGCAAACCGGCTGATTTCACCGATCCATGATAGGATGCCCGTGATACTGCCTATGTCTGCCATAGACGCCTGGTTGGATCCAAAGTTTAAAGACGTCGGTACGCTCCTGCAGCCGTACCCGGAAGATGCGATGGCATGGTATCCCGTGTCCGATGCCGTTAACGCACCTAAGAACGACGGCCCTGAGCTTATTATACCGCTGGCGGGGTAGGGGGATGCAAGGCGTGGGAAGCTCCAGAAACCTTTTGACACAACAGCAGTCGAAGCCGGATAATCGAGACCACTATACGACGAACATCACAGGAAGGGAGTTTTGATGAATCCAACGCTATCCCCGCTATTTAACCGACGCAGCGTTCGCGCCTATACGGACGGCAATATCACGGATGCCCACATTCAGGATCTATTGGAAGCCGCGATGTCCGCGCCATCCGCCGTTGCCAAGGATCCCTGGCATTTTGTTGTCATTCGCAGCAGCCAGAAACGCAATCTGATGGCCGATGCGCTGCCGAACGGCCAGATGCTTCGAACCGCACCGGTCGCTATTCTGGTTTGCGGTGATATCGAGAAGGCGCATGGCAACGAGCTTTCCTACCTGCTGCAGGATTGCAGCGCGGCCATTGAAAACCTTCTGCTGGCAGCATCCATGATGGGGCTCGGGGCCTGCTGGCTGGGTGTCCATCCGCGGGAGGAGCGGATCTCGGCCTTGACCGCGCTGTTCAAGCTTCCCGCCACCATTATTCCGGTGTCTGCCATCGTGCTGGGCTGCCCGTCTGCCAAACCGGAGCCGCGAACACGCTTTAACCCGGCAGCGGTACATCAGGAAATGTGGTGATCCTATTTCACGGCTGCATGAGCGCGAATCCGGTTTCCGGTTCGACGACTCGCCTGGCGGTACAGTCCAGAAGCTCCGTGATAATCACCTCCATGACGTGCCAGGTGCGGACACCGGCCCGTACGCAGCCAGT
>DIZZ01000128.1:2959-4751 GCA_002428045.1 Verrucomicrobia bacterium UBA6015
GCCATGTGCATATGAAGACGTGGGTTGCCGTCGGGACCTGGAAACAGCGTACCCACTCCGGCCACCTCGTGTGCATGCTTAAGGCAGGTCTCCATTGGCACAACCGGTTTGGCTCGATCCTCTGCCGGTCCTACAATCAGCCGGCTTCCGTCATCCGCACCGCCAACCGCCATAAGCGTGGCCGCTGTAATGCCGTGCGCCTGGGCAAACGCCTCGACGACCTCATGCACAATGTCCCCGTCTTCCAGACGGATCACGAACACGCGCCCCTGTTTAGCTTCTGAGTATTTCATGGACACAGCGTACTAAAAACGGGTGGCGAATGGAAGCCAAACTGTAAGGGTATGCCGCTGCTGCCGATACTTTAATATACCTTGCGTATTCGGTATGCTCGGGGATTTCGTTTCGCGGCCATCGTATGCGGATAGGAGTTTGTCATGGAAGATAGTCCGGTTTTCCTGGTTGTCGGCGGTTCCGGCGGGATTGGTGCAGCGACGGCTCGGCAACTCTCATCCCAAGGGCACCGCGTGGTTGTCACCGGGCGCGAGACCGGGCGTCTGGCGGCACTTGCCGCAGACACCGGGGCGTCGGCTTATGAACTGGAAGCTCGGGACAGCTCGGCGGTGGATAAAGTATTTCACGAAGTTCATTCCAGTCATGGTCGGCTGGACGGCGTGGTCAATTGTGCTGGATCGATATTACTAAAGCCTGCTCACTTGGTAACAGATAAGGAATTTGACGATACGATTGCAGCCAATCTGACAACCGCTTTCAATGTTCTGCGTGCTGCCGCTCGGTTAATGATGCGTCAGCCCGGCGGCGGCAGTATCGTGCTATGCTCCTCGGTGGCGGCTCGGCGCGGACTGATAAACCACGAAGCAATTGCTGCGGCCAAGGCAGGGTCGAAGGTCTGGCGCTTTCGGCGGCGGCAAGCTACGCGCGGTATAAAGTCCGCGTGAATTGCGTGGCGCCGGGACTTACACGTACCGTGTTGACAAGCATGTTGACGCAAAATGAGGCTGTAGCCAAGGCGTCTGCCGCGCTTCATCCGCTTGGCCGTATCGGGGAGCCTGCAGAGGTAGCCTCGGCAATATGCTGGCTACTGGACGGCACACAATCGTGGGTTACCGGCCAGGTCATCGGCGTGGACGGCGGTCTGCGCAGTGTGCAGGCGAGGGGGTGATATGGTCTTATCTCCAAATCCACAACCTGTCGCCAAAGCTTTGCGTCTAGGTCTCTGCTGCCAGTTTTCTCGTGAGCCGATAAAGTTCCGCACGACGACGGCCACGGCGATGCTACGATTGACCAGATCAGTGCGTTTGGCGCGGTTTGCCGAGCTTTGCCGGATCAACGCCGAGGCGCTGATGGCCTCCCTGGAATACTGCGCTGGAAACGGGATTGGTGCCTTCCGTATCAACAGCCAGATTCTGCCCGTCAAAACACACCCGCAGGCTGGCTACAGGGTGGAGGAGCTGGCGGACGGTGACGAGATCGTCGCCCGCTTTGAGGCGTGTGGCCGGTTTGCCCGCGCCAACACCCTTCGGCTTTCGTTCCACCCGGACCAGTTCGTCGTGCTCAACTCGCCAAATCCGGTAACGTTGGCGCATTCACTTGCCGAGCTTGATTATCAGGCGGAGGTCGCCGGTTGGGTAGGGGCAGGAACCATAAACATACATGGTGGCGGTGCGTACGGAGATAAAGCTGCCGCGCTGACGGTACTGCGCCGTACGAATGAAAGCCTCCCCGAGCCGGTACGCTCCCGCCTCACCCTTGAGAACGACGACAAGGTGTT
>DIZZ01000098.1 GCA_002428045.1 Verrucomicrobia bacterium UBA6015
CGAACATGGAGCCCGGCTCGTCCTTGCGCACGGAGAGGGCACGGAACAGGAGATCCTGAGCCTTCATTTCCGGTAAATGCAGCACAATCGACTGTTCCGGCATGATGCGCTGGGGAAACTCCTCGCGCACCCTGGCCGCCTCCACCCGCACCACCGGATCCGTGACGAATGCCTTCCCGAATTCGCCGGTGAAAGGAATATCGGCATGTTCGGGGCGACCGTCAAGCCGACCGGCCTGCCACAAGACCCTGCGTGTCGCGGGGGCGAGCAATTCCGGGGAAAGATGGTCGATCCGCATTCGAGGCGCTTCTTCCGGCAACGGCACTGCCGCCGCCGCAGTCACCGGCATAGCGGTGGAGACATGATCGACGGAACCTGGCACTGTGGACACATCCTGCCCCGCAAGCGGAGATAACCCATCCTCAACGGGATTAGCGTCAGCAGGGGCTTCAGAGGCACGGCCCGGAGTCGGCACCATGGAACGAGGAACATCTTGCGGTTGCTGAAATGAATCACGGAACGTGTACAGCAAAACACCCACGGCGGCAAACGCGGCCAGCGCAACCAGGAACCCAGTCATGCCGTGATGCCTGGATGCATGCGTCTTTTTGCGCACATCACGCAGGGCATCCCTGTCGGTCTTCACGAGCTTGCGATTTCCTTTAGCCCCGCTCATGATACACCCTGGGCTGGGATACCAACGGCGCGGGCGACAGAAGGACGGGGAGGACGGGGTGGAACCCGTCCATCCAGGGGCTCGGGCTTACAACACGGCGGACGGGGTTGAACCCGTCCCTCCCGGTGGGGGATCGTGATGAGCGATGAGGGGCGCCTATCGAGAGAGAGAGAGAGCAAGTTCCGCGCCATTGTGGGCGGGAATGCGTTTATTGTTCAGTAAATCCTGTGTGCTCAATATCTCTCCTGTATTCGTAATTCAGCGGAGGCTTATAGCGGACATGACAATCGAATGCAACTATTTTATTTTGCTACTTAATTATTCTGATTCTTTGTGCACGGATCCGAGGTAGCCAGTGGACAGTCCTTTGGTCAATCTTCAAAATAATTGTCAGTTCCCGTCCTCTGCCCCATTGACCAGGAAGTCGATCAGGTTGAGTCGCTGGATACCCTCAAGATCTCCGACTTTGCCGATCGTAACCGTATAATGACGGCGAACCAATTCCAGAAAAACTATATTTTCCAGTAGTCCGCCGATATCCGCCGCACGGTAACCCAACAAGGCGTGGCGCATGCCAATCTCGTTGAGGTAGTATTTCTCGTGAATTTCCACCGGATATGATCACATCGATCTCAGGACGGGCGGATAGTGAAGCGATCGCCCGCTCCCATAACAGGCTCTCCACACGTTCTCCTAGGATTGCAGCACGATGGCGCGGGCCTGGCGGATGAAGAAGGCTTTGCATTCTTTCCAGTCGAAGGGAACCAGCATCTGCGGCATGGGCTCGGCTTCGGCATCGTCGAAGTAGGTCAGGCTCTTCAGGATGTGGTAGGTGTTAACTCGGCTGACTCCATATTTCTGGGGGAGCATATCGAAATAGACCTCAAGACTGGGCAGCGCCTGGAGGATCGTAAACAGGTCGGCAAAATCCTTGCGACTACCGCGACTTGAGATGGCCGCCAATTTCATGAGTGCAATGTCGCCGATGGCAGCAATCGAGAAAAAGCGATAGGGATCGGGCTGAAACAGGAATGGATCACGTACGCGAAAGAACGAAAGCTTCGTGTTTCGAATCAGAACCGTCAATGTGTGTTCAGCTTCCTGCAAGGTCTCATAATTGCCATGCTTGGCAAGAACATCATGCAGTCTGCGGACATCGAGTTCATCGGTACGAAAAAAGTCGAGATCTTCCGAAACCCGGTGCGCGAGACGAAAGGCGAGGCCGGTGCCACCAGCCAGCGTCCAGTTGGATAAAAGTGGCGAACCATCCTTTTCCAAGTCGCTCAAGAGTTCCAGGCTGTGTTGCGGGAGTACTTTTTCGTGCATCGAATCCCCTCCATTTTCAAGATATGTTGCCAGAAGTTGGCCGTTTTGGGTGATAGACGCTGCGCGGCTGCAACGGCTTTAAGGAATGCTTGTGGTCCCATCCGGGCGCGCAGCAAAGCAACATCAGGCAGCGAACCGAAATCCAGCACGCGCTCCACGACCCAGATTGGGTATGTTTCCAGATCGTCGGCCGTCAGCGGATGATCCCAGAACAGGCGTGCGAGTGGGTCAACGGCATCCTGCGGCGTGGGTATCGGTGTGTTGCTGGTTATCTTTGGAGAAAACTTAATTTCGAGCTCGCAATTCAAGGCGAGTGCCAGTTTGCGCAGGGTATAGGTCTCAAATCGGGTCCAGCCGTTCTCATAGCGCGACAAGGTGGCGGCAGACGTTCCGGCCCGCCGCGCCACCTCGCTCAAGGATAACCCGAGGTCCAGCCGCCGTTGCTTCAACTGCTCGGAAACACTAACCACATCACTCATGCTATTATCATGCATGATAATAGATGCGGTGTCAATTCGCATTCAAGACACGGGCACAAGGTCACGGTACTGCAACCCCGGCCAAGCATATCAAATCAAATTGTCGAGGTAAGGAGTTCTGAAGTTGCTGGCTATTTCACCTCAATCTCAACGCTTTCACTGTGGCTGTTGAATTCCGGGGCGTACATGCACTGTATGCTTGCAATGCCGCTCTGGTAACTGCCCTTTAGCTGCACTCTCACGCTGTATTCGAAGACATACACCCCCTTGGGCAGGTAGTGGATAAAGAAGTGCGTTGCGGTGTCGCGCGTGCTCTCGTAGTAACTCAGCCCGTCCTGGTATTTGCACTGACTAAGCACATTCACTGGTTCCGTGCCGCTACCGCGCTGGTCCTTCAGGTGGACGTATTCCATGTCGCGGTCAACGCGCAGCTCGATACGACAGACCAGTTCATCGCCCACGGCGAGCGAGCCCTTTACGGGCTCGAGCACCTGTCCCTTCTTTGTGGAGTCCTTCCGGTAAAGCGCCTTCTTCAGCTTCATCGGCGTCCCTTCGTAGGGCGTTACCTTTGTCATGTCTTCGAGATACTGCCAGTGGACGCTGCCCCAGCTTACGCCGCCATCGGTCTTGATGACCGTTAT
>DIZZ01000196.1 GCA_002428045.1 Verrucomicrobia bacterium UBA6015
ATTATGACGCGCGCCGCTATGGAAACTATGGACAAACCAGCCACAAGGGACTGGAATTCGGGCTGGAAGCACGACTGGCGTCACCGCTCAGCGTCTTTGTAAATTACACCTACACCGAGGCGCTCAGCGAACAGGGCGATACGGACGGGCGGGAGCTGCCGCATGTACCGTCGCACATGGGCAATGCCGGCGTACGATATACGCACCGCACCACCTGGGGCATCACGCTTGCCACTCACCTGGTCGGCTCCTCCTACCTCGACGCTGACAACACAGAAAACCTTCCGAGCTACCACACGGTTGACCTGGGCGGCTGGTACGCCGCAGGTCCCTGCCGATTCTTCGCGGCGGTGGACAATCTGCTGGATGAGGACTACGCTACCTACGGCTATACCCGTGCGGATTCGAACTACTACTCACCCGCCCCGGGCACAACGTTCAGCACGGGTGTTTCGGCAACATTCTAACCCTTACTATGCACAACAGCATTAAACCACAGCAACGCCCGTTGTTCCGCCCGGTAGCCTGGCTCGGCCTCCTCCTGGCGATGGTGCCGCGTCTGGCCTGCCCGGCAACGGACACCGCGCCCTCTGCAACGCCAGCGGCAGCGCGGATTGTCGCACTGAGCCCGTCGCTAACCAAGCAACTCTATCTGCTTGGCCTGGCGAAGCAGGTCGTCGGTATTACCACCTACTGCCCGCAGCCGCCGGATGATCTGCCCGTGATCGAACCGGTCGGCTCCGTCGTCGACCCCAGCACCGAACGGATCGTCCGGCTGCAGCCGGATCTGGTCGTGGCTACGCCACTCGCCAACCGCAAGCGCATGGACACCCTGCGCGGCTTGGGAATCACGGTCGCTGAATTCCGCGCTGCCCGCTCGTTTGATGAAGTCTGCACGCAGTTTCTNNACTGGGACGCCTGACCGGCGTGACCACGTCGGCCGAACGGATGGTCGCGGACGCCAAGGCGCGGGTCCAGACGCTGCGCGCACGGGTTGCAGGCCACACCCGGCCGAGGGTATTTATCCAGATCGGAGCCAAACCCCTGAGCACCGCCGGCAAGGATAGTTTTCTGAACGACTTGATCGATATGGCGGGGGGTGTCAACATCGCTGACGACACGACATTCCGTGTCTATAGCCGCGAAGCCGTCCTCGCCGCCAATCCGGATTGCATCCTGATTGTCACCATGGGCATGACCGGGCCGGATGAAAAACAAAAATGGGGGCAATACAAGCATCTGGCCGCCGCCGCCAATCAGCGGATCTTCATGATTGATTCCGCGCTGGTGTGCAGCCCGACACCGCTGGATTTTGCGGATGCCCTGGTCATCATCACCGGCCTGCTGCACCCCGAAGCGGACGCATCGGAGGGACCGAAGTGAACGATACCCCCCGACGGCGGCGATGGCTGTCCATTCCTATCCTGCTCGGCGTGTTCGCGGTCATCCTGCTCCTCGCGCTGTGTGCCGGATCCGAAGGCTTTACGCCTGGCAGGCTCCTATCGGTGCTGATGAACGGGCAGGACAGCATCGCGCACACCATTCTGTTCCGCATCCGCCTGCCTCGCGTTTTGCTGGGGATTGCGGTTGGCGGCGCACTGAGTCTGGCCGGCGTCATGCTGCAAGGCGTTTTTCGCAATCCGCTTGTGGAACCCTATACATTGGGCATCTCGGGGGGTGCGGCACTTGGAGTCTGCCTGAACGTGCTGTTCCGCCTCAGTGCCACACTGGGATCCTGGACGCTGCCATTGGCGGGTTTTCTGGGGGCGCTGGCCTCCATAACCCTGGTTTCCATGCTCATGCTCAGACGTCGATTCTCGAGCGTGCGCGATCTGCTGCTGGTCGGTGTGATGATCAGCTTTGTCTGCTCCTCGCTCGTGATGCTGATCATGGCCATTTCACGCGACGAAGACCTGCACGGCATCGTGTTCTGGCTCATGGGCTCGCTTGACGAACCGAATACGTTCCTGATCGGATTGGCCGCCGCCGTCTCGCTGCTGGCGCTGGCCGTGTCCTGGCTATTCAGCCTTAACCTCAATGCCATGGCACTGGGCGAAGAGGAGGCAACCCATCTGGGTGTCCGCGTGGAGCTGACCAAACGGGTGCTTTTCCTGCTGGCCTCCCTGGCAACCGGCCTCAGCGTTTCTGTGGCGGGTGTGATCGGCTTTGTCGGGCTGGTTGTGCCGCACTTCATGCGGCTTTACGTGGGCGGCGATCACCGGCTACTCCTGCCCGCCTCCTGGCTCTGTGGAGCGGCTTTTCTGGTCCTGTGCGACACCCTCGCCAGAACCGTCTTCAGCCCGGTCGAACTGCCCGTCGGCGTCATCACCGGCATTCTGGGTGGAAGCTTGTTTGTCTATGCCCTGAGCGCTGGCAGAACCCTATCCGGGGGGCGGCCATGATGCTTGCCATAGAAAACCTGACCGCCGGTTACGAATCCGGCTTTTGCGTTCATGACATTAACATGCACGTCCAAACGGGCGACATCCTGGGGATTATCGGACCCAACGGGGCTGGCAAGACAACCCTGCTCAGAGCGCTGACGAGGGTGATCGATCCGCATGGCGGACGTATCCTGCTTGACGGACGGGAGCTGCACTCCCTGCCGGTCAAAGCACTCGCCAGGCAGGTGGCTGTCGTCTCCCAAACGGTTCCCGTCGGCGATATGAATGTCATGGATTTTGTGCTGCTGGGCAGACTCCCGCATTACCGGACGTTCCAGTTTTCCGCCACCTGTAGCGATACCGACATCGCAGAATGGGCGTTAGCGCTCACGGGCGCATCGGGCTTTCGCGACCGGATCATGGGCGAACTCAGCGGCGGCGAGCGCCAGCTGGTGCTGATCGCCAGGGCACTCGCCCAGAAACCGCGGCTGCTGATGCTCGACGAACCGATTGCACACCTGGATATCGGTCATCAGATGGATGTCCTGGACCTTCTGCGACGACTGAACCACGACATGGGGTTGACCATCGTCATGGTGCTCCACGATCTTAATCTGGCGGCGGAATACTGTCACACCATGGCACTGATCAGCAACGGACGACTGCACACCATCGGACGTCCGGACGAGGTCATCCGGTACGACATCATCGAAGCGGTCTATAAGACCGTGGTGGTGGTAGGTAAAAACCCGATCACCTCCAAACCCTACATCCTGCCCGTACCCGATTCGCAGAGAGTGCAAGTGGAATCCGGTAAGGGGCTCGGCGCTGGGTCTTGGTAACTCCGCGAAGACGGTATATACACGCTGCAACGTTCAAGGTCCGGCTTGAAGAAGACCTCCATCAAGGCGACGTTCACCCCCGAGGCGGTACTCCGGCACTCATGCTTCACATGGAGCCCGTTCATCAAGGTCATCGTGTTTATCTCTATTAACGGCTTCTGTATTGCTCGTTCAACGTGCCATGAACCGAGCATTCAGGGGCATCCCCCACAGGGTTGATGGTGTAATCGCCACCCTTGCGACACTTCAGTGTTGCGAAATCGCATCCAAGAAAGGGTTCGATATCGGCCTCCGATATCGCGTTGCCTAGCTGGTACGAGAATTGTGAAGCGCAGCTTTCCTTGGCCTCATTTATCATTTCCATGGTGTTGAGGCATGCCGCCCGCTGGCCATTATCCCGAGCCTTTACAAACGAAGGAATCGCGATGGCAGAAAGCATTCCGATCATGGCGATCGTGATCATCATATTGGCTCCGCCGGATGCCGCACCTCCCAGCGAGAACAGGGCGAATGGATACGCAAGAAGGTTGCGACCGGCGCGGGACAACGAATGCCCTTCGCGTATGGCGACTAGGGCGGCAACTCGCTGTGAAAGGGTCGGATACCCCGAGATCAGTTCATACCACGACACAAAAAAGCCTCGCTGATGGGTATATTGCAGGGCAAACGCGGACGGATTCATCGCCACGTCCGTCGGCCTGCCACCGGCAAGCACCATCATGGCGTTGATCGCCCCCTCGATATCGGATGACGCGAAGGCACCATGGCGATCACAGGACGACTCGCAGGCACGGGAATAGGCATTGCCCAGCAACGGGAAGAGAAGTCCCGGCCAAAGCAGGAAGCGCTTACGCAGATGACTGCGCTTGATGTGCCCTAGTTCATGCCCCAGCAGGAACTCCATCTCTGCGCTATCCGGGCCGTATGTCTCCAGCATTTCCGAATAGACCACGACAAAATGGCGTCCGGAATGCCGTGTTGCAAAGGCATTGAGCATGCCTCCCGATTGCAGGATGTAAAGCTCGGGGATCTCGCGAATCCCGAGTTTTTCACACACCCTTGCTAATGTATTCGCCAGCTCCGGTAATTGATCTGCATCGGCCTTCACGGCATCGGCCTTGATTTGCGCGACCAGCAGACCATTGCCAAGCCATGCAAGCAGGGCCACTATGCCGATAATGAGAATCGGCGAGATGGTGACCACGCAGATCAGCCATCCGATAATCGAGATGCACAGGGCCAGCCTATAATACGTTATCTCCCTTGGTTCTGTTAGATTCGACAGGTTCAGTGAGTCGTGCATAGGTTCCTCCTTGTGACTAACTCTCGACACTGATGCGGGTGGTCATGGCGTGCCTCTGGCCCGCGGCCAGGCTAATCGTGTTCGGTCCGCAGTTGGCGGTCTCGACACAGACCATCTCGGGATACTCGTTGTCGCCGAAATCGGAATAAATAGGGACAGGCCAATAATATGATTGACGGGGCGGGTGTGTTGAGGCAGGGTGGGGGTGTGTTTTTGGGGGATGTGAGAATGGGGAGGGCGTGATGCGAGTGGCTAGATTGAAGGAGTCGGGGAAGCGTGC
>DIZZ01000054.1:0-21317 GCA_002428045.1 Verrucomicrobia bacterium UBA6015
ATGCAGATGTCGCGTGCCGCTGTCGAACCGCCGGGAAGGGCGATGGCCGCCGAACGCTTGAATGTTTCCACATCAATGATATCGACTTGCGCGGCGACGATCTGGGTGCCGGATGCCTGGGATGGAAGATGCTGGACCACCAGAAGCGTTTTCCCATCGGGGGTGATCGCCGCGGCAATCGGCTCGCGCCCGACCGCGAGGCTGGCGACCTGCTTGCCACTTCCGATGTCATAGGCCGTCACCTTGTCAGCGAAACGGTTACACACATATACCGTCCTGCGATCGGCTGACAGGCACGGAGCCACCGGCGTGTGGCCCGCGGGAATCGACCCGGCCAGGACGAAGGTCCGCGTATCGATGATGTCGATCGCCCCATCAGCCGTTCCACGGGTCACATACAGTCGCCCCCCCCCTGCATCGAGAACAAGTCCGGAAGGAGCCCCTGCCAGCGACACGGAGGCGGTCACCGCCCCCGACTCGAGGTCGACGCGCTCGACACTCGACCCGGTATGGTTGATGACATAAACCGACCCCGACGCCGTGCCCGCAACCAGATCAAGCGGCGAACGGAAAGGATAGTCCGGCCCCAGGGGCAAACCTTCAAGCGTTTGGCCACCGAATGAAGGACCGATCACCAAAAACAGCACAGCAAACATCAAAGCCAGCCGACCAACCCCAGCGGTTGAAAAGCGGTTACACCACGGGGTGAAGGGCACGGCACCTATCAAGCTAATCATCGGCAAAACCTTAAAATGAAAATTGTCTCCAATCGATTTAAGTTAATCATAGCGGATGAGAGCATCTCAACAACCCCCTCGTGTCAAAATAATGCACTCATCCTGAGTCTATAGGATGACAGGTTCAACGGCAGTGAGCTTGACGATGATTGGGTTCGGCCAGCGCGAATTGTTGTAGATCCGCTGGGCACGCATGATGTCGAGGTGCAAGCCGTCATCCTTCTGCTCGAAGCGGGGTACCGGATCGACGTTTGGGGCATATTCCAAGACCTTGCCGTCGTGACCCAATACGCTGATCCGGGTGCTGGCGGTGGCTTTCATCGACTGAAGTACAAAGTCTTTGCGCTGACCGCGCTGCCAATCGGGGAGTTTGGTTAGGAATGCGTATACGGTACCTGGATCATCGGCATTGCGGGTGAACCAGACGTCCCCCTCGCGGGTGACATGCCAGGGGCGGACCTTGTAGATGGCCTCGCCGTTGATGAAGAGCCAAAGCCCGAGTTCGCGGATGATGCGTTCCTGCTCGAAGGGAATCACGCCGGATGGCTCGGGGCCTACATTGAGCAGGAGATTGCCGCCCTTGGCGCGGGTCTCGATAAGCATTTCGATCAACGTGGTTCCTGATTTGTAGGTTTCGTTGGTCGGCTTGAACTGCCATTGGGTTCCGAGCGTGAAACAGGCCTCCCACGGTTCTCTGGGAGCCTGGTCCGGCAGCCGTTGCTCCGGGGTCTCCATCCCCCCGCGTGTGACCAAGGTGTCGGGCTGGAGTTTCCAGGCGAGGTCGCGGATGCCGTCCGGCTGACCGTCGATGAACAGATAGTCCACCGCACCGTAGTTGGCATAGAGCTCCTCGATCTGCGCAAGGTTGTGCTGCATCAGCTCCGGATTATTAAGAGGCATAACCTCCGGCACGTTGCGGGCGATCGACTTTCCCTGCCTGTGCAATATCCAGAAATCATCAGGCGAGAAATAAAACCCGACACCGAGATCGACCCCGCGGAAGGCATCGGCGTACATTTTAGTGATGTCCTTCCTGTACGGGGTATGCGCGATGGAAAAGTCCGTCGTCCGGGTATGAAACATGCAGAACCCGCTATGATGCTTGTTCGTAAAAACCGCATACTTGAACCCGCAGAGCTTCGCCAGGGCTGCCCACTCGACTGGATCGTATTTCGAGGGATAGAAGGATCGCGGCAGTTCCTCGAAGAAACGGCGGGCATAGTCATCATCCGCGCCCACGAGACTGTGGCTGATCACCGATCCGAGCTGCGAGTCCAGTGACCAATGGATAAACATCCCGAGCGCCTGGTCGCGAAAAGCCTCCAATCGCTCCGGCTTGTTGCGGATCTTACCGGTTGCCACTGCCTCATCGTCGGCGTTCTGATTGAGGAAGGTTGCCTGGTTTGGCAACTTCACCTTGTCGGTTTTAGCGGTCATGCCAGCCCTTTCAAGCGATAAACGAGCAGCAGTAGTCGGTCAGGGTCTTGACGTGCACCTTGAATTTTTCCGATGGCGGGACATCAAAGGCCTCTCCACCCTTGATTGCCTTCCATTTGGAAGCCCCTGGCAGCATGACATCCAGCTCGCCGGAGAGAATCTCCATGATTTCCTTCTCGGCGGTACCAAACTCATACTCGCCAGGCAGCATGACCCCGAGCGACTTCCTTGAACCGTCGGCAAAGCGGATCGTCCGACTCGTCACCCGTCCCTCGAAATATACATTCGCCTTTTTCACCACCGTTACATTCTCAAACGTCGTCATATCCATGTTCCTTTCTTATAATGATCCATTATCAACACTACAAAGGGGTTATTGCCAAAGTTCACATTGAAATGGGGTCGCGGGCAAGCCGTTCTTGTTGTAGAGGCTGGCTTCCGGGATATTGCTCCAGCCATAGCGGACAGCGACCGGTTTTTCCACCTTATCACTGGTCACCACCACTGTATTCCCCTCGATTACGGCGGAGGCTGGCACAAAGTTGGTGCCACCGCCGCTGATGTCAAAACCGACCAGCGTGTCGGTCTTGGCCACCAGGCCATCGCCCACATGCTTGAATGACAACACCGCCTGATTGCTGCGGATCTCGAGCGTGTCGAAGAGCGGCCCGGAATACACGATGTTCTCGCCATAGGCAAGGGCTCTTGCCGCCAGAGCCAGACGCTCCCCCACCGGCTGCTTGTCCACTGGATGGATGTCGGTCGGATGGCCGTAGTCGGTGATCACCGCCATGGCGGTTTTGGGCACCGTCTTCCATGTGAAAAGCTGAGCATCCCGGATCTCCGGCACCATGTTCTGATGCGGTGCGATCTGAACAAAAAGGAAGGGAAACTCGTGTCCAAAATCCTTGCGCCAAGATTGGATCAACGTTGGAAATTGAGTCCGATATAGCTCAGCAGCACCGGAGTCTCCTTCGCCTTGATAGAAGATGACGCCGCGAATCGCCATCGGTACCAGCGGCGCGATCATCCCGTTGTATAGGGTGGTTGGACTGCGCTGATAAATGCTGGGCTCGACCGGCGGATTGGGCGACTGCAGCGGTCGTCCATTTTTTTGTTTCGCCTCTGGATTCCTGGCTATCGTGGCTTCATATTTCGCCAACTCGTCCTTGTATTTCGTCGCTTCAACGACAGGATCGTATGTTTTTACACGCTTATCGAATTCCGTAATCAGGGGTTTCAACTTCGGATTGCCAGTCATGGCCTCACGCGGTGTCCACGCCTGGGCCGGAGTGCCCCCCACCGAACTGTTGATGATGCCGATCGGCACCTTGCGAGTGGCAGCCAGATGTTTAGCGAAGAAATAACCCACCGCCGAAAAACCGCCAAGATTTTTGCCGTCAGACCGTGTCCAAGAGGCCTGGATGCTCTCCGCTGGCTCCGGAATTGGCTTTCTCGGCACTTGCAACAAACGAATCAACGGATCAGGAGCTTTCGCTTCGGGCGTGCCTGTTGACTTGGATAGACCGAACGCCATGTTGGACTGACCAGAAGCAAGCCAGACCTCGCCGACCAGCACATCGGAGATTGTTATATCCCCATCCGCCGAGCGAACGGTCAGCGTGCCCGGCTCCGCCGATGCGGCCAGCGGATCGAGACGAACCATCCAGCGCCCCTTGTCATCCGCCTGGGTGGATCTCTCCTGCCCGGCAAAGGTTACGGTCACGCTTTCACCGCCCTTTCCAGTTCCCCAGATGGGTACCGGCATCCCCTGTTGCAACACCATGTGATCACTGAAGACACTGGCGATGTCCGCCCCCTGCCCCACCGTCACGACCAACAACCACACACACAAGCATTTCAGCATCATTTTTATATAATATCCTCACTCCCAGAGACGAACGTCCTAACGGTGCTGCACAATACGTTAAGAGGAATAGCAAGAGACCCCTTCGTGAAAAAGAGCGCCCCCGCCGTGGGCATTGATGGGACGTCCATCGGTGTCCACAACCCCCTTAGACCCCCTTGGACCGCAGGAAATCAAAGCTGGACGTGAGGCAATCAAACGGGTCGCGGAAGCATTGATCCTGCTCAACCGCATACCATTTCACACCAGCTGCGCGGCAGGCAGATATAATGCGGTCCCATTCGAGATTGCCTTCCCCGATAGGAGCCATGCGCGTCTCGTTTTTGCCTTCGACCACTTCCTTATCCTTGATATGAATCACCGGCACCCGGCCCGGCACCCGTTTCAGGATGTTGGCGCAATTGAGACCCGCGTGCTCAATCCAGTACAGATCGAGTTCCAGCATCAGATCCGCCGGCGCTTCATCAATCAGGATATCCTCCAGCGTGAGATGCTGCCCGGCGGGCTTGTAGAATTCCGAGCTGTGGTTGTGGTGTCCGAAGCGGATACCCGCCGCCTTCAGCTTCTGGATGACCGGGATCGCATCCTTCACAAAATGCCGATATCCGGCAAGGGAGTGCTCATACGGCTTTGGAATCCCGCCGATCGCCGCGAAATCACAGCCGACCAAGTGGTGGAACTCGATCTCCTTCTCGGTTGCATCCCGCAGAGCCTCCCACGACCGGTGGGTAGCGATGCACTTGAGCCCGTGATCGGCCAGCATACGCCCGGCCAGGGCGGCACTCACCTCCGGCGTTTCCCCGTTCATCGCCCCCACGGCGGAAAGCTGTACAGCGGGATACCCTATATCCGCCAGTTTCTTTAAACTGGCCGCGAAATCGGCGGCGGTCTTGGTGAACTCACGTACGGTAAACATTTGCGCTGCAATCTGAGTCGTCATGGGAAACCTCCTTAAAGTTACGTCAAAGTGACCGGTTAATATCGATATTCTGTCGTATCATCCAGAGCCTGTCCAGTTCTGATTTTTAATTAACCAAGAACGCTGCGGCTGAGTTGAAGGATGCTGCTGAGGATGCCGAAAACGAGCAGGGCGACGAGCACAAAGACAAAAATGAGAGAGCCGGTGCCGATCCAGACCGTCATACGCTTGAGTTGTTCGCGCAACTCCTCCTGCCGTACTTGATGAATGCTGCGGAATCCGGCGACAAGGTCGCCCGCATCCTCACTGATGCTTAACACGTCCAAATCCATGTCGGGCAGGAGCTCCTGACGCCTGAGCGCGTCGGCAAAGGAGAGGCCGTCGTTGATGAAGACTCGGGCACCATTGAATAGCACCCGCAAGTGCTCATTACGGACGGCGCGCTCAATCAAGCGTAAGGCGACGGTGGTGTCCACCCCGCTGGCGAGCAGCACGGCCGTCAGGTTGCAAAGCCGTGCCAGTTCCGCGTTTCGGACGAGGGTCCGGATGCCTGGCAGCGACAGGCATTTGCGGTCCGTTATCAGGCGTCCGCCGGGCGTCTTACGCCATTGCCGGATAAGCAATACGGCACCGACGGTAATGCCGATCAGGAAGGGTCCGCCAGTCAGGCTGAATTTCGCAAAGCCCATGACCAGCCGCGTGGGCAGGCTCAACTCGCCGCCCATGGAGGTCATCATGGACTGCACATTAGGCATAAGATAGAACAACACAAAGAGCATCACACAAACCACCATGCCAAGCAAAAAGGCCGGATATGCCAAACCGGTCAGAACCTCCTTGCGCAACCGCCTACGACCATCAATCATCTCGATGATATTGGCCAGGATCGGGGCCACATTACCTGTGGCTTCACCCGCCTCGATCATGGCGATAGTGGTTGGATCGAACACGTTGGGCAGGGTTTGCATGGCGTGTCCCATGGTCGTCCCACGGCTAAGCTCATGCCACAGGCATCCACTCAAGGTCTTCAGACGTGGCACGGTCAGGCGCTGGCTCAACGCCTTGACGGCATCCCCCAGTGGCATGCCGTTGACCACCAACTGGTGCAGCTTGGCAAAGAATGCCAAACTGATTTTATCAGCATCGCTCCGGCTGATCGATTCCTTCAACAGCCGCTCGCGGTCGACCGGGAATACGTTCCTCGGGGGCACCTCTCGCGAGGTCTTCGGTGTTGAGCTCGCTCCGGCATCGAGTGCCTGCACGGATATCGGCGTTAATTTCTTTTCGCGCAGACCACGCCGCACGGCCGTGGCATCGGCAGCATCGAACGTGCCGCTGGTTGAGGCCCCATCGGTGCCTACGGCCTTATAGTAAAATCGCGGCATCGCGGTCAGCCCTCCACTTCCGCGACAGACGCTTCGTCGGCCGATTCGCTGCCCGCATCCGCGTATCGCATGATCTCCGACAGGGCTGTACGCCCTGCCTTCACATGGTCCCACCCGCACTGCTGCAGGCTGCGCATGCTCTCCCTCAAAGCCTGGCGACGAATGACATGGGCACTGACCCGCTGAACGATCAAGGCATGGATCGCCTCGGAGATCGTCAGGAGCTCAAACATGCCTATCCGCCCCCTGAATCCCAGATTGCTGCACGCCTCGCACCCCGAAGGCTTCCTCAACCCCGTGGCGTCGGCCGCCTCGGCGGCTGGAATCCCGAGAGTCATAAGGCAGGATCGGACCACATCGGCGGAGGTATCGTCAGGAACCGCGCAATGCGGGCACAAGCGCCGGATCAAGCGTTGGGCGATCACCATTTTCATGGACGAGGCAACCAGGAACGGTTCGATTCCCATGTCAGCCAGGCGTACAATGGCACCCGGAGCGTCGTTGGTATGGAGCGTACTCAACACCAGATGACCGGTCAGCGATGCGCGAATCGCGATATCCGCCGTATCACGGTCGCGAATCTCCCCGACCATGATGACATCGGGATCCTGACGCAGTACGCTGCGCAACGCGTTGGCAAAACTGAGTCCGATCTCATGGTTGACCTGCGTTTGGTTGATCTGCGGGATCTCATACTCAATCGGATCCTCGACGGTAATGATGCGACGCTCGGGCGTACCGATCTGGCGCATGAACGCCGCCAGCGTCGTGCTTTTCCCGGATCCGGTCGGTCCGGTGATCAGCAGGATCCCATGGGGCATTTCAAGGACTTTATTGATGCGCTGCTCGTCGTCGGGCAGGAATCCTAGTTCCTGGATGGAGACGGGCTGACTTTGCTCGTTCAGCAGCCGCATGCTGACGCTTTCCCCGTACATGGTCGGCAGGGTCGACACGCGGACATCGACTTCCTGATGCCCGCGGCCATACGTGATGCGTCCATCTTGCGGTCGCCGCTTTTCGGATATGTTCATGCGCGACATGATCTTGATGCGCGATATAATGGCACTCTGGAAGGATACCAGATTGGGTGGTACATGCACGGGGACGAGCTTTCCATCAATCCGGTAACGGATCTGCAGACTATCCTTGCGGGGTTCAAAGTGGATATCCGTCGCACGATCACGCATGGCTTGCTTGACGATTTCATCCACAAACCGGATAATCGCCGCACTCTCGTCCTCCTGATCGTTCTCATCGCCGGGACGCCCGATCTCATCGGAGGCATCCAAGCTACCAGCCCCAACACCAAAACGCACGGAAATGGTCCGCATGAGGCGCTCTGGATCAACCAGGAACCATTCGGGATCGCCGCCGCACACGGCGTAAGCCCACCGCTTGAGCCGCGCGTCGGGCGGCCATAAGGTGGCCAGGCAAAGCGTTCCTCGCTTGCCAGCGGTATCGGGTGGCGGCACGATCGGCAACAGGAAACCACTATGGATGAAACGCTCTGGCAATCCCTTGGTCGTATCGACATCCGGCTCAAAGCGATGCAGGACTTGCACCCCGCTAGCATGCCCGATCAGGATCAATAACTCCATGGCATCGATGCCGCTGGCGTTGGAGAGAAGGGTCAACCGCTCGCGCCGGGACGCGGCATCGATCTGTTGTTCCGTCTCCGGCTTCAGATCACGGATGACCTGGCGCAACATGGATTGCTCTTCGATGGTTTCATGCGGCATGGTGTGAGGTCCTCTACAGGCTTAGTTCAAAACTGATGCCATCCACAGTGATATTTAATCGTTCCGTTTTTTCATCAAATCGCTCGATGCGGATATTATCCTCTTCCGCATTCAGGGTTAGCCAATAGGTCTTGTCTGGCTTGCCATCAAATAACGCAAAATACAATGTCCCGCCGATCCGGGTGTAACCTAGGAAAATGATCGCCGTGCGGTCGCGCCGTGCGAGTTGTGCCTTGAAGGCCGGGGTCAGGAATGGAGAATTATCCAACAGCGATTGATAGGCTGCCAGATCATCAGCCCCCCCCCGTGACACAGGTAGGAAGGTTGCTGCCAGCAGCCCGAGGCATACCGGCAGCACTGAACGACGACTGGCGCGACCCTGTGAATTAACTTGCAGGCTCACGGTTTATCCTCCGTCTTTGCCGGTTCCTCGGGCGGTGGTGTATCTACAGGTGACTCGGCCACCGCGGGCGGTGGTGTATCCACACTTGGCTGGGCCTCCGCGGGCGGTGGTGTATCCACACTTGGCTGGGCCTCCGCGGGAGGATTTTCGCCAGGTACGCGCGGCGGTGCATCCTTGACCTTGGACTCGCTACGGCGTCCGAACCAGCGCTGCCAGCGCGTCGGTTCCGGCTCATGAATACCTCGCGGGTCGTGCTCGAATTCGCCTGTGTCATAGAATCGCCGAACCTCCGCCTCGGCCGGTCGCATCTGCTTTGGATCGGTATGGAATGCACCGGCAATCGGCGTACTTGACACCAGTTCCGGGCGGATGAAAATGATCAACTCGCGCACCGTGGAAACCTTTTTGCGAGGACGGAAGAGCCGGCCCAGCAACGGAATATCGCCAAGGATAAAGACACGCCCTTCGGCCATTGTGGTTTCGACGGATTGCAGCCCTCCCATGATCAATAGCTGCTTATCCTGCACACTGACAAACGAATTGGCGCGACGGGTGCCGATGATGGGTTGTACGTTATTGTCGATCGTCTGGGTATCCACGACTGTTTCCACAACCTGCTCGATATCCAACTGGATCACGCCGTCTTCACTGATTAGCGGCCTTACCGTCAATTGAATACCGATATCGCGATACTCGATTTCAGACCGGGTGGCGAGGTTGCGGTCGAGTGTCGAGGAGGAGCTGGTAATGATCGGACGTGCTTCGCCCACATTGATGTGCGCCGGGCGGTTATGCATGGTGGTTATGCTCGGTGCGGAAAGGATCCGGACATTGCGGTCGTCGCGGGCCACACGGAACACGGATCGCATGCTGAACGGATCAAACGAGATCCCCATATCCATCGCCGGATTGCCTTCGCTATCGAGTTGCGGGCCTGTCATGATCACCCCCCCTCGCCCGACGGCAGATCCTGCCGGCGTGGTTCCGCTGGTATTCTTGACGGATTCGCCAGTCCCGACGGCCGTAACGCCCTGTTGTCCGGCTGCAATAACGCTTGCCCCGCGTTGGAAATCGAACGGATTGTCATAGGCAAATCCAAACGAGCTTAACCCCGATACCTGCCCTTCGGACAACGATACTTCGGCAATCACCACTTCGATCCGCACCTGCGGTAGCAAGCGATCAATCTGATTGACCAGGTAGTCCAGTTGTTCCAGATCGAAAGGTGTACCGTAGGCAATCACCGTGTTTGCCCGCTTATCCGCTGTCAACGAGATATAGGGACTGAACTGCAGATCGCTCTCGACATCCCCTCCCTCGTCAACCAAGGGTTCCTCGCCTTCCTCGACGCTAGGCAACGGGTCGGTCTCCGTCTCCGTTTCCGTTTGACTTTTTTCGTCGTCCCGGGGACGGAAGAATCGGCGCAGCGTTGATTCTCGCTCGCGGGCGCGCTGCTGCGCCTGAATCAACGGGTTGAGCGTTCGCACGATCTCGTTGGCGTCGCCGTGCCGGATCACAAAGACACGGCTCTGCGTTCGAGGGGCCACTTCGATGTCCGTCTGCGTGACCAGTTCCTCGATTTGCTTGATGTCCTCGCTGGTACCATAGACCAGCACGGAGTTATTGCGAGGATTGGCCACCACGGAGACGTAAGGGCTGAATTGCATGGCCTGACCGGGATCGAAGAGGGATTCGATGGGTTTGTCTTGGGACTCCTTGCTTTTACTATCGGTCCCATAATGCACGGCTCGAAATTGAGATTGCACCTGCACCATGGCACGGCGCTGGTTATTGATGATGGCCATGAACATGCCAGCGACTTGCGTCGATTGCGCATGTCGCATCAGGAACACCTTGCTGAAGGTGGTGGGTGCCACTTCCACGTCGGTTTGTTCCACTAACCGGGCGACATGATTCACATCCGCGTGCGTGCCGTAAACAATCAGTGCATTATTGCGGGCATCCGGGACGATCGACAGGAACGGACTGAACTGCAGCGCAGGTTCGCCCTCGGCCGTGGTGGGCGCGGGATCCCGCGTGTCATCTTTCTCACGGTCGACGCCGACGGATTCAAACCGTTGGAGCGCCCGGCGCTGTCCAGACACGATGATTTGCAGCACGCGCGCCAGATGATTGACATCGGCATGCCGCAACGGCAGGATCCGGCTCGTCGTGATGGGTTCAACGGCAATATCCGCCTTTTCAACAATCGCGGTGATACGCCGGATATCTCCGTCGGTGCCGTAGACCAGGATCCCGTTACTGCGGCGGTCGGCGATAACCGACGCGAAATCGCTGAACTCGAACCCCAGCACCCATTCCGCTTGTTGTTCGGCGGACCCTTTTTCGTCCTCGACCGTCGTGCGGAGTCCGCGCTGCTGGAAGGTGCGGCGCTGTTGCAGGATCAGCGCCGCGACCAGACGACTCAATGTATCGGCATCGGCGTGTTGGAGGCTTACCATCTGGCTGCGCGTAATCGGCGCGGTATCCCGGTCCAACTCGGCGATCAGGCTCTCCATGCGTTCGACGTCATGAGGGGTGCCATAGAGAAAGATGGCGTTTGAGGGTCGATCGGCATGCAGCATGGCGAACGGCGTGAATTCATACCCGACCCCGGCGTCGGTCTCGACGGACGTCGCCGTCGTTGGCACCGCCCGTGTCAGCGCCGTACCAATCCCTTGCCGCTGAAAGACCTGTTGCTGCATAGTGACGATGCGGCTCACTGTCGCCGCCACCGCCAAGGCCTCCGCATGGCGAATCGTAATGGTCTTGGCTTTTGTCGTCGGGGTGTATTCATGATCCAGTTCAGCGATCAGCACTTCGGCACGGGCGATGTCCGACGGCGTACCATAAGCGACGATGGCGTTATTAGCCAGGTCCATCCAAAGGCTCATGTACGAACTGAACTGTAGATCCTGCGATGCGTGCTGCAGCTCCGCCACAACATCCGGAGGCGTGCTGACAGGCTTGACCGGAGCCGCCTCTGCATCGTTGGGACTGCCGGCCTGGTCTTGCAATGCCGTCGGGGGCTTGTCGGGTGCCTTACCCTGACCGTTCGTTACGTCGGCGCGCAAGCCAGATCGGCTCCATGCCTGCTGCTGGTGCCGTATGATGCCGTTCAAGATGGCATACACGGAGCGGATATTCCCGTTCTTGACCGGCAGCAGGCGGCTTGTCGTGAGCGGGGCGATGTCGTTGTCCAGGCTGGCCACTAGCGCCTCGATGCTGGCGCGGTCAGCCGTCGGCGCCACGACGACGATATGATTGGCCTGAGGGTTGATGTGGAATTGAGCACGGCTCAATGCTGGATTGGCCCGGTTCCGTTGCGCATGGCTAAGTGCCTGATTCAGGTTTTGCACATTACTGTTCCTGACCTGGACCACGAACACCTCGACGCGCCGATCAACCGGTTGGTCCAGTCTGTCGAGCATCCTCTCAATCGCCTCAAGATTCTTCCGCGAATCGAAAATAAGCAGGGAATCACGCCACGCCAGGATCGCGATGCTGGAGAGTCCGCCCGGCGAGAGCATCCCCCGAACCTGGTTAAAGGCATCATTCACGGTGGTGTGCTTCAAATCGAATATCCGGCCATAGATTTGTTGCCCATCGAGGTCGTCGAGTGTTTCGCCATCCAACAGGATCGGTCCAGACGTCATGGCTTGCGCGGCGGGGCGTGCCTCAATGAAGCCGGCATCGCTCTTGACTAGGATCACGCCGTTCATGCGTAACAGGGTTTCCACCGCCAGGATGGCCTCGTCTCTGCGCAAGGAATTGGCACTTCGAAATGCAAGTGGCGTGCCCGGCAATCCAGCACCAGGAATCACGGTGCGTCCGCTCAACGTCTGCAGCATACCCAGGACTTGTGACGCTGGCATCTTGGCAAAGACCACCGCGCCGACGGACTCGGCGGGATCGAGTGCCCCAACGGGTGAGCAGACGATCTGCAGGACATCATTGGTCTCGGCTGCACGAAGCGGTGCAAAAGGCGTCAGGCTGCTGATTCCGATGCAAAGCGTGTATAGCGCGATAATAACTTTTTTTTGCTGATATCTAGTGTTCACGTCGTCTCCTCCGGTTTTGACAAAACGCCCGGTGTTGCTTCCGGGGACTCAACATCGTTCACGGGAACCTCCTCTGGAGCAGGTTCAGGGAACGGCTCCGGGATAGGCACAGGAACGCTGACAGGTTCTGCAAGACGAGATTGATAGGCGGAAACCGTCAACCGTACACTCATGATGCGCGGGTCTGCACGATTGGCCGTTATCGACAACTCATCCAACGATAAATAGGGATATCGGGCGCGTATGCCTCGCTCCAGACGGATCACGTCGGGAAGGCGGGCGTTGCGTATGCCGATTCGCAGGGTGTGCCAACGCAACAGTTTGTCTTCCGTCGTCATCGGGGCTCCCAGTTCATAGGTCAACTCGCGGGCCCGCGCCAACGCATCGACGGCCTCCACCAACCCGGCCGCGTCAAGCGTGGAGGCTGTATCGATGCGATCCCGCTCCGCCGTCAGCTCCCGCTCGATCTGTTCCGCATTGGCAAGCCATGCCTCCTGCTGCGACCACTCGCTTTGCGCGGAGACCTGCAAGGCCGACAGCGCGTCGTGCATACGCCAAAGGCAACTGCCCCAGATGAGTAGACCAACCAGGATTAAGGCACCGAGCATGGTGCGCTCGCGCGCCGACATGCGGCTGAATATATCGGTCGCATTCATGGTTGCGTTGCCTCCTTCGGGGGCGCTGGAGGAATGACCGGAGGTCCCCCCGGCACAACACGGGCGACCAGCATGAAGGTGACGCCGCGCTGTGTACTTTGCATGTCGCGGATATCCAGTTCCGCATAGTGTTTCGTATCGCGCAAGGCTTGGGCATACTGGGTCACCACAGCCACGCTGGGAGCCTCGCCGGAGATCGCGATTCGCCCCGACCGGGCAAACGTGGCGCTCGCGAAGGAAACCGTCTCGGGCCGGACAATGTTCATGGCCATGAGCCAGTTGAAGGCCTCCATGGCTGGTGCGTTGACCCCCGCCGTGGAACGACTCATGGACTCCTTCTCCTGCAGGGAGGCAACGGCGGCACGGCGATCCTCGATTTTACGCACAAGTGACTCGTGCGCCCGACGGGCCATGTAGTGGCGAACCTGCCAGATCCCAAGTAAAACGATCAACACGGCGGCCACGCGCAGGAGTGTCGTGAGTTGGCGCCGATTATGGCGCCGCTGACGTTCGCCCTGCAGAAAGACATCGTCCCGGATATCAGCGCTCAACAGCACGGATTCCGGTTCAAGGCGTGCCGATTTCCAGTGTTGCCAGCGACTGTTGCGCTCGATCTGCCGCTCCAGCGAGAACACAATCTGGTCTTTCCCTTTGATACGCATGCCAGCACATCGGACCACCCCCTCGATCTCCTGGTCGTCGTTTTCACGTGGTGCTTCCTCCAGCATACGATCACGGACCTGCCAGATGACATCTTCGCTTAGGACGCCTTTCGCCGGGGTAAAGCAACTGCGTACATAGTTGGGAACATTACGCTTGGCGGGGAACCGAACCACGGTCACGCAATCCGTTTCCTGCAGGACAACCCATGTCGGCTGCCTCCACGTCCCCCCGCCCAAACAACAGAAATGCGGAAGGACCGCAAAACAGGACATGTCGTCCGCCGAGCGCACTTGATCCTGTAGCGCCGCATAGGCCAGGATGGGGCCACCGGGGCCCTTCCGATCCTGTAGATATCCCCATGCCAGATCCTCCAAGGGCAACATCGACAGGTGCTCAACCTCGCCCTCCACGTATCCTGTAAGCTCCTTGCGACCGACACCCGCTGGAATCGGCAGGACATCGGCCACAAAGCGGGCTGAAGAGACCAGTCGGACCCCCTGAACCTCGGGGAACGGCTGCGATTCGGTACTGCTCATGAGTTCCCCCCCCAGACCTGCAAATCCGCGATGCGTATGGGATACACCCCCGCATCATCCGCCACGGCCGTATCCAGGCGAGCGGTCAACCCGAAGCGAGATCCGCCGGTGCCAACATGAATGCGTACACTCAGAAAACGGCTCGGTGCTGAAAAATCAAGCGGTTTTCCGCTGTTATCAAGGGGAATATCGGTGGCAGTCAGATCAGGACGGAGGATGCGGCCTGCATTGGCAACGGATTGCCTATCGGAGCCGCCCCGATAATCCTCAACCCGTTGCTGATCGAAATTCAGGTCCTTTGCAAGCGCAGTCAGGACGAGGGTCGGCGCGGTATTCAGGTTGACGGGGCCCGCGCTCCAGGTCGACACATTCTCCGCAAACGAACGAAACAGCTCATTAGGGACCCCGAACGTATCGAAAAAGAGACGGTCAAAGCCTTGAATCAGACGTAGCTCTTGTAAATCGTAAATGGATCTGTTGGCCGCTTCATAGGGCAGATTGCTCAACAAATAGGTGTCCGATTCCGCACCGTTCAATCGTGGCTGGTTATCCTTATCAATCCAATCCAAAAGGCTGTCGGTGAGGATATTGATATCGGCTGGAGAAACGTTCATAGCCTCGAAGAACGTCTTCCACCGGGCGTCGCTGGTATGATTCAATGGTAGCAAACCGGACTCATCTTGAATCTCGACGGCGATGTCGAGTCCGGGCGGCATCCTGAAGTCAGCGGCTTCGCCGCCTTGCACGCCGGGATAATGGGTGACGGGCCATCGTTGCGGGTCGATACCGTCCACGTCGTCGCCTCCGGTCAAACCCGCATAGCCAAGAACATCGCCCCAGCCTTGCACAGGGCTGTAGAGCTGGCCATCCAGCAACTTTATCTCCGCCAGCACAGCGATCACCATGTCCAACGTTTGGAAGGCGGCGGAACGTGCATAGGTTGATTGATGGCGATCTGTACTCAAATTCATTTCGGCACGGACGCGTGCCATGAATTGCAGCATCAACCAACTGGCCAGCAGGATGAATCCCATGACCAGCAGCAATGCGCCTCCCGTGCGGGTATTCGAACTAATAGAGTAATGCATTTTGATCCTGCCCATCCAGCCTGACATACCGCGTGAATTCCTGTCCCTCTTTCTCAAACACAATGCGCACGGATCCNNGCACGCTGCGCGCCAGACGCATCGCCAGCCAGTGACTCATACTCCCAGATATTTCGATCCGGGTCGAAATATCCGATTTCAACCTCTTTAACCCAAGCCGAGAGCAGCGTCCGATGCAACCGGAGACGTTGTTCGGTCAACTCTGGCGGCACATGCCACAACAGGGACAACGTGGAGTTTCCATCAAACAGCAGCCAGGCCGTCACAGGCGGCAGGGGCACGAATGGGGTGACAAAGAACGGATGACCAAACGGCAGGCTGAAACTGAACGTCGGACTCTCGCCTTCGGGGGGGGGCTGCCACCGAAGGTTACGATGATGGAGAGCAGACGATACCGTTGGTGAATTGACAAACGCGAAGGACAGAAACCCCGTCACCCCCTCCATATGCCTCAGGAAACGCGGCTCTTCTTCGCTTTCGTGCCAGAAATGTACAAGCGTAAAAAGAACTTGCGTGGCCGTCCCCAGAATCATCGTCAGCAACGCGATGGAAAGCAAGACCTCAATAAAGGTTAGCCCCGATTTCAAGCAACGAGGCGATGTGGAACGTAAAGGTTTCATGGCTGATTTTCGCGGTTTCGATCCCATTCTTGTTGCTTCGCAACCCGCAGCGTGTCCCGATCGTCGGGGTCGTACCAATTCGGGCGGTAAACATTGAAAACCCGCTCATGCGCCTCCGCCGTGACCTCGGCTTGCAAAAAGGTGATGGTCAACGTGATTTGATGCAAATCGAGTAATGGGGTGGGCAGCACGGTCGCTGTCCAGCGGGCGACGACTCGCTCGGGGGCGGCAACCCCTGCGTCCAGTTGCGCTTTACGCACGCGGAGCGGCAAGGACATTTCTCCACCCGCTTCCACGGCATTGCGGTCAGTAAGGCGAAGCACTTCATTCTGGATGGTATGCACATGCGCCTGATACTGCGCATCGTCGTCAGGCCGACGCAGAGCCATGCGGGCATTCAGTGCCGCCTGGCAAAAGACCACGGCGGCGGCGGAAAACAGAGCCAGGGCGACCACGGTCTCGGCCAACGTGAAACCTGCCCGCTTCATAGCGCCTCTTCTCTTTTAAGCACATCACTCGAAAAGGGATCCATCACCAGACATCTGCTCTTGCCAGCTTGCGCCAAATGAATGGCGAACGGGACGGATACACCGCTGGGGCTGAAAAGGATGGTATCGACCGGTTGATCTTCCCACTTGAAGTCCTCCCCGATCCGTTCTGGATCTTCAGGCAGAAGCCGGTGAAAGCGGATATCGGTGGACCGGTCTCCGTCGCTGGCAGCATACGCGATTTCTGCCAGCACCACACCGTCCTGCGCGGCAATCCGCAGCATATTCGATTCCACCACATGCATTAGGAAAACCCCCTCATTGCGGGACCTCGCGAGATAATGAGCATCACGCACGGCGGCAATCACCACGGTTTCCAGCGGACGCACGCTCAATTGTTCCGCCATTCGTTGGGCTGGCACCACAAGCACCGCTCCCACGGCCACCAGAAGAAGCAGCGTCATAAGGACTTCGGCGACGGTAAATCCAGACTTGCGCTTCATAGATCATCAGGGTTGGCTGCCAGCCGCCCCTGTCTCCTTGCCCTCTCGCCAATTAGCGATATCCGGATCGCCCTCCTTTCCGTCCGGGCCCCACGACCAGAGGTCGTAGCCGTCTGGATTATGATCCCCCGGGCTGCGGTATTGATAAGGATTCCCCCATGGATCGGGGTTCAACTGCTTGATATAGGGCCCACGCCAGGACACGGCGTCTTCAGAAGGCCTCCGCAACAAGGCATCGAGTCCCTCCGACGTGGTGGGATACCGCCCCATGTTGATGCGATAGGACAAGAGCGGCGTTGTCAGCGTCTCTTCCACATATAGCCGAGCCACCTCCTCGCGTCCGCCGCCCAGAATCCGATCCAGATTCGTCACCAGCAGTCCGGCAATTGCTGCCAGCAACGCAATCGCAATGAGAATCTCCAGCAACGTAAACCCGGCACAAGATGACGAAACGGCTCGTTTTTCAATGTTTTCCATAATCCTTTGATCTCCCGATAGAATATTGTTACCTTCTTGCCACCGATAGCATACCGAGCGGGAATCGACTCGACAAGTCCCCCAATGGAATCCGCATCATAATTTGAGGGATTCAGACCAGACTGAACCCGGTTCGGGATAGCTGAGATAATCCTTGGCAAGCGAGTCCTGTCTGATTCCTCCGGTTGTAAGGAGAAGTCAACCATGCCGCCGCTTTTGACATCATACACTTGATTAGACTGCAGGTAGGTGTACATGAAGTCATATTTCTGGTCAGCGAACGGTTATTATCGGATCCGCGTGCAGTCCACATAACCGGACGTACCGCCCAATACCACACGGCGAGCCAGATACGGGGGCGGATACGCAGTCAGCCATACCTCGCCCGAGATTGCCTCCTTGGCACAATCGGATCTACCAATCAAATACACATCGATTAACTTACCCTCGACCGCCTTGTCCAAAGGAATGAAAAAACTATAACTCCGGCCAGGACTAACGCGTTGCTCGAAGACATTCGACATGTAGGAGGTCGCCCGCCGAGCAGCACCAAGATACCGTTCGCCGCACCGAGCCGCCGCACAGACCGATTCTGGCACGTGGGGACCAAAGACAGGCACCACGAGATAACTACCTTCGTAAACCTCATCCACTCGGATCATCGCCTGCCAGGCGGCAGTAGCACCGAAGGTCGGCGCAAAGAGATTACTCGCCCTCCAGTCAGTCCGGATCAGCGCCGTCCCCTGATAGAACCCACGAACCTCATTGATACGATCGGGTGCCTTGTCCATCCGGAAGTAGCGTACCGGAAAATTAACATCAATCGGGAACTGGATGTCGCCATCAGCAAATCCCTTGACCGGCATCCAAGTTCGTAGATCGACCGAGACCCAGCCGGAAACTGCTTCATGGTTCCGGATCGGTTGCATATTGTAATCATCTTTCGTCTCAAGGATAAGCCTGTCGATTGCAACGGCCTCTCCAAAATCGAGGCGAAAGGCACCGCCCCGGACGCGGATATCGCGATATCGCCGGCAAACACCAAAGAAGCTTTCAGGATCGTTGTCGAAAAGGTTTCTGTCCCAGAGTCCCCGTTGACGGAATGTCTCCTGCGTGAAAAAAGCGGCGCGGGCATTCTCTACCGCCGGGAAGCGACTCAATCCGGCGCGACGCAGTTCGCGCACTTCAAGGGCATTGCTATCGGAAGAAAAACAACAGGATTCATGAAATGCCTCGGCATCCGCCGGCACCTCTATCGCCTTTAAAAGTCCCAGCTTGCGATGCCAGTGGGCTTTTGGCGTATCCCCGGAAAATCGGATTTTCATGCCGCCTTCCGAAAGCAATGCATCTGCGGATACCCCATCCAAGCGGGCGTTTCCGTAACCGCGTGCCTCGATCCGGACCGTGACCTCGGTGCCTGGCAACCCCAGCAGCCTGAGCTCGGCATCCTCGCCGGGCTTATCCTTGACAATCTCGCCCTCGCATCCGCGAAAACCAATCTCAGAAATCGCCTTGGAACTCGCCATCACCAGGCAGGCTCGGAAGGGTTCAACCACCACATCGACCGTCTCGCCCCAGGCAAAATCGCCCAACACGGTTTCATAGGGATGCAGGCGCCGCACCTCAACGCGTCCCCGCGCCTCAAGCCCGACACGCTCATCCAGAGTCACCGGAATCGTCACTCGCTCCCAGCCTAGGTTTCGAAACGTCAGGAAACGGGTTTCGGAATCACCACGACTCACCGCATCCTTGCCGTAGGGGACTTCCGCCAGAACCCGTCCGTTGACCAGGATATCGCGGTAGCGGCGGTGGAGATTGTAGATTCGCGCCAGCCGGGGGAACTCGTCATCACGCAACAACCATGGGTTTCCATAGATTTCGGGGGCCAGTATCAGGCAGCGGTTAAAGGCTTGCAGGATCAACGAATCTTCCCAGTAGTCAAGGCAGGATGAGAGACAAACGCCGTGATCCTCGGTAAGACGCTTAAGTTGCGGAGGTAGGCCGCGGCCCAGTTCACCCACACGGCTGTGGATCCCGGGCAGATGATTGGTGATATTCACATCACTATACATCTCCTGACCTTCCCAGAGAAACGTCGTGGCGTGAGGAAGCCCTTCGCCTAGCTCAAGGCGGTGATTCAGAAGGATCAGGTCGGGCGCATATTTACGGCACTCGGCCATCATCTGGACGAAATTGCTGACCTTGTCAGGACGGAGGCCACCACAAACCGAATCGAACTTGAAAAGCATGAAATGGTGATCACGACAGAGGGATACCATCATCTCAATCCGG
This sequence comes from Verrucomicrobia bacterium UBA6015, assembly GCA_002428045.1. Lineage (GTDB taxonomy): Bacteria > Verrucomicrobiota > Kiritimatiellia > UBA8416 > UBA8416 > UBA8416. The sequence goes on from DIZZ01000054.1 coordinate 19,890, forward strand.
GCACGAGCCTCCTCCTCGGTGTTGCCGAAACCGTCAGGGCCACCCCAGATACCGAGCCGACAGTCGAAGCGCGCGGCAGCCTTAACCATGGGAGCAAAGCCGTTCGGGAACTGGCGCTTGAAGCGCTCCGAACGGTCGGATCCGTAAAAGCCACACCCATCAATCGCCCCCGCATCGAAGGCGTAGATGTCGAGTTTCATGCCATACTCATCATGGAGCCACTCGAAGAAGGCGAGGTTTGCCAACGTCTGTTTTTCAGTCGCCCCCTCGTTGGTGTTGTTGATCCAACTGAAGTACTGCGCCAGCGACGGTGTCGCCTCATCCGCACCAGGGAATACCACCGATCGATTGTCCGCCATGTTTGATTTACATTCATCCGATGTCACGTTGCCCATCCCTTCCTTTTCCCGGCTTACCGCTTGTCGGTTTGGCGCGGCACCACATCACAGGTTTCCATGTACCAACGCAGCAGCCGCTCTCGAAGGCCGATCAACACCTCGCGTTGAGCCGGATCGTTGATGACATTATGTTCTTCCATCGGATCACAGACCAGATCGTAAAGCTCATCCTGCTCATACAGCCGCTGGACGTATTTATGCGTTTTCGTCCGGCACATCGCCGCCTTGGTGTGATAGGGTCCATCGTCCGTCGTCTGAAGGGAAATGCGAGGCCAATATAGATTCGCTGCCTTGCTAGAATTACTTTCCCATTCCATCGCCTGCCGCTCTCCCCGCCGTCGCCCGCCTTCGGAAAAAACCGCATCTCGGTGCTCGTCCTGCGGCCCAGCTAGGACCGGTAATACGCTTTTCCCGAAGTGATCATAGCCCGGCTCGATTCCCGTCAATTGATAAACGGTCGCCGAAAAGTCGACCAATTCAACCAGCGCATCGCTCACCCCCGGATTGATCGGAATCCCCTGTGGCGGCTTCACAATGAAGGGCACCCGGCTCAAGCAATCCTCAAACGTATTCTGGGTCTTCTCGACCAAGCCGTAATCCCCAGTGAAATCCCCATGATCGGAAAACAAGAAAACGGCACTGTCATCGTAATATCCCTTTTCCCGCAAGGCATCCATCAGCATTCCAAACTGATGATCCAGCCGGGTGCACATGCCGTAATACACCGCCCGCAACTCGGTCCAGCGCTCCTCCGTCCAGCCCTTTAGATGTTGTCCCTCCCAGATCCCCTTGAGAATAGATGGCTTGCCTTCCCATCCTTCCGGCACCTGTGCCCGCTGCGGAATCTTATTCCTGTCAATCATGCTGTACCATGGCTCCTCGACGCAATAGGGCGGGTGTGGATAGCCGAGGGGTAGGTAGAGGCATAAGGGCTGATCGCCCTCATGACTCCGGATGCGGTCAATCGCCCCCAGCACCATGGCCCAATCCCCATCGCAATAAATATCCTTGTCTCCCTTGTCGAGACGCC
>DIZZ01000054.1:21352-26130 GCA_002428045.1 Verrucomicrobia bacterium UBA6015
GGCTCATAACCCCAGCGCTGATAGTCGGCGTCGGTGGGCCGGAACCGCACATGACAATAGGGGTCGAGCGGCTCCTGGGCAGGGGTCAGGTCATTCTTCCCACCCCACCAGACATAATAGCCGTTGTCCTTAAGGATCTTCAGCAGATTCGGCTCATTCCATTCAGGATGCAGCATGTGATACATGGTCCGATGCCCCCGGACATGCGGATACCAGCCAGTCATGAAACTGCACCGGCTGGGGGTGCACACCGTATTCTGGCAAAAGGCCGCGGAAAAGGAAACCGCCTCACGGGCGACCAGCCGATCCAGATTGGGGGTGATCGCCGCCGGGTTCCCCAGATGCCCCATGACATCGGCCCGCCACTGGTCAGGATTGAATATGATGATATGCGGTTGTTTACTCATGCGGCGTTACCCCACTTTTAGCCTTTCCATACTTCAGACTCGAACGTGTGAACCTTGAAAAGGTACAAGTGATCAGCAACCCTGTAAACAGAATTACTGAATTTTTTCTTGAAAAGTTCAAGTTGACTTTCGGTGTGATGACAGCATAGACTCTACTTCCCTAATCATTGGCGACGGGTTCGCCGGTGACACGATAATAACGCGAGAGAGGCTGTCGTCAGCAGATAAGGTTGAAATGAATCGAGAGCTTGCCTTTGTCATGGTCACGCCACACACACTGGCGAAATCCCGCACCGGCGGGGTGATCGCCCGTTATCTGGCACGCACGGATTTGAATTTTGTTGGCGCCCGTTTATTCAACCCATCGCCTGCGCTGATCCAGGAATACGCCCATTCCATACGCCACTCCGATGGTGTCCCCGAGGTGAATACACTGATTGCGGACTACATCCTCAAGAACTTCGGTGTGAACGAGAAAACGGGGCGGCACCACCGCGTCATGCTTCTGCTTTTCGAAGGCATCGATGCCATCGCAAAGATCTGGCGAGTGACCGGTCCGGCACGAGTACGTGCGGAATGCGGGGAGACGGTGCGGGAAACCTATGGCGAATACGTCCAAGATCCTGACGGTACCGTCCGCTATTTCGAGCCAGCAGTGCTGATTGCCCCGACGCTCGAACGGGCAAAGCGGACGCTCACCGTCTGGAAGCGCTATGCCGAAAGCGATGGTGGACTGGTGCAATCCTCGGTTGTTTTCCCGGAAGGTAACATCGAGCGTACGCTGGTCATGTTAAAACCGGACAATTTCCGCGTTCCAAGCCTGCGGACGGGTAGCATCATCGACGTACTCTCCGGAGCCGGACTGCGGATCATCGGGATCAAGAAGTTCAAGATGACAGTTGCCCAGGCTGAGCAGTTCTATGGTCCGGTAGTAGATGCCTTGAGCAAGAAATTCAAGGACATCGGTACCGACAGGGCCGTGGCGGCACTGAGCAAGGAATTCGGGTTTGATGTACCGGCGGAACCATGCCGGACGCTGTGCGAGAGCCTGGGGTCGGTCTTTGCCAAATGGCAATTTGAGTCAATCATTGAATTTATGACCGGCTATCGCCCCGGAAGGATCCTAGAGGAAGACAAAGAGAACGTCGCCCGCGAGGAATGCCTGGCGCTGGTTTATGAAGGCATTGACGCCGTGGCCAAGATCCGTGAAATCCTGGGAACAACCGATCCAAGCAAGGCGCGACCCGGATCGGTACGGCGTGAATTTGGCAGCAATATCATGGTGAATGCCGCGCATGCCTCCGATTCGGCGGAAAATGCACGCAGGGAAATGGAAATCATCCAGGTTGGTGCGGACAACATCACACCGTGGATTACACAGTACTATTCTTAATTATTTCTGGAGTTTACCGGGCGAGTGGTGAAATTGGCATACACGCAAGACTTAGGATCTTGTGCCGCAAGGTGTGCGGGTTCGAGTCCCGCCTCGCCCATATTTTATAATGCTGAAGAAACTCCTTTCCGATGAACTGCTGAAGCATTCCGCAGTCGTGTTTGCAGGCATGGCCGTGGTGCATGTTTGTAATCTTTTCTTCCAGATGGCGGTAAGTCGAGGCCTTTCTGGAGAGGAATATACCCTGCTGACGGCGTTCATGGGGGTGCTTGTCATCATCAGCCTGCCGCTATCCACCTTGTCGAACGGGTTCAGCCACCATACCAGCCTGCTGGTGCAGAGCGGCAGAACCGGAGATGTGCGTCGATTATTGACCAAATGGCTGCTGCTGGCAGGCATCCCTTCGGTGCTGTCCGGGGGGATCGCGATTATCTGGAATGCCCCGTTGGCGGCACTGCTGCACCTTGACCGGGCCGAACCGGTGATCATTGTCGGTGCCGCATTACCGGCACTTTTCTGGCTGGCCGTGCTGGTCGGCGCCGGCCAGGGCCTACAGCTTTTTGGATGGTGTTCGTCCGCCACGATCGGGGGGGCACTGGTGCGACTGGGGCTCGGTGCCGGCTTTGTATGGTTTGTTTATCCGGCCTGCGGATGGGCCATGCTGGGGCATAGCCTGGGCATTTATACGGCGGCCTTCGTACTGCTGCCCGGCTTATGGCAGGTGCTGCGGCCCTCCCGCTCCACTGGCCAGCGACTGCCCAGCATGCGATTCTACCTGTTGCAATGCGTGTTCATCCAGAGCGCCTACGCGATATTGATGAACGCGGACGTGATCCTAGTTAAACATTTCCTCCCGGATGATACCGACTTCGCCTACGCCGCCACGCTGGGACGGCTGGTTGCCTTCCTGCCAGGGGCGATCGTCATGGCTATGTTCCCAAAAGTGGCCTCCTACGGAGCAGGCAACACCGACCAGCACCGGATATTCCTCAAGGCATTCTGGGGTACAGCCCTCATGGTGATGGTCTCGATTCTCGGCTGTGTACTGTTTCCAAGGCTTTTTCTGCGCATCATTTACGGGATGAAAACGCCCTCCGATACCCTGATCCAGATGGTCGCTGCGCTGGCACTCGTCATGGGGTTCTCGGCCATGCTGAATGTCGTACTGCAATACCTGCTGGCTCAGCGTCGGTTCAGGATCGGCTGGATTCCGGTCATCTGCGCGGGGGCCTACATCGGCGGCGTGGTATGGCGGCACACCTCAAGCTGGGATATCATGGTTGCCGCTGGCGTGGGTAATCTCATCGCGGTGGTCGCCTGCCTGATCGTTGCCTGCCAGCGCCCCCCAAGCGAGATCAGGCCAGCGTGACGCGTCGGAGTTCTTCCTCGGTGGTGAGCCCATTCTCCACCTTGGCAAGGCCATCCTCACGCAGGGTTGGCCACCCCAAGACATTCGCCCGCTCGCGGATCTGGGGCGCCGAGGCACGACCAAGAACAAGGGCACTGATCGAATCATCCATCGGCAGGAATTCGCAAATGGCGATCCGTCCCCGGTAACCGCACTGGTTGCACTGCGTACACCCGTGTCCACGGTAGCGCATGCGGCCATCGGCATGCTCCACCAGCTCGCGACAGTTCTCGCAGATCGTACGCACCAACCGCTGCGCCATGAAGGCCTGCACCGTGGATGTGATCAGGTACGGATCAATCCCCATATCGATCAGGCGCGCCGCGCCGCCCGCTGCATCGTTGGTGTGCAGCGTACTGAGGACAAGGTGCCCGGTCATCGCAGTTTGCACGGCGATCTCGGCCGTTTCTCGGTCGCGCACCTCGCCGACCATCATGACATCGGGATCGTGCCGCAGCATACTGCGCAGGGCCGAGGCAAAGGTGAGACCGATCTTGGGGTTCATCTGCGTCTGGGTAATCCCCCGCAACTCGTATTCCACGGGATCCTCGATCGTGATGATCTTGCGCTCGCGGGTATTCAGGCGACTGAGGCAGGCATAGAGCGTCGTGCTCTTGCCACTGCCCGTGGGACCGGTCACGAACAGGATGCCATGCGGCGCGGAGATCATGTCGCCGAGCAGCTTGAGCTGAGCAGGGTTGAATCCCAGCTCCTCAAGATTGAACAGCATCGTGGATGGCAGGATGCGGATGACCACATCCTCGCCATGCATGGCAGGAACAATCGAGACGCGCAGGTCATAGTTGCGATTCTCGATCGATACCCTGGCCCGGCCATCCTGGGGCAATCGACGTTCCACGATGTTCAATCCGGCCATCAGCTTGATGCGTGAAATGATCGATGGATAAAGCGAGCGCATCCGCCCGGCAGTGAGCGTATCGTACAAAATCCCGTCAATCCGGCGGCGGACGATCACCCCATCGCGGTGCATTTCAAAATGCAGGTCGGTCGCACGGTCACGGATGGCATCCGACAAGAGCTGGTTCACCAGGCTGACGACGGAAGCATCCGCATTCGGATCACCGATATCATGCGATTCGGCGGCCGACGCCGCGCCCGCCTCGCGATCGGGTTGCTCAGACAAGATTCGCTCCACCGTCTCGGCACCCACCCCGTAGTAGCGTTGCAAAGCCTCATCGATATCGGCACGGCATGCCAATACCCGCTCAACGCGAACCCCCAGCGAGGTCTCGATATCCTCGACCGCTCGACGGTCGAGCGGATCCGAGACCGCCACGGTCAGACCGCCGGGGGTCACCCGTACTGGCACCACATGATAATGCGCCGCCAACTTGGCACTCAGCCGCCGAATCGCGGCCGCGCTGATCGACACCTCGCGTAGGACCACGTATTCAATGCCATGGGCTTTGCCATAGGCTTGCAACAAGGCCACCTCATCAGCGGCGCCGCGTTGGATCAGTACCGAAATCAGCGGCGTATAGGTTGCCTCCGCCACCTGCTCGGCCTCTGCCAGCCGAGCCTTGGTAAGAACGCCATCCGTGAGCAGTAT
>DIZZ01000054.1:26157-26347 GCA_002428045.1 Verrucomicrobia bacterium UBA6015
GATTAGGACTGGGACTGGGCTAGATCTCGACTTTTCCGATCATGTAGAACTCGTCTTCCCCACGGGCATCCACACGGCCATCCACAATCATCTCGATGCTGTCGAGCGTTTCCCCGATGCGCACGAACTGCCCCTTGCGCCCGGTGAAAGCCTCGGCCACGAACATGGGTTGCGTCAGGAAGTACTGCAA
>DIZZ01000054.1:26373-45589 GCA_002428045.1 Verrucomicrobia bacterium UBA6015
ACCGCCACGATCCGTCGCAATTCATCATACTTGGTAAAGATACGCAGGACCTCCTGCGACAGGTCGAAATGACGTTGCCCCACGACGCCCGAATCGAGATTCGAGCAGGATGACGCCAACGGATCAATCCCGGGATACAGGCCAAGCTGGGTGCGTTCACGTGAAAGCACCATCACCGCATCGAGATAACTGAAGATGGCCACCACGGCGGGGTCGGTCAGGTCATCCGCCGGAACATAAACCGCCTCGAAGGCCGAGATCGAGCCTTTGATCCGTTCGTGTACATCACCGACCTCGGAGCCGAGTGTCGGCTGGTATCCGGTTTCCGACGGCGTCCGCCCCAGCAAGGTTGAAATTTCGGCCCCGGCCTGGACAAACCGGAACACATTATCCATGAAAAGCAGCACTTCACGCCCGGAATTCTGGAGATATTCCGCCAGGGTAATTCCGGTCTGCACCACATTGAACCGGGCACCGGGGGGTTCGTCCATCTGGCCGAACGCCATCATCACCTTATCCAGGATACCCGCTTCACGAAACTCATGATACAGCTCGTTACCCTCGCGAATACGCTCCCCGATACCGCAGAACACACAGGCCCCGTCGTGCTCCTCCACGATATTGTGGATCAGCTCCGAGATGAGCACGGTCTTGCCGCAACCTGCGCCCCCGATGACCCCGGTCTTGCTGCCGCGCACAACCGGGAACAGCAAGTCAACCACCTTGATGCCGGTCTCAACGATTTCCGGACGCCCACCAGCGAGCTTGGATACATTCATCTCCACCTTGGAAAGGTCGCGGTGAATCGCCGCGGTTTTCTCGGTCCGGATGGGCCCCTTGCCATCGAGCGGCTGCCCCATCACATTGATAATGCGACCGAACAGCTCATCGCCAACAGGAATCCGCAGTGACTGGCCAGTCGCCGTCGCCGTGGCATTGCGCTGCAGGTTCAAGGTTGCCGAGAGCGCCACGCACCGTGCCAGGTTGCCCTCGAGATGCTCGGCCACAAGCAACGTCAGCTCCCGTCCGTCGAAGGTCCGGGTCATGACCATATCGTGCATGTCAGGCATGTCCTCAATGGCATTGAACTTGACATCCACGACCGGCCCCTGTACCGCCACAACCCTGCCGATCGTCTGCTTTGACTGCCCCTCCGGTCCTGTTTCGCCTTGACTCATGTATTCCCCCTTGCCCTGATTTACGCAGACGCTTCCGCCGCCACTTGAGCCTTCTTATCACGCCGCCGCTTGGTACTCTTGGCCGCAAACGACTCTCGCATCCCCTTATCCACCAACTCGTGCGTGGCCTTAATGCACTTCTGGCGGGTCTTGGCATACTCCTTCTGCACCTTCTGCAAGCTACCCTCAAGATGCATCGCCCTGGCTCCGAACTCCGCCAGTTTACCATCCTCGAAGATCTCGAACAATTTAGACGTCACCCATACCCCCGCCAGATACCGTACCATATCATCAAACGACGATTCAACAATCACCTCGCGCGCCTCGGCCAGGAAACGCCGGGCACCGGACAAGGCGGGCAACGGCGGGGCCACCTCTCCACGATCAAACAAGGTGCCGCAAGGCAGCAGCGGGGTCACCTCGATCGTCTGCGAACTGAACGAGAGCGACTTTGGCGCGGCAACCTTGATACTGCCAATCCGCCCCTCGCCAACCTCCTGCATGATCCAATCCTTGATCACCACGGACTGCTCGTAGATAGTATCCTGATTGATCCCCTCAAAATACTTAAATGGCAGTTTCTGATCCGACAGTGCCCCCGCCCCTTTTTCGCCAATCACCACATACGCGACATTCTGCAACGGGAGCCCGGCAACCGCTTCCTGCCCGGCACGCAGCACCCCGGCATTGAGTCCGCCCATGAACCCCGAGTCCGAGGTCACCACAATCAGCCCGGTCACATCCGAAACCGGCCGCACGAATGGATTAACCACATCCACCAGGTCAACCACCCGGAAGAATCCGGCAAAGGCATCCATGAACGCCGCAAAGCGTTCCTTCTTCTTTTCCAGCAGATGGAACTGCGAGCCCGCCACATTCTTCAGCGTCTCGACCAAACTCAGCAGCTCGCGGTTAAACCGCAGCTCCTTGCGTAGTTCATTCAACTGCATAAATTACACCATCTCGTGGTGTGCCTGCTTCTTTACTTCCTGCATAGCCTCCTGATAGCGGTTGCGCAGGCTGCCGTCGATCTCCAGGCTGCCCATCTTCAGGATCAGGCCGGCCAGCAGGGTCTCATCCACAATCTCCTTGATCTCGGCCTTCTTATGGAACTTGGCCCGCAGGATCGTTTCCAGGCGCTTGCGCTGTACATCCGGCATGATGTGGCTAACCGTCACACTCGCCTCTTTGGAATCCACCGTGATCGATCCTTCCTCGATCTCGTTAAGGGCATCAACCAATTCATCGGTAAAGCGTTCGTTCAGCGCCCCGGTGAGCAGGTCACTGAAGACCAGCTTGAAGATTCGTCCCCCATGTTCAACCGCCTTCTCCTCCATCTGCCGGGCAATCTGCTCTCGTATCTTCTGCTCATTCTTGTGCGCCTGCTCAAGGATCTTCTGACTTTCCTTCTTTGCCTCCGCGACGGCCTTCTCCTTCAAATGCGCAGCTTCGCGCCGGGCCTCGTCGCGATGCGCCTGCAACTGACGCTCGGACTCAGCCTTCTTCTCGGCATAATCCCGCTCGTGCTCATCGATCTCACGCCGGATATCCTCTTCCCGCTTGCGGACTTCCTCCTCCACCTGGCGCACCCGGCTGATCGCCTGCTTCGCCGTGCCGCCCAGCACCATCCGGATTCCCACCACAAGGACAACCAGGATCACCGCATGCGCCACGATGATCGGAACCGCCACTCCCAGTAATTCCTGCATATCGCCTTCCCCTTAAATATAAACTATCCTCGTCCGAAAATCTGAAATAGAACCAGCAGCGCAATCACGGCAATCGCCTCCGAGAAAACCAGGGCAAGGATCATCGCCTGCAGAATCTTCGGTGCTGCCGACGGATTACGCCCCAACGCCCGTATGCTGGCATACCCGATGGCCGCGATCACCGCCGCCGGGCCGATGATCGCGACTAAAAGTATCATGACTACGCCAAAACTTTCCATATCCCCCTGCTCTCCCGCCCCTAACGCCCAGCCTTGACCCGCCGCATTGCCGACGAGACCTCTTCGACAAGGATGGTACACTCATTCCGGTCAAACCGCAGCATCCCCCTCTGGATCGGGATCTTGTGCGTCCCATCCACCTCCACATTGCCGGTACGAAGTAAACTAACAATAGGGGCATGATAGTCCAGAATTTCAAACTCTGCAAGATCGCCCGCCAGTTTAACTGACGTTGCCTCCCCTTCGAAAATCACCTGCTTCGGACTCAGAATTTTTAGCTGCATACGTTCCCTTTACGCGAGTGCGGCGGCATCGTGTTTTTCCTGGGCGAAATAATCCTTGATAATCAGCGCCAGGCCATCCTCGATCTCGGGCGTCAACTCCGCCTGTGTTTCTAGGCGCCGCAAGAAGCTGGCGTGACCCGAGGCGGCGAAATCGCCAATCCCGTCACAGAATGCCTGGCGGGATTCGGCAGGAAGGTTGTCGAGCAGCCCCCGTTTGAGAGCAAACAGGAGCAGCGCCGCCTCGGCGAGCCCGCAGCGATGGTGATGCCCCTGGCGAATGACGTCACGAATGGCCTCACCGTGTTTCAAGGTCTTCGACGCGGCGTCGGACAAGGAGGAGAGCCGACTCAACTGACTCACCTCAAAAAACGTGGCATAGTCGGCACGCATCGTGCCGATCAATGCCTTCAACAAGGGAGGCTGCGTTCGTCCCCCGACAATCGAGAGGGAAAGCTGGAGATCGACCGCCGGGCGGATCCCTTCGGCATAGATCGCACTGCTGAACACCACCTGGCCATCACACATCGATACCAGATTGGACGGGATATACCCGGTCAAATCGCCCTGCTGTGTCTCGGCCAGAGCCAGGAAGGTCATCGTACCGCCCCCGTAGCTCTCGGCAAAACAGCCTGCTTGCTCCATCAACTGGGTATGCAGATAAAAGATATCGCCGGGATACGCTTCCCGGCCGGGGGGACGATCAAGCAGCAGGGAAACCTGGCGGTAGGCCCAGGCATGGCGCGTTAAATCATCGAACACGACCAGCACATCGCGCCCCCGGCGGGCAAAGTAATCCCCGATGGCGGAGGCGGTAAACGGCACAATATACTGCTCAGCCACGGGCGCATTGTCCGGCGCGGCGACCACAACGGTATAGTCAAGCGCATGAGACTCCACGAGCAGGCTCATGGTTTTTTCGAGACCAGAGACCGACTTCCCAACACAGCAATAAACGCAGACCACATCGCGGTCGGCCTGGTGCAGGATCGCGTCCAGCGCCACCGAGGTCTTTCCTGTCATCCGGTCGCCCAGCAGCAATTGGCGCTGCCCGCAGCCCAGCGGCATGAGCATATCCACCAGTTTCGTGCCGGTCGGCAGGAAGGTGTCAATCGGACGCCGATCGGTCAGGGGAGGCGACATGCGAAAGACCGGCACGTGATCCGAGAACTCCAGATCGCCCCGCTCATCACAGGGTTTCCCCAAGGCATTAAGCATCCGCCCGATGCACGCATCGCCCACCCCGATCGTGAAGGGCACATTCAAGGCGCGCACGGACTTCCCCATGCGCAGGGAGGACACCGCGCCCAGCACCAAGGCGCGCACCGCCTCCTCATCAAACTCCATGACCAACCCGTTGACGCCGTCGCCCAAATCGACGATCTCGCCATTCAGGCAATGCGGCAGACCGCTGATCCGAACAACGAAATCCTTGATGTCCTGGATCACGCCCTTCTCTTCAACGGTCAGCTTAAAGAGTGGTATTTTTGAATGCATGGAGTTCATCAAGCAGTCCCTTCGACAGCTCGTCGGTCATCTTCTTATCCTTCACCAGCGTCGCCACCAGATCCGGACGGCGAATCCTGACATGCTCGATAAACCGGGCATTGCGCGGCTGCACTTCGCGCGGACTGATGCCTTCGAACAGGCCATTGTGCAGGGCGAAGAGCAGCAGGACCTGCTCCTCCATCGGGATCGGCGCATTCTGGTCCTGCTTGAGCACCTCTTCAAGCACCTTACCCTTGGCCAGGCGCGCGTCCAGGTCTGACGAGCTCCCCGCCTTGATCCGGGTCAGTTTTTCGAGTTCACGGAAGCGTACATAATCGATCTTGAGCATGCTGGTCGGCTTCTTCATCGCCGGCCACTGCACCTTGTTGCCGATACGGGAAACCGAGAGCCCCATGTCCACGGCCGGCTTGAACCCCTCGCCGAAGAGGGTGGCGTTCAGGAATATCTGGCCATCGGTCATGGAAATGATATTCGAGGGGATGTACCCGGCAAAGTCGCCCTGCTGCGTTTCAACGATCGGCAGATGGGTCATGGTCCCCCCCCCCAGCTCAGGCTTCATCTTGCCCGCCCGCTCCACAAGCTGCGAATGGATATAGAAAATATCACCGGGATAGGCATCGCGCCCCGGTGCCCGTTCCAGCAGGAGCGAGATCTGGCGATAGGCCCAGGCGTGCTTGGTGAAATCGTCAAAGACAATCAGCACGTCCATGCCCTTGGCATACATGAAATACTCACCGATGCTGGTGGCCACATAGGGCACGAGATACTGCTGGCCCATCGAATCGGAGGCACCTGCCGTCACCATGATCCCGTAGTCCCACACATCCTCGACCCCGAACACATCGGCAACGCGACTGAGCGCCGCCTCCGCCTTGCCGATGCCGCAGTAGATGCAGATCACATTCTTGCCGCGTTGGTTGACGATCGCATCCACGCCGACCGTGGTCTTGCCGGTCATGCGGTCGCCGAGAATCAGCATACGCTGCCCCTTGCCAATCGGCAGGGTCATATCGATCGATTTGGTACCGGTCTGCAACACCTCGTTCAGGGGTTCACGCTGCAGCACCGTCGGTGCAGTATTGAAGATGGGATAGGCATCGTCCTCCTTGATATAGCCCTGGCCATCGAGCGGTTCCCCTAGCGCATTGACACGCCGCCCGATAAAACTCATGCCCACCGGCACCTTGAAGGCATCAAGCGTCGTGGTTACCTTGTCTCCCGGCTTGACCTTGCCCTGGGCCTTGACGATCAGTACCAGCACGTAATCCGGATCGAAACCGACAATAACCCCCTTGGCCTTGTCCTCGATCAGGACCAGTTGCCCGTTCATGCAGTTTGCAAGACCGCTGACGCTGACAACATCCTGACGGATTTCAGCAACGGTTCCGAACTCCTTGAGCTTGAGTAAATTAAGATTAAACGCCATGCCACGCCCCCCTAGGGCTTATAAAACCAGCGGAACAGGAAAAGCAGACTCATCACCGCCAGAAAACCAAGAATCGAGTAAATAATCAACCACGTTGTTTTCCTGTCAGGGGCCGGGAGATCAAACCCTCGCTTGGTGAACAAGGGTTTCAGGGCAACATCCATCCGGTTAAGTGACTGCTCAATCGCATCAAGCCGATCGGCCTGGCGACGGAAGAATGCAATATAGGCGGGCGTGAACCCTTCCGGCCCCTTTTCTTCAGCCACCGCCTTCAGGCTGGCCTCCGCCTCAACCAGCATATTTTCCACGGCCACCAGACTTGCCCGGCTGGAGGTCACCTTGCGTAGTTCGCTGATCTGTGCCGCCAGGTAATCGATGCGAGGTCCGTTGATGTTCCACTTGTCGCGCAGCCGTACATCGAAGGTCTTGGTTTCCTGCGGGCCGATGTCCACAGCATCGGCAAAGACATAGGTCAACCCTGCCTTCGGATCAAACTGGACCTGCAGCCCGCCCGCATCCAGCACGTCATCAATCGTCACTTCCGGCGGCAGCTCACGATGGATATCCACCTTGCGTGCCTGGGTTGCGGAACTGTTCATCACGGTGATCTTGACGACCGCCTCGCCAAAGGATACCGGCAGATGCGCATCCCGCCGCGGGGCACCCGCCCGTCGATCTTCACCTACCAGCGTATCGCCCGGATTCATGCCCGAGGCGAGCACCAGGTTCTCGATGCTGCCAACCTGCTGTTTTACCTCCTGAAGCACCTTGCGGTTGGATTCGTAGGCCTGAATGTGGCGAACGGCGGAGACCATCGAAATCCGGTTTTCCGACTGCCGGGCCAAGATAGCCGCCACCCCGGCCTGTACATTATCCCTAGCCGCAACAGCCGTCTGCGCATGATCGGTCGACTCCAGCATCCCTGCCATGGACTGCGACCGGCTGAGAAGATTCTGAAGCTCGGCCTCATCCAGTGTCCATATATCATTCAGCTCCACCTCACGGACCACGATCTCCTTGGGCGCAAGGGGAATCTGACCATGAACAAAATAGGTATCACTCTTGACATCATACCCCAGCTCAAGGCCAGCCAGATTGATGATGTCATTGGTGGTGATACGCTCGGGCAAGCTGGTGCGGATCGCCACCACCTGGGGCATATTGGTGCTCGGATTGGCGGCCTGGATCTTGAGCACCAGCTTCCCGGCGGCAGCCACAGGAAGTGCCTGCGCAAGTAGCAAGCCAAAACAGGCAAAGGCCTGCAAAGCACGTCGCCAAGCACATTTTTTTTGAAATCCGTATTTACTCTTGTTCAAAGCCCATCCTGTCAGTCGTGTAATCCTGTCTAAATCAACAGGCGTCGTTCTATTCCTCAACGGGCGTGCCGATCCGGTAGAACCGCCGTTCACCGGCTGCCGGATCAGTCCATTCCAGCACCTCGCCGATGGCTTGCAACACCCCGCTCACATTGATCCATGGACCGGCGAGCACGGTGGCAGCCTCGACGAAATAACGCCGCCCCGGCACCGTCCGCCAGCGCACGACAAAACCACTCCCGCCATCCGGCGCAGGATCACCGCCAATCGCCCCCAGGCCGACACCCACAATCCCGAAAACGGAGGAATCGCTCAACGGATCGGTTCCCGCCTGCCATTCGTGGTAATTCGAGGCACCATCGCCATCTGGATCGTCACTGGCCAGACTCACGCCATCGAGGTTTTCAGGATCGAGACCATACTCAAGTTTCCAAACGTCAGGAATTCCGTCACCCGCCAGATTCACGGCCCCCCCTCCGACATCCGAAACGGTGAACGGAGCCAGAATGCCAACGATATTTACATCGGTCGTTGATGAAATCCGCAGCAAGGCGTTGGTCGAAGCGACGAATGGGATCCATGCAAACTGGTTGGTTCCGTTCACATTGGCCACGCCGTTTGAGACCGTCACATACGATCCGCCCCCATCGGAAGAATAGTCGATATTGACCCTCGCCCCTGCACCTAAACTAACCCAGCGAACAGTCACCGTCGCCCCGGTCTGGACGGTCGCGCCGAGCTGCGGGCTGGTTATCCCCAACCCACAGATGGACAGCACGCTGGCGGATGTATTCGTCAGCCCTCCGGACACCACACGGAAGCGCCCGTTGGTGGTCAGATACGCGGCGGATTCGAGGAACCAGCCATACGCATTAGTCGCCCCCCCCGCCACATGCGCAGCATTGGTCAAACGGTAGAGTGCCCCCCCGTTCGTGCTCAGCCCAAGCGTCGCTGTGCTGTTGGTTCCCGGCGATGAGGCCCAAGCCACATTCACGGTCTGCCCCAGATAATACGAGACCACGGCACCCGTCGGAGAATAGATCTGGATGCCATTGGTAATCGCAAACTCCAATGCCGACACCCCGGTCACCAGCGGATTATCGACGTCCCGAATCCGCACATAGCAACGCGGGGCGTTAGTCACCGGCAAGGTCCAGATATAGCTGCCCGAGCCACCGCTGCCAAGGTACACATTACTGGCCATCACCTGCCAACTGACAGCCGGATCGGTGAGGAAGTTGAACGTGTATTCCAGCATCAGATTCGTGCCTACTGCTCCGTCGTAGGTCCAGGCCACGGTTTGCGGCAGCCCTGCTTCCAGCACCTGGTTGGCGGTTTGCCCCGGACGCTGGACATAAATCGCACCGCCTGGCTGGTATTCATAAGCACCGACATCAACGCCGGGCGATTTGGATACCATCCGCGGACGCGATTCTCCACGGATATCATTCGTCGGGGCGACGACGCCGCTGTAGGGAATGTTATCTGTCCCCGCATCAATGCAGGGGGACGTGCTCAGGATGGCATAATCATTCAGCCCTGCAAACTGCGGATCGAGGACAAACACACCGATACTCGTTGGACGTGGGGACTGCATGCAGCTATAGGACGTCTCGAAGGCCCGGTCCAGCGAGAAGCCCGGCCCAGAGGGTGACGTATTTCCCCACAGGATGCCGTTCAGGAATTTCGTATCCCCAGCATTATAGATACCTCCACCCCGCACATCTGCCACATTGTCGGCAATCGTCGTATTCAATATAATTGCCCGCGTATAGGCCCCGGCATAGATACCAGCCCCTGTGTCCGTCGCGCGGTTTCCGACAATCAGACAGTTCACCACCACCGGCTGTGACGTGATGGCCGCCGTGCCATCGACACGAATCCCTCCACCCAGGGATGCCTGATTGAAACGCATGATGCTCCGCTCAATCCGCGGATGGCTGCTCTCAATCCTGATCGCGCCCTGGTTTTCCTCGAACAGACAGTCCTCGATCAGGGGTCGGCCCTCGTTGCGAACAAGCACACCCGCCTCGCCGCAATCGAAGAATCGGCATTCCCGCAGAATCGGACTCGTACCATCGACCAGAATGCCTGCACTCCCGAGGTCGGCCACACTGGTGCGAATGGTGAACCCCTCGATCACCGTGTTTGTTCCCTCTCCCGTGTTGCAGATAAATCCATTGTCGATATCGGTCAGGACCTGGGTAAAGGCATACCCGTTACGCGAGCGAATTCGAATGGTTTTCCCCTGAAGGTTGATATTATAGTTACCGGCACTCTTGTACGCTCCGTCCTTGACCAATACAACGAACCCATCCTCTGCCGAATTGACGCCCTCCTGAATCGAGTCAAACGGGTACGCCCGCGACCCGTTCTCATCAAAATAGTTGGAATTATTGGGGTCGTTTTTTACCGGATCAGCCAAGGCATCATCGTCCACGACCATCGGATCACGTAGATTGAGAGGATCCGACGTAATATTGCGGATCTCATCAAAATCATCAAAAGCATCACCGTCGGAATCCGCCAAGACAGGGTCTGTACCTAAAGTTACTTCCTCGCCATCCTCCAGCCCGTCGCCGTCGCTGTCCGGGGCCGTGGGATCAGTGCCCAACTGGAATTCCTCCAGATTGGTCAATCCGTCGCTGTCCGGATCGTCATCCGCATCGACGACCAGAGGATTCAAGGCAGGGAGATACTGCACCTCCCACCCATCCGGCATCCCGTCGCCATCCGTGTCTGGATTGAGCGGATCGGTAGCATAGGTAGTGCCCTCCTCGCCGTCAAGAAGCTCGTCGCCATCCGTGTCCGGATTGTTCGGATCCGTATCCGTAGGCGGGCCACTATTGTATTCACCGAAATTCGACAGCCCGTCACCATCCAGATCCCCCGCCGCATCATTCACGAGCGGATCCAAGCCGTTATCGACTTCCCACCCATCCGGCATCCCGTCGCCATCGGAATCAGGATCCAGCGGATCCGTACCATGGATCGCGAATTCCTCATAATCCGTGAGCCCATCGCCATCGGTATCGGCCGACGGATCAACCATGTCCATGGCGGCATCGGTAATGTCTCCGGTCAGCAGGAACGGACTGCCCGGCGGGATTCCGCGCGGCTCCCAGAGATCCAGCACACCATTCGTGTTGGCATCAATAAACGCGATCACGGCATAGTTTGTCAGCGTGGGCAGGTTCGTCGGAGTGCGGTAAAGCCCTGGAGCAAAGCTGCCGAATGCGTTGCTGAACACATTGAAGCCCCCATCCACGACGATCCAGAGCGGGCCGGTCTGCGTACCAGCGTAGTTGACGGGGCCACCGATCGAGGCGGGAAACGATGCGGACAAGAGCGGGGCGGTTCCATAAACCATCAGTTCATCGAAATCCGAAAAACCGTCATTGTCCGTATCCACGAGCGCTGGATCGGTCCCATGCACCGTGACTTCGTCAAAATCGGTCAAGCCGTCACTATCGGTGTCGCGCAGCGAGTCAGAGAATGGAATGATCCCTACCGAGAAATTATTTGTCGGGGAAATCGAGTTGGTTCCGTTGAACGCGACACCATACGGCTCCCAGCTTTGCTGCTCGCCATCGGCATTCAGGTCCATGAAGGCCGATACCCAATAATTGGACAGCGTGGGTACGTACTGGACGGAAAATGGATGCACGGTGAAGGGGTGGTTCCCTGTCACAGAGCCCACATTGAAGGAGTCGAAAAGATTCGCATTCGAGGCTAGGTTCAGCACCACAAAAACCGTACCGGTCTGGCTTAGCCCATCCTGGAAAATCGAGCCGGTCATGGTGACAGGGAAAGATGCCGCATTCATCGGATTGCTTTGCCACTGGACCTCGAACCCGTCCTGATGCGTGTCGTTATCGCTATCCGCGTCCGTCGGATCGGTCCCCGCCTCGTATTCCAGCAGGTTGGAAAGCCCATCGTTATCTGGATTCAAGCCCGCATCGTTGACCAGAGGATTGAGCGTGGGTTTGTATTGTACCTCCCACCCATCCGGCATCCCGTCCCCGTCGGAATCTGCATTCGTCGGATCCGTCCCCTCCGTAAATTCCTGAAGGTTGGGGAGACCATCGGTGTCTGGATCGGCGGCGGCATCATTGACCAGCGGATTAAGGGCGGAAATATACTGCACTTCCCACCCGTCGGGCATTCCGTCGGCATCGGTATCCGCATTTTTCGGATGGGTTCCTGCCTGGTATTCCTGCAGATTGCTCAACCCATCGTTGTCCGTATTCCCGGCGGCATCATTCGTCAGCGGGTTCAATGTGTATTGAACCTCCCAGCCATCCGGCATACCATCTCCGTCGGTGTCGGGATTACCGGGATTGGTCCCGTAGAGATAGATTTCATTGAAATCGGACAGGCCATCGCTGTCACTGTCGCCAACCGGATCGACCAACACGATATTGACACCGGCCAGCGCCTGGGTCGGCTGTAGAATCGGATTCCCCGCATATATCCCGGACGCCTCCCATGGATCCGCAACCCCGTTCCTGTTCGAATCGCGATAGGCGCTGAGCGTGTAATCGGTTCTCGAAATGAGGTTGGAAACATTATAAACAACACTGGTGCCAACCATCGTCAACACATTGCTGATCGCCCCACTGGCGTGCGAGGCAACCCAATAGACGCTGCCGGTCTGGGCTCCGCCGTAATTGATCCTGCCACTGAAACGAATGGGATACGACAACGGATCGAGCGGATCACTGCCAACCGCCACTTCCCTGGCATCGCTGAACGCATCCCCATCCGTATCGGCGCGGGTCGGATCGGTTCGCTCTTGATATTCCTGCAAATTATTCAGTCCATCGCTATCCGTATCGATGGCGGCATTATTCACCAACGGATTGAGCCCGTATAGCACCTCCCAGCCATCCGGCATGCCGTCGCCATCCGTATCATTGGAAATCGGATTCGTTCCCAATCCATATTCCTGCTGGTTGGGCAGCCCGTCGCCGTCAGGATCATCGGCTGCATCAGAAATCAGCGGATCGAGCGTGGGCTTGTACTGCACTTCCCAGCCATCCGGCATGCTGTCGCCATCGGAATCGCCGTCATTCGGATTCGTGCCATGCACGATGACCTCATCGTAATCCGAAAGGCCGTCGCCATCCGTGTCGACCGTCGGATGCTGCAGCACCATGTTCGCATTGGCGCGGGTATTGGTCAGCACGACCGGATTACCGGCGAAAAGCGCCTGCGCCTCCCAGGTTCCCCGAAGCAGGTTTGCGTCGGTATCCAGGAATGCCTGGATGATGTAGGTCTTGAGGGTCGGGACGTTCGTCAGGCTGTAGGCTCCGGGAGCTTCCAGGATGGATACAAAGGCGTTGGAATTGGCGACATCCACCGCCGCTACATAAACCAGCCCCGTCAGGGTTCCGCCGTAACTTACCGTGCCAGAAATGGTTACCGGGAACGACGCAACATTGAGGGGATCGGATCCCGCCTGCACTTCAACCCCGTCACTAAATCCATCAGCATCGCTGTCTGCAAGACGGGGGTTGGTTCCAAGCGCAACCTCCTGCGCATCGGTCAGTCCATCCGCATCCGTATCCGGCACCAATGGGTCGGTTGAATAGGTCAGGACCTCCTGTCCATCGCTCAGCCCGTCGCCATCGGTATCGGGGTTATGCGGATCCGTGCTATTCAGGAATTCGTCCAGATTCTTGAGCCCGTCACCATCGGAATCCGTGTTGTTATCGTCCCAGTCCAGCGGATCCAGTGCGTTTACGACTTCCCACCCGTCGGGCATTCCATCGCCATCGGTATCGTCGTCATTCGGATTCGTGCCATGCAGATAGAGTTCGTCATAATCCGTCAATCCGTCGCCATCGGAATCGATGTTCGGATCGGTGAGGGTGATATACGCATCGATGATCGCGTTGGTCAGCGTGAAGACCAGCAGCACATCCGGCGTATTCGTATCCGACAGGATCCCCTGGGCCTCCCAGGCATCCTGCGTGGCGTTGCCATTCACGTCCAGATAGGCACGCACGGTGTAATTGCTGCGGTTGGCCGCGCCACTGATCGCATACTCCCCGGCATTGGTATACGTGACCGTGTACACCCGCCCCGTCGGTTCCTGGCTGGCCACCACATGGAAGACGCCCGTCTGCACGCCTGTATACGTCAGCACCCCCGAGATCTGTAGCGGATACGATTCAGGATCCAGCGGATCGGTGCCCGCCGTCACCTCCGCCCCGTCGAGAGCGAAATCGCCGTCCGAATCGGAGCCCAGTGGGTCGGTACCCAGTTCATACTCCAGCACATTCGACAGGCCGTCACTATCCGCATCGCCACCGGCATCATCAACAAGGGGATTAAGACCTGCCGTCACTTCCCAGCCATCGGGCATACCATCCCCGTCAGTATCCGGATTCAGCGGGTGTGTATTCCGCTGGAACTCCTGCAGGTTCGTCAGGCCATCGTAGTCCGGATCCGCATCCTTGTCGTTCACCAGCGGATTAAGATCGGGCATATACAGCGATTCCCAGCCATCGCGCATGCCATCCCCGTCGGTATCAAGGCTCTTTGGCCTCAAGCCGGAGGCAGGATCAAAGCCCGCCCCCAGCAGGCCGAGACTGATCTGGTACTCCACCAAACTGGTCAGACCGTCGCTATCGGGATCCAGCGCCGCATCCGCAGCCCCCAGTGGATTCAACCCGAAGAAATACTCCCAGCCATCCGGCATCCCGTCCCCGTCGCTATCGGCAGCATTCGGGTTCAACCCCGTCGCCGGGGCGAAGTATGGATCGTTATTCATCAGGAGCACGCTGTTGAGATATTCCGACAGGTTGGTCAGTCCGTCTGCGTCGGGATCGAGCGTTGCATCGGCAGCACTGAGGGGATTCAGCCCGAAGAAAACCTCCCAGCCATCCACCATACCGTCAGCATCGGTATCATCATCCCTATGCAGCGTGCCATGGATGAACAGTTCGGCAAAGTCGGACAGCCCGTCCAGATCAGTATCCGCCGTTGAATCGGCGAGCACGATGTTGACCCCGGTACCCGCCCCCGCCAGCGTCAACGGGTTGGCCGCGTAGGCACCGACCGGCTCCCATGCGTCCTGCACGCCCACCGTCCCGTTGGTGTTATTGCCGTCGCGGTAAGCCGTGATGATCAGCGGCAGCCGGGTCGGTATATTGGTCACGGTGTAGGAGCCTAGCCCCGCCGTGACTGCCGTGCGAGTGGTCATGTTGGCGCAGGACACGGTGATATGCACGGATCCCGTGTTTTGTAGCGTGCCGCCGTAGGATACCGTACCGCTCAGCGTCGTCAGGAAGGATTGCGCATCCGTCGGATCGGCATTGTTATCAATCTCGAACTTATCCGAAAAACCATCCCCGTCCGTATCCACCCGCAACGGGTTGGTGATCAGCAGCGGCTGGTAAAGGACGCTGCTTGTGCCATTGACTTCCGTCCCGTCGGAAAGCCCGTCGCCATCGGTATCGGCAAGATTGGGATTGAGCCCGGCAGCCGCATCGAAAAGAACGGTCTGCAGAAGGTTCGTTGACGTTTGATATTCACTAAGGCTGGTCAGGCCATCCTCATCAGGATCGAGCGTAGCATCCGCACTGCTGTTCGGATTGAGCCCGTAAGCAAGCTCCCACCAGGTGGGCATCTTGTCGCCATCCACGTCATCCACCCAGGCATATTCATAGGCACCGATGTCATGCACACGCAACGTGCTGGTGGTCTTGCCGCTGACCGGACGCAGCATCCCGGCATAATCCACGAGCGGTGCACCATTAGCCGAGGAGCCGGTATCGATGCAGGGCGATGTGGGCTGGAGCCGGTAATTCCGGGCATCGGCACTTTCAAACAAGGGCAGTCCGCCAATGTTGCCGTTGCCGGGAATCGAGGGGGAGGATAAATTGTTGCGGTAGATCGCCGCCGTTCCATCGGTCCCGTAATTCGGTCCGGTCAAGGCGTTGTTGTTCATCAGGATGTTGTTCTGGAGGGTACCGCCGCCGGACGTATGCACCCCGCCCCCCGAACCATCCCCCACGCCGTCGCCGTTGTTGTCCTTGGTCAGATTATGCGCAATGGTGTTGTTCATCAGCGAGGCGGCGGTAAAGACATAAACACCGCCGCCCTGCCCGTCGGCCTCGTTGTCGTGGATCAGGCAGTTCTCGACCGTTCCGCCCAGCACCACCTGAAGCCCACCGCCCGTGGCGGCCGACGTGCTGCGCTTGATCGCCTTGTTGCTGTAGATGCGACTGCGCGAGACCTTGGGACGGAAGGTCTTGTCAAAATAGAAACGCACACCGCCCCCATAATACGCCGTGTTGGAATAAATCGTGGATTGCGTAATCTCCCCGCCGTCGAAGCAATAGACGCCGCCGCCCTTGTCACTGGCGTTGTTCGCATAGATAATGCAGTTCGTCACAGTACCCCCGAAGGAGGTCTGGACGCCCCCCCCTGAGGCCGTGGCCGAGTTCCTGCGGATGATGCTGTCGCGCACCATACCCGTCCCGTAAAGCCGGATACCCCCACCATAAACAGCCGTCGAATTCTCGATGACGCAATTCTCGACAGCCCCGCCGTCCTCAATATAGACGGCACCGCCATAGGAATCGCCACCCGTCAACACCGGTGCCTTGCCATTGCGCAGCGTGAGATCGCGCACCGTCGTACTGGTCAAGCGCAGGGAAAAGGTTCGGACAAGCCCCTGTCCATCCACGATCGTCCGGTCACGATCCGCAGCGCTCAGCGCCCGCACAAAGAGCGAGCGTCCTTCAATATCCGTTTGCGCACTGAGCTTGAACGTTCCCGGCAACAGGATGACGTGTTCGCCATCCACCGCCGCATTCACCGCCGCCTGAATAGTTGCATAGGTTGGCGTATACCCGCTGTAGCTGAACCCCGCCACACGGTCAGCAACAGGCGGCAGGACATAGCGGGGCGCACCCACAGCCATCCCCGCCAAAAGACAGCATAACCAAGACACTACCAAACGGAACGTGATATAGGATTTCATGATATCGTCCTTTCCGCCAAACCCGCCACGCATCAGGGGTCGGTTCCGCCCGGACCACCATCCCCACCCCCACCATCACTGGATTCAATCACCGTGATACCGATCACACCGGAGGCTCCATTGGCATCCGTGGCCTCGATCACGGCCGTGCCGGCCGCCGAACTTGAATACACCGCCGACGCGCCGCTACTGCCCGCGACCGAACCGGAACCGGAAACCAAGCGCCAGGTAAACGGCGCCTGTGCCGATTCGGTGGTGACGGTGATGGTCACCGCTTCATTAACATTGATGGATATTTTCTCGGCCGTCAGTTCCAAGCTGTACGTCGTCTCCGCCAACTGACGTATGGTCGCATACCCCTCGTTCTCGAATTGATCGCGCACAATGACTGTATTCGCGCCATTGGCCGCAGACCGCTGATAAATGGCCGTGTAGCCGCTATGGTGAGCGATGGTTCCCATCCCCGCATCCCTGACACTCCACGTCAGTGGCAGGGCAAGCGTCTCATTGGTCACTCCGCCCGTCACGGTGAATGCAACGGTCTGCCCGTTGGTCGAGAGCGACACACTGGCTGGATCGACCTGCAACCCCTTCAGTCCCTTGGCTTCCTCGCAGCCGCATTGCAACAGGGATCCCCCGACAATCGCCGCAAGCGTCAATGTCAACATATACCGATGTTTCATATAAACGATGCTCCTTGTTAATGCTATAATCCCACATAAAGACCGCGACTGTCAATGATTTATCAGGGTTTCCCTTAGGTGAGGGGCCGCTTGTGTCATTCAAGCTCCCTCGGCGGCCGTGGAGCAAAGGTTACGTCGCGCCAGCCAGGGGTTCGTGGCCTCAGCCCTATCAACTACAGGGGCTGTTGTTCTGATTATGATTCAGAATAATCAGGATTGTCATCATCACGGGGTGATGATAAGATACACTCCTGATTTGAAAATTACGGGGCTTAATTTATGGATATCGTCGGTGGAAATGCAACGGTGGATCCGCCTGTGGCCTATTCGATGCCGGACGCGCTAACGGATCGCAGTAATCGCGACAGTGCCGAACGCGGTGGCACGCTGAAGCGGATCGGATCAGAAGCGGGACAGGACTCGTATATCGCAAGCAATCGCGAGGCTGGACAGTCTGCATTGGAAAGCCCGGATGCCCTGATAAGTGATCAACAGGAAGTTCAGCAGAAAAATTGTTATTGCGGGCACTGTGCAGGTTGCAAGGCGGCTTCCGCGCAGCGGCGCCAGGAATTGGCGCAGCCCGAGGATCCCGTCGCCAAGACCGATCAGGAGAGTGAGGAAAACCAAGGCGCATCTGATTTAAGCAGTGATGATGAACAGGTCGTCAGGGAACTGCTGGCACGGGACAAGGAGGTGCGGGCACACGAGCAGGCTCACGCCTCCGCAGGTGCCCGTAACGTAAGGTTTGACTACCAGAGCGGCCCGGATGGAAGGCAGTACGCCGTTGGAGGATCGGCAGACATCGAGATTTCGGCATCGTCTGGCGACGAGTCCGCCAAGATCGCGCAAGCGCGCAAGATGCGAGCCGCCGCATTGGCACCGGCAGCCCCGTCGACACAGGACATGGCCGTCGCGGCCAAGGCGAGCCGTATCGAGGCGGAAGCCATGGCCGAGGCATCGGAGGCGCAACGCACCAAAAACCAGACGGGAGCCTTCGGCTCCTATACCCGTGCCGCCGATGACAACCCAACGCAACTCCAGTTCCAGGATCCGTTCCGATTCTTCATGGTCGCCTAAGCGAATGCCCTAGCCGCCTTTGCCACGAGCGGCTTGCCCGGAGGTCTTCGCCCTACCCCGCCTTTGCCACGAGCGGCTTGCCCGGAGGTCTTCGCCCTACCCTGCCTTTGCCACGAGCGGCTTGCCCGGAGGTCTTCGCCCTACCCCGCCTTTGCCATGAGCGGCTTAGGCACAGCCTGTCCCCAATAATTATGTCGCAATTTCAGCATACTCGTGACGCATATGCGCCCTTTTTTGTTCCGCTGCATTAGCTATTGTTGATCAGTGATCGATTTAAGCATGTAGCCTTGGGAGGATAAGATGAGCAGTCCAACGGATGATGTAAAGGGAGTCGAAAGCCTCGGTGTAGCACGCGATGCAATCGTCAACGAACTTCGCAAGGTGATTGTCGGGATGGAGGATGTCATTGATGAGATGATGATTGCCATCTTCTCAAGAGGCCATTGCCTGCTGGTCGGTGTGCCGGGGCTGGCAAAGACACTGTTGGTCAGTTCGCTGGCTCGGACGATGTCGCTCTCGTTCAAGCGTATCCAGTTCACACCGGACCTGATGCCCTCTGATATCACGGGCACAGAGCTGCTCCAGGAGGATCCGGAGACTCACCAGCGACGCTTCAAGTTCCAGAAAGGCCCTGTTTTCACGAATCTTCTGCTGGCGGACGAAATCAACAGAACCCCGCCGAAGACACAGGCGGCGCTTCTCGAGGCGATGCAGGAGAAGCGGGTGTCATCCGGCGGCGAGGACTACAAGCTCGACGCTCCGTTCTTCGTACTGGCCACACAGAACCCGATCGAGCAGGAAGG
>DIZZ01000054.1:45628-45801 GCA_002428045.1 Verrucomicrobia bacterium UBA6015
CTGAATATCATGCGCAGCGTGACGACAGACGATGAGCCGGAGCTGAAGAAAGTGGTCGATGGACCTACGATTCTTGACTTCCAGCATCTGGTCCGGCGCATACCGGTAGCCGACCATATCTTTGAATATGCGG
Source organism: Verrucomicrobia bacterium UBA6015 (assembly GCA_002428045.1). Taxonomy (GTDB): domain Bacteria; phylum Verrucomicrobiota; class Kiritimatiellia; order UBA8416; family UBA8416; genus UBA8416. The sequence continues at coordinate 45,762 of DIZZ01000054.1, forward strand.
CTGCCCTGGTGAGGGCAACAAGGCCGAATGAAGCGGACGC
>DIZZ01000149.1 GCA_002428045.1 Verrucomicrobia bacterium UBA6015
GCAAATCAGGCAAAAACTGTCCTCGCTGGGGCCGCTTTTCGCTTTCGGCGCCCCAAGCCCGACAGGCTCCTAGTGCGTCGTCACCCACCCAGACCTCAAACAGGTCGCCCAGGATGAACAGCGCGCTCGCGCGCTCGGCCGGGGGGGCTTGCAGGTAGCGCCGCAAGGTGGCGAAGGTTTCCGGGTCGGCGCTGTGCAGGTGCAGATCGGAAATGAAGTCGACCGCTTGCCAGTGCGCGGGTGCGAGACACTGGGCAAAGCGGTCGACGGTGGGGTCGGGCATGGCGGTGGTTCGGGCGGCGCTGCGCCCTGCGCGATCAGAGGGCGACGGCCTTCTCGATCACCACGTCTTCTTTGGGTACATCGCCGTGATGGCCTTTGTTGCCGGTGGGCACGCCCTCGATCTTCTTCACGATGTCGGTGCCTTCAATCACCTTGCCAAAGACGGCATAGCCCCAGCCCTGCGCGCTGGGGGCGGTATGGTTGAGGAAGCCGTTGTTGGACACGTTGATGAAGAACTGGGCGCTGGCTGAGTGCGGGTCGTTGGTGCGCGCCATGGCCACGGTGTAGAGATCGTTCTTCAGGCCGTTGTTGGCTTCGTTGTTGATGGGCGCGTCGGTGGGCTTCTGGTTCATGCCCGGCTCAAAGCCGCCGCCTTGCACCATGAAGCCGGGGATGACGCGGTGAAAAACGGTGTTGTTGTAGTGACCCTTGTTCACGTACGACAAAAAGTTGGCGGTGGACAGCGGTGCCTTGTCGGCATCGAGCTCCAGGGTGATCACGCCATGCTTGGCGATGTGCAGTTCGACTTTCGGATTGGCCATGGTTTATTGCTCCAGTGTGGCTTTGAGGATGGTGACCGGGGTTTTGGGCACGTTTTGGTGCGGGCCCTGATTGCCGACCGCAACGCCCTTGATCTTGTCCACCACGTCCATGCCCGACACAACTTTGCCGAACACGGCGTAGCCGTGACCGTCGGGGCTGGGGGCGTTCAGCGGGTTGTTGTTCACCAGGTTGATGAAGAACTGCGCGGTGGCGGAATTGGGGTTGGCGGTGCGCGCCATGGCGATGGTGCCACGGTCGTTTTTCAGGCCGTTGCTGGCTTCCAGCGGAATCGGGGCGCGCGTGGGTTTTTGCTGCAGGTCGGCGGTGAAGCCGCCGCCCTGGATCATGAAACTGCGGATCACACGGTGAAACACCGTTCCCTTGTAGAACCCGTCGTCCACATAACGAAGGAAGTTCTTGACGGTATCCGGTGCCTTGTCCGCATAAAGCTCCAGTGTGATATCGCCCACCGTTGTCATCAACTTGACCATGATTTCTCCCTTTTCCTGGGCACCGACCTTGCCTGCCAGCAACAGGCCGACAGCGATCAGCACCATTATTCGGACAGCATTCACAAATGTTACTCCTGTCTGATCAACGCGATCAGACCGCCGGAAGACAGTCGTTAAGACCGGCGATCTTGAATATCTTGCGGACACTTGGCGTGATGCGTGTCACCACAAATTTCCGCGGGCCGGCCGCCTTGGCTGCTTTCACACAGAACCGCAGGAATACGGAGGCCACGTAGTCCACGTCCGCCATGTCAAACGCGATGAGAGCACCATCGGCGCTGGCATCGAACGTACTCAATGCCTGCGTCAGCTCGGCGTCTATCCGGGTACAGGTAGGGGTATCCATCTTGCCGGAAAACTGGCAGGTCAGGACATTGGATTGCTTGGATATAGTAAGACTCATTTCAGACTCCCAGTTAGCGGTTTTTGTTGAATTCCTGCTCGATGGCATTGGCGGAAAGGGATGTGTCAAAAAACTTAGCCGGATCAAACCGGACCAGTCGATCATTGTTGCGACGCCGCGCAAGGCGTTGAATGTTGAGCAGGTGCGTGGCGGTGATGTTGTCCATAGTAATGTTTTTACCACCGGTTCCGCAACCGAGCGTAAAGGACGGCATGAGCCGGTTATAGATACCACCGACAGCCCCCTGCGACGAGGGCGTATTCACGAGTATACGCCCTGCGTTCATGGTCAGCGCGAAGGTCTTGATTTTCTCCTCGTCGTTGCTGTATATGACCGATGTATGCCCGATGCCGCCATGGAAGTTGAGATCAATACATAAGCTGACGCCATCGTCGAAGTTGTCCACGGTGTAAAATGCAAGCAGGGGACAGAGAATCTCGCAGGACAGCGGATTGTCATACCCGACGCCCCGTGTAGGCGCCAGCAGCAAACGCGTGGTTTCCGGCACTTTTATGCCCGCCATACTGGCAATCTTAAGGGCGGATTGCCCCACGACATCCGCTGTCATCGTGCGTTTTTCCTTGTCGAACGCCACAGCAACAACCTTTTCAGCTTCCGCTGGCGAGAGAATATAGGCTCCGCGCTTCTGGAGTTCGTCCAGGATCGGTTGCGCGAGCGCCTTCTCGACGACAAGCGCCTGTTCGCTGGCGCAGATCGTTCCGTTGTCAAAGGTTTTGGACAGCATGATCTGTTCGGCCGTGAAGGATGGATCGGCGGACTTCTCGATCAGCACAGGAACATTACCTGCACCAACACCGAGCGCAGGGATACCGGAACTGTAGGCTGCGCGTACGACGCCCTCCCCTCCGGTAGCCAGGATAAGCGCCAGTCGCTTGTCGCTCATCAGCGCCTGGGTGTCTTCGCGGGAGGCCCGTTCGAAGAAGAGGATGCAATCCTCGGGGGCCGAGGCGGATAACGCCGCACGGTACAGGATGTCGACGGTTTTCCGGCAACATTCCATCGCCCGATGATGTGAACTGATGATGATCGGGTTCCGCGTCTTCAACGCAATCAGCACCTTGAACATCACGGTGGAGGTGGGATTTGTGCAGGGGATGATCGCCAGGATCGGGCCAATCGGCAAGGCGATTTCCGACACGCCGCGCTCCTCGTCATGCGAAATAAAGCCAACGGTCTTCAAGTCGCAGATACTCTGATAGACGAGCAGACTGGCCACCGTATTCTTTATGACTTTATCTTCCCAGCGCCCCATGCCGGTTTCCTCATGGGCGTGCTTGGCTAAATCCACGCGGTGCTCCAACGCCGCCTCATAGACAGCCCGCACGATACGATCCGTCTGTTGCTGGTCGAGTTGATTAAACTCTGCAGCGGCTGCACTCGCGCGACTCAGGATCCCATCTACCAACACATTTTTCGATTCCATAAAGCCGTTCTCCTGTTACGTAAATAATCCTCTTTTAATATAGCACGCCATGAATTGCAATCCTTAACACCACGAACTGGCTGAAAATGCCTTTTCAGCCTTAATCATCAAACCGAAAGTCTTTAAGGCTCAACTGGATCGAGTCCTTCCCCATATAACTGTTCTGCTGCACCTGGAACAGGATATCGAGTTTGTTCTTGCCGATCTTGCGGTCGGCCATGCCAAATCCGATGGCATCCATCTGCGTCGCCCCGCTGACCACGGTCATTTTGAGGTGGTTGGCCCCCACCAGCTTCGGGGCCCCCTGCAACCGTACGCCTTTGACGCCCCAGATGGGAGTCGGATTACCCTGCCCCAGCGGGCGCAGAGATTCCACGGCATCGATCAACTGCTGATCCGCCTCATCCAGCGAGATCCAACTATCCACCACATGCGTCACGCCGAGATCCTCATGATCAATCAGCGCCTGACATGCCTTATTAAACCGCACCTTGAAGGCCTCCACCTTCGCCTCGGTAATCGTGAACCCGGCCGCCATGGTGTGCCCGCCATAGGTTACGAGCAAATCCGCGCACTGATCCAGAACCGCCACGAGATTGACCGAGTTCACGCTGCGGCAGGACGCCCGGCCAACCCCTTCCTCATCAATCGCGATCACTACCGCAGGACGCCTGAACCGCCCCGTCAACCGGGCCGCCACAATGCCGATGGCCCCGATATGCCAGCCGCGCCGGCAGGTCACCAGACCAAAGGACGCCATCGGATCAAAGGCGGCCTCGATCTCCGTCGCCGCCTCCTCAATGATCAGTTCTTCAATCCGCTTGCGCTCCCGGTTGCTGGCGTCAAGCTGCCCGGCTAACCGACGCGCCCGTGCCACATCCTCTGTCATTAAAAGCTCGAGCCCGACCTCGGCGCTCCCCAGCCGCCCGGCCGCATTCAGGCGCGGACCGATCAGGAACCCCAAGTGGTAGCAATCCAGCTTGGTACGGATGCCTGCCACCCGCACCAGCGCCTTGATCCCGCACCGTGCCGCATTGCTGTTCATCCGGTTCAGACCATGCCGCACCAGCGTACGGTTCTCGCCGGTCAGGGGCACCACATCCGCCACGGTACCAATCGCGACCAGATCCAGATACTCGCGCAGATCCAGTGTCGAGGCCGCCGCACGCCCTTCCTGCAACGCCTGCTTGACCACGGCATGGCAAAGCTTGAACGCCACACCAACCCCGGCAAGGACTTCCGTCTGCTCGGTTCCACCCAGCTTGGGATTGATCACCGCCACGGCGGCGGGAAGGGTTCCATCGTGGCCTTCATGGTGATCGGTGATGATGACATCAATGCCCCTGCCAGCCGCCTCGGCCACAGCGGCGACCGACCGCGTCCCGCAATCCGCCGTGATGATCAGCGACGGCTGACTATCCTCGACCACCTTGCCCAAGGCACCGATCGAGAACCCGTACCCATCCTCCAAGCGCCGAGGGATGAACGCCGTCACCACCGCACCGAAATGCTGAAGCACCAGCATCAGCAGCGCCGTACTGGTCACCCCGTCGGCATCATAATCGCCATAAACCGTAATACGTTCAGAGCCGTCAATCGCCTTCCAGAGCCGATCAACGGCGGCCTGCATTCCGGAAAGCGAGAACGGATCCGACAAGTCGCTCAACCGTGGATTCAGGAAGCGGCTGGCCTCCTGCGGAGTATCCACCCCGCGGGAGACCAATACCTTCGCGATCGGCAAGGAAATGGACAGCTCCTTGGCGAGCACCTGCGCCCGTTGCTCATCCACCTCGACGGTTACCCATTGCGCCGCTTCTTCGGACATAAGATTAAACCTGGGCTCCGGATGCCGAGAAATCCGGTTTCCGGTGGCGATACCACAGCAGTACCACGGGCGTCGCGATAAACACGGAGGAGTAGGTACCGACAACGATGCCGATGCACAGCGCCAACGCGAAATCAAAGATCGCACCGCCACCGAAGATCAGCAGCACCGCCACCGTGATCAGCGTGGTGAACGAGGTCAGGAATGTACGACTCAGCGTCTGGTTGATGCTCAGGTTGCAAAGATCCTTGAAACTCGTCTTCTGGGTGTCGAGTTTCAGATCCTCGCGGATACGGTCGAACACCACGATCGTATCGTTCACCGAATAACCGACGATCGTCAGCAACGCCGCCACGATCGGCAGGCTGATCTGGTTTCCGAACAACGTGAACAGGCCGATCGTCACCAGTACATCATGCATCAGAGCCACAATGGCTCCCAACGCAAACCCGAATTCAAAACGCCAGGAGATGTATGCAATCATGCCCACCATCGCCAGCAGCATCGACCATAACGCGCTCGTCTTGAGCTCGCTTCCAATCTCGGAACCGACCTCATCCACCTGGATGACATCAAATTTCGCTTCAGGGAACGTCGTCTGCAACGCGGTGCGAATCACGTCCGAAGGCTTCTGTCCATTGACAAGCTCTGTACCTGCCTTGATTTGCAGGGAGGTTTCCACGCTGCTATCGAGTTCCTTCTGGTATTGGATCACCGACCGGGTGACCCCCGCCTTCTGCAGCGCGGCATCCAAGGCATCGACCTGCACTGGCACCCCGCTGGCGCTGCGCTCAAACGAGAACGTCGTCGCCGATCCTCCCGTGAAATCGACACCGAACACCTTACCCGGCGATTGGAGCGCGCGCACCACCAAAATGCTGCAACTGATCCCGATCACCACCAGCGATAATCCTATCGCGAGCTTGCGCTTGCCGACAAAATCAAACGCAATATCCGGCTTAACGATCGATAGCATCCGAAGGGATTTCAGCGAGGTCTTGTTCAGCAATAAGCCAAATATCAGCTTGGTTACGACCAAGGCCGTGTACATGCTCACGATAATACCACCACACAGGGTGACGGCAAAACCGCGGATCGGTCCGGAGCCGAAGACAAACAGGATCACGCCGGTCATCAGCGTCGTCAGGTTCGAGTCTATGATCGTGATAAACGCACGATCATAGCCGGCCATGACCGCCGCCATCAGGCGCTTCCCCGACCTCAATTCCTCGCGGATACGTTCATAGATAAGCACATTGGCATCCACCGCCATACCGATCGTCAGCAGGATACCCGCCACCCCAGGCAGCGTCAGCACCGGCAGCGAGATCGCCCCGCCCCCGCCCTTGCCCATGCTCATGAACCCGGCCGCCACGATCATCCCCAGCGGCAACAGCAGGATATTCAGGACCAGCGCCACGTCGGCCACGACGCCAGCCAGCATGTAGTAGACCGCCATGAACAGCACCACACCGATCGAGCCGATCACGACCGATTTAAACCCGCTATCGATCGAGCTTTTGCCCAGGCTGGGGTTCACATACCGTTTTTCCTCGATACGGACACGGGTCGGCAACGCCCCCGACCGGAGTACATTGACCAGCCGGATCGCCTCCGCCTGCTTGAAACTACCGGTAATCTGGGCACGGCCACCATAGATCGGCTCGTTGATTCGCGGGGCGGAATAAAGCGTCCCGTCAATCACGATAGCCAATTGCCGTTCGCCCGACGGATTCATGGAGCCACCCGGCGCATACTGCTCAGTGATCTCACCGAAGCGCTTGGCTCCCTGCGTCGTGAATTCAAGACCGACGGCGGGCTGGTTCAGCCCTGTGGATTCCAGTTTTGAGTTCTGCAGGTCGCGGCTGCGCAACACGGACATCGTGTTGACAAAATACGGGCGATACACCTTGTGCCCCTGGATCTCAACCTCTTCCATCAGGTATTCGTAGCGTGCATCGGGAACTTCAAAGCGCCCCTGGAACTCCAGAAACGCCCTATCCCGCTTTTCCATCGGCACGTCATCGCTCATACTGCAGTATGAACGCCCTTCGAGCGTCACAATCGTCCATCCCGGCGGCACCTTGCCTGCCTTCATCAGGCCATCGATCAGCTCATCACTGCGCTCGTGAACCATGCGGAATTCAAGAAAACCGACACTCAGGATCAGCTTCTCAGCTTCATCGCGCTTGTCCTCGCCCACGCCCGGCAGTTGGATCTCGATCCGGTCGGCCTTCTTGACGATACTGGGCTCTTCAATCCCAAGCCGGTTCAAACGGTTGCGCAACACCTCGATCGATCGGTCGATCGCACCATCCAGCGCCTCCTTGGTCTGCACCGCCAGCTCAACCTCGGTCAGCTTGTCGCCGCCTTCGGCCGTCGCGATGTCACTCTTGATCTTGTCCTCGTCCACCTTGACGACAAAGCTGATGCCGCCCTTCAAGTCCAGCCCGAACTTGACCTTGCGCTCCCACGGGATCACGCGCGACAGCGAACCGGCCACCAGGGCCACCAACAGAATCCAATTCCACCAGGCATGTTTACTCATTTCGTCTCCTCGTCCTCGATCTTGTCACCCTTGTCCAGCACACGCGATACCGCCCCGCGCAACACTTCGACCTTCACATTGTCCGCCAACTTGATGATGAACGTCGTTTCCTTGACATTGGTAATCGTCCCCACCATGCCGCCACCGAAGATCACACGAGCCCCGCTCTTGAGGTTCTCGATCATCAGCCGACGCTCCTTCTCCTTGCGCTGCTGCGGACGAATCATCATGAAATACATGATGCCGATGATGAATGCCATCGGCAGCATCATCTGCATTATCCCGCCCCCCGACGCCTGCGCGATGACCAGTAATCCCTCTATTCCCTGCATGTTCCGTACTCCTCTTGTTTTACTTACGTTTCCTCTTGCAGGGCTGGCTCATCCGCCGTGAACGCCCTGCAATAATCTCCAAAATAGCCACCCCGCACCGCCTCCCGGACCTGCACCATGAAGGCCTGGTAGCGGAAAAGATTGTGGATCGTCAGCAACCTGACGCCCAGGATCTCACCGACATTCAACAGGTGCCGCACGTATGCCCGCGAGAAATGGGAGCAGGTATAACACCCGCATCCCTCTTCCACCGGCCGCGTATCGACCCGGTAGGCACCGGCCTTGACCGGATACGCCCCCCTGGCCGTGAACGCCGACCCGTTGCGCGCATACCGTGTGGGTATCACACAATCAAACATGTCCACCCCGAGCGACACCGCCTTCAGGATCTGCGACATCCGCCCCACCCCCATCAGATAGCGGGGCCGGTCCGGCGGCAGTTCCGCGACACCATCCTCCATCCCCTGAAGGAGCACATCCTCCGGCTCGCCAACACTAACGCCGCCCACCGCATAACCATCAAAACCAATCGCCACCAACTCGTGGGCGCAGCGCCGCCGCAAATCCGTGAACGCGCCCCCCTGCACAATTCCAAACACGAGCTGACCCGCCGCACGCGGCTGTTCAGCACATTTGGCCGCCCATGCTATGCTTTTCTCCATCGACTGACAAGCGTAATCCCGCGTGCAGCCGTGCGGAGGGCATTCGTCGAAGACCATGGCGATGTCCGAACCCAGGATCCGCTGAATGCGCATGGCCTCCACTGGCCCTAGGAAAATGCGACTTCCATCGATGTGCGAACTGAATTCCACCCCCTCATCGCGGATCTTGCGCAACCCCGCGAGACTGAATACCTGGAACCCGCCACTGTCGGTCAGGATCGGGCGGTTCCACCCCATGAACCGGTGCAACCCGCCACAGGCCTCGATCACCTCCATCCCCGGCCGCAAATTGAGGTGGTATGTATTGCCCAGCAGGATAGAGACGCCCAGCCCCTCAAGCTCCGCCGGACTCATCGCCTTGACCGTCCCCTGCGTGCCGACCGGCATGAAGACCGGGGTTTCCACCACCCCGTGAGCCGTCTGCAGGAACCCCGTGCGCGCACGGCTGCCTGCATCCCACGCATCGATTGTAAATGATCCCGGCAGTTCTGGATTCAAGCGATATTCCCCTGTTGTGCAACCACAAAATATAAGATCATAATGCCTTTCGATTTAAAAGACAACCAAAACGGAACGGTTTGCGCTTGTTTCCGAAGGTTGTCCTGCATATGCTTCCGAACATTGTTTTATGAGTGAATGATCGGATAGCCGAAAGGGCGGAATCATGACAAACAGGGAACGGGCATTGGCAATATTGCGGTATCAACCGGTTGATCGGTTGCCGATCGTGCATTTTGGATATTGGCGGGAGACCTTACAGAAATGGGCGGACGAAGGACACCTCTCCATGGCCCTGGTCAAGGCGCATGGCGATGGCAATCCTGCGGATTACGAACTGAATGCCCTGCTAGGCTGGGATTTCAACTGGCAATGCATGTTCTATCCCAATCATCTATTGAATCCCCGATTTGAGCACAAGGTGATTAAAACCTTTGAAGACGGCACGCAGCATGTGATGGATCATAATGGCGTCGTCCTTTGCCAGAAGCCCGGCGCAGGCAGCATTCCGGCTGAAATCAGCCATACTCTGACAGATCGCAAGAGCTGGGATGAACACTATAAATTCCGCTACCGCTGGGATGCGTCGCGAATCACTGGCCAGCGGGTGCTTGTCAATGACAAGATGATTCCGTTTTCGGAAGGCGGGCTGGAATTCCTCAAGACGGGTGAACGGGATTATCTTTATGGACTGCATTGCGGCAGTCTGTTCGGAAATATCCGCAATATCGTCGGCGTGGAGGGCAGCAGCTACATCTATTGCGATGACGAAGTCCTCTATGACGAAATGATCAATACCAACGCCGAGGTCTGTTACCAGAATGTCAAGTTTGCACTGGAAAGCGGGGCGAAATTCGATTTTGCCCATTTCTGGGAAGACATCTGCTTCAAGAACGGCCCGCTGGTCATTCCGGACGTATTTGACGAGAAGGTCGGACCGCACTACCGGCGCATCACCGACCTGCTGACGCAGTACGGGATTGATATTGTCTCGCTGGATTGTGACGGCATGATCGATTCACTGATTCCAACCTGGCTGGGGAACGGGGTAAACACGATGTTCCCGATCGAGGTGGGTACATGGAATGCAAGCCTGGCCCCCTGGCGTGAAAAATACGGCAAATCGTTGCGTGGCGTGGGCGGCATGAACAAGAATGTTCTTTCGCTCGACCGGGCTGCGGTCGACACCGAGATCGCCCGCCTGCGCGAGCTGGTGGCTCTGGGGGGGTATATCCCCTGCCCCGACCACCGCTTACCACCCGGTGCCAAGTGGGATCTCGTCAAGTACTACTGCGTGAAAATGCGCGAGACCTTCGCGTAATGACTCCCTAATCGTAATCCTAATCGTAATTCCTAATCCCGATGACGATGACGAGCAGGATTAGGATTAGGACCATCTGGAAAATAAAAACCCGCCTGCCAAGTGATTGGCAGACGGGTTTATTTCTTGGCCTAGGCTGCTTAGACTTTCGTCATGCAGACGCAGGCATTATGGCCGCCGAAGCCGAGGGAGTTATTCAGCGCCACCTCAACGACCGCCTCACGAGCCGAGTTGGCGACGTAATCCAGGTCGCACTCCGGATCGGGATTGATCTGGTTGATGGTTGGCGGTACGAATCCGTACTTGATGGCCAGCGCACAGGCGATCGCTTCCACACCGGCGGCCGCGCCGAGCAGATGCCCCGTCATCGACTTGGTCGAGCTGATCATCACCTTGCGGGCGAGATCCTCTCCGAGCGCACCCTTGATGGCACGGGTTTCGATCTTGTCGTTGAGCGGCGTGCTGGTGCCATGCGCATTGATGTAGGTCACGGACGCGGGCGTACGGCCTGCGTCACGAATGGCGCTCACCATCGCCCGCGTAGCCCCCTCGCCACTATCCATCGGCGCGGTCATGTGATAGGCATCACAGGATTGCCCGAAGCCAGCGATTTCGCAGTAGATTTTGGCTCCGCGTGCCTTGGCATGCTCGAATTCCTCCATCACGAGGATGGCGGCACCTTCGCCCATGACAAACCCATCGCGCTCCTTGTCGAACGGACGGCTGGCGGTGGCGGGATCGTCATTTCGGGTGCTCAGCGCCTTCATGGCCGCAAACCCGCCGATACCGAGGGGCGAAATACAAGATTCCGCACCGCCCGCGACAACCACATCCACTTCGTTGCGCTGAATCAGGCGCAGGGCATCGCCCATCGCGTGAGCGGCACTGGCACAGGCGGAAACCACGCAGTAGTTGGGTCCTTTAAGATTGTGGTCAATCGCAATCAAGCCGGAGGCCATATTGACGATCATCTGGGGGATCATGAACGGCGAGCAGCGTCCAGGCCCCTTTTCAAGTAATACCTTGTGCTGCCCCTCCAGCGTGCCCAGACCACCGATACCGGATCCGACGATGGTGCCCATGCGCACCGGGTCGATCTTATCACGATCAAAGGCGGCATCGTCCATCGCCATCTTGGCGGCGGCACAACCGAAATGACAGAAGCGATCCATACGCCGCTGTTCTTTTTTTGGGATAAAGGCATCAATATCAAAATCGGTGACTTCGCCGGCAATCTGAGCATCGTACGCCGAGGCGTCAAAACTCTCGATACGCCGAATCCCGCAGCGCCCACTCTGAAGGCTGGCCCGGAATGCTTCGATCGTTGATCCGATGGGGCTGACCACGCCGATACCTGTTACGACAACTCTTCTCGTTTCCACTGTCTGCTCCTGTTCGATGCTGCTTTGGATCGCTAACGATAAAAACCGGAGGGAGCGGATCCCTCCGGTTTGTAATCATGAAACCGTGGGATTAACCCTCGATTCCCTTTTCCTTCATATACTTGACAACCGCACCGACCGTGGTCAGCTTCTCGGCGTCTTCATCCGGGATATCCGCGCCGAATTCTTCTTCGAACGCCATGACCAGCTCAACGGTATCCAGCGAGTCCGCGCCGAGATCCTCGATGAACGAGGCGTCGGTCGTGACCTGATCCGCGTTCACACCAAGCTGCTCCACGATAATGTCCTTTACTTTGTCTTCCAGTGCCATGTCTATCTCCTTCTTCTTTTTTCTCTCTGAACCTTCATACAGGAAGATTCGCCCGTTGTTACATGTACATCCCGCCGTTCACAGACAAGACCTGCCCCGTGATATAGGAAGAGGCATCGGTTGCCAGGAACAAAACGGCCTTCGCCACATCCGCCGGACCGCCAAACCGTTTCATCGGTATCTGATCCAGCATTTTCTGCTTCACATCATCAGCCAGAATATCCGTCATTTTCGATTCAATAAATCCCGGGGCCACCGCATTGACACGGATGTTCCGGGCCGCCAACTCACGGGCGGACGACTTGGTCAATGCAATCACGCCAGCCTTCGACGCCGCATAATTACACTGACCGGCATTTCCGATCAAGCCAATAATTGAGGCGATGTTGACGATGACACCCGAGCGGGTCTTCATCATCGGACGCGACACCGCCTTGGTGAACAGGAACGTGCCTTTCAGATTCACATCCAGCACGGCATCCCAATCCTCCTCGCTCATGCGCATCATCAGGCCATCCTTGGTGATCCCGGCATTATTGACGAGGATATCCACTCCGCCAAAGACCGCGATGGTCTCCTCGACGGCCTTGTTAACATCGTCCCCGTTGCTGACGTTGACCGCCAGGCAATGCGCTTTCGTACCGATCGCCTGCACCGACTGCGCCGTATCCGCCAGCCATTCGGCCTTCAGATCGCAGATGGCCACATTCGCACCATGGCGGGCCAATTCTTCTGCAATGATCCGACCAATACCACGAGCCGCCCCCGTGACGATGGCTGTCTTCCCTGTTAATTCACCCATTTTATTAATCTCCAATGTCATGCCAACCGCCTATCGCGTCGGCTGTTTTATTACTGTTTATTGTCGATATTTTTTCCGAATCAACCCTTGAGCGCAGCCACGGTCGCTTCCAGCGTGGGGGCGTCCTGGATGTTGAAAAGTTGCGCATCCTTGGCGATGCGCTTGATCAAACCGGTGAGCACCTTGCCGGGACCACATTCGATAAAGCGGGTCACGCCAGCGGCGCTCATGGTGTTGATGCTTTCGTACCAGTGTACCGAACCGGTCACCTGAGCGAGCATGGTGCGACGGATATCATCCGGTCCGCCGTGCGGCAGGCCCGTGACATTGGCCACAACCGGCATCGCGGGAGCTTGGACCTGTGCAGCGTTCAGAACCGCCTCAAGCTTCGGAGTGGCAGACGCCATCAGCGACGAATGGAAGGCTCCGGCGACGCCGAGCACGATCGCCCGTTTGGCACCCAGTTCCTTGGCCAGCACCTCGGCTTTGGCTATCGCTTCGCGCGGTCCCGAAAGCACGGTCTGGTCTTCGGCATTCAGGTTGGCCGTTTCAACCCCGGTCTGCTCGCACACCTGACGGAGGCCGTCGGCGGAAAGTCCGATCACGCTGATCATGCCACCCGCATTTTCCTCGCAAGCGGCCTGCATGGCCTGCCCGCGCACCTGCAAGACGCGCAGGGTATCCTCAAACGAGAGCACCCCGGCGGCATGTAGCGCCGACCATTCGCCAAGGCTCAATCCTGCCGTCATCGCAATTTCCAGCCCCGGCATCTGCGCCTGCAAGGCACGCAGACATGCCACGCTGGTCAGAAAAATCGCCGGCTGGCAATGATTGGACTTGGTCAGCTCCTCGATCGGTCCCTCAAAGCAAAGGCTCGACAGGCTGTAGCCGAGAACGGCATCCGCCTTGGCGTATAGCTCGCGGCACACCGGAAAGACTGCGGCCAGATCCTTACCCATCCCGACGAACTGGGCTCCCTGCCCGGAAAATACAACTGCTGTTTTGCTCATCCTGATATTCTCCCTCGATTAATATTCCACAACCGTAGCGCCCCAGGTGAATCCACCGCCAAAGACGATCATCAGCAGGATATCCCCGCGCTTGATCCGTCCATCGCGAATGCCTTCATTGAGCGCCAGCGGAACGGTGGCCGCCGTGGTGTTTCCAAGACGATCCAGATTGATGATAAACCGCTCCAGGGGAATCTCGACGCGCTCGGAAATGGCCTGGACAATCCGCATATTGGCCTGATGAGGGATCACCCAATCCACGTCATCAATGGTCAGGCCAGCCTTGGCCAGGGCGTCACGCCCGGCTTCGGTCATACAGCGTACCGCATGCTTGAAGACATTGTTGCCCGCCATCTTGACAAAGTGCAGATGCTCGTCGATCGACGCATGGCTGGCCGGGTTACGGCTGCCTCCGCCGGGGATCATCAGCAAGTCGCCGAGGGATCCATCGGCGCCAACGGCCGTAGCCATGATGCCGCGGTGGGTAACAGTGCGCTTGAGCACTACCGCACCGGCCCCATCGCCGAAAAGAATGCAAGTGCCCCGGTCTTCCCAATCCGTCACCACGCTCATTTTGTCGGCACCGATCACCAGCGCGTTATCGTACAACCCGCTGAGCAGTAATCCGCGGGCAGTCTCCTGTGCGTACAGGAACCCGGAACAGGCGGCGGAAAGATCGAAACACAACGCCTTAGTGGCACCGATGCCGCTCTGGACCAGACTGGCAGTGTTCGGGAAAATCATATCCGGCGTGACCGTGCCCACGATGATCAAATCCAGATCAACGGCATCCAGTCCAGCCTCCTGCAAAGCCTGCTTGGCGGCCGGAATAGCCATATCCGACGTGGCTTCTCCAGCGGCGGCGATTCGCCGTTCGCGAACCCCCGTACGGGTGACGATCCATTCATCACTGGTATCGACCATTTTTTCCAGTTCGGCATTCGTCATGATCCGTTCCGGCAGATAGGCTCCGGTACCCGCAATCATCACCGACGGCGTTTTCTCTCGATCGTCAATCATACCGTGCCTCCCAGGCTCGCGATTCCCTTGATAATGCCTTCATTGACATGGCCGCTGACCGATTCTGCCGCCACCCGAATCGCATGGTAGACGGCATGCCGTGACGACCGACCATGCGCAATGATACAAACCCCGTTCACCCCGAGCAACGGTGCCCCCCCATAGGATTCCGGATCCAGTTGCCGCTTCAGGGACTTGAAGGCCCCGCGCAAGAACAGACAGGCAAACTTGCGAAGCCAGTTTGCCATCAGCTCGCGCTTGAGCCATGACGTCACCGCCGTGGCCGTACTCTCCGTGGTCTTCAAGACAATGTTGCCGACAAAACCATCGCAGACGACGACATCCGTATCGCCCTCGAAGATATCGCGCCCCTCGACGTTGCCCCGGAAGTTCAATGACGATTTCTGCAGGCTGGCGAAGGTCCGCTTGGTCACCTCGTTGCCCTTGCTGTCTTCGCCGCCAATGCTCAGCAGGCCAACAATCGGATGTTCACGTCCAAGGATGACACGAGAGTAGACACTACCCATCATGGCAAACTGCACCAGTTGCTCAGGCGTACAGTCCAGATTGGCCCCGGCATCCACCAGCACCACCGGACTTTTCTGGGTCGGCATGACAGTGGCGATTGCCGGACGATCAACCCCTTCAAGCGTACGCAGCTTCAGCGTCGAGGCAGCCACCGCCGCGCCCGTGTTACCGGCCGACATGACGGCATCCGCCTCGCCAAGCTTGACAAGCTCAACGGCCCGCCCGATGGATGAATCCTTCTTGCGACGCACCGCCAATGCCGGTGCCTCGCCCATATCCACCGATTGGGACGCATGACGGATCTTGATTTTCGGGGACACCGTTCCCAGCAATGCAAGTTCCGCCTTGATGGCGGTCTCATCCCCCACCAGTATCAGTTCGCTGACATTTGGAAGCTCCGCGGCCAGCACCGTACCGGCAACCACCTCGCGAGGAGCGTAGTCGCCGCCCATGGCATCAACAGCTATTCGCATATCTATCCTGCAAAAGATTACGCAGACGCAACGGTGAGCACCTGCACACCGCGATACTGTCCGCAGGAAGGGCATACCCGGTGCGGCTGCTTGGGTGCACTGCACACAGGACACGCCTGACCCACCCGCACCGTCGTTGCATGGGACCCCTTGCGGGCACGACATTTCCGCTTGGACGATTTTCTTTTTGGCACTGCCATAGCATCATCTCCTTATTCTTTACTTCAATCCGCTCAAAGCCGCCCAACGGTTCTCCGCGGGCGGCTTACAGTCACACTGGGTCTCGTTCTTGTTTGCCCCGCACTGCGGGCACAACCCTTTGCAATCCGGGCGACAGACCGGATACAACGGGAAAGCAATGATCATAGCTTCACGGATGTCATTGGTCAAGTCTACATATTCGGGTACCGATTCGAGGGCTTGGTTGTAGTGATACGGCAGCTTATCGAGCGTGCTGACATAGGTTCCATCGCAGCGCCGACAACGGAATTTCAGAGGGGCCGAGAGCTCGCCCTCGACGATCAGCTCGCCGGTGACGTCCATGGCACGCAGTCGACAATGGATCGGCCCGTCCACCATGACCGGGTCATTCTCAGCCGCGTCCATGATCTCCGGCGGCAGATCTCCCTCGACCACCAACCCTTCAGGAACCAGTTCATTCAAGTATATGCGCATCAGCGATCCTCCTGCGGGCGGGGCCCCGGTTCGCTATGAACCGGTTGCCCGAACTTCGACGCCAGCGCACGCAGCACGGGGTCCGGAACAAAATCGGCGGTACGCCCGCCGAGCCCGGCAACTTCCTTGACCGTACTGGAGCTGACATAGCTATGGTTTTCCTTGGGCATCATAAACAGCGTCTCGATCTCGGGAGCCAGCTTACGGTTGGTCAACGCCATCTGGAATTCGTATTCGAAATCGGAATACGCACGCAATCCCCGGATCAGCACGCGAACCTGCTTGCTGCGGGCATAGTTGATCAGCAGTCCGTCGAAGATCTCGACGCTGACATTCGGCAGTCCCAGTTGATCAACCACCTCGCGGATCATGCCTGCCCGCTCACCCGCCGTGAAGAGTGTCCGCTTCATGGTGTCGGCCGAAACGGCAACAATCAGGCTGCCGAAGATTTCGGAACATCGACTCACCAGATCCAGGTGCCCGAACGTCAGGGGATCAAACGTACCCGCGTAAATCGCCATCTTTGTCATATTGCTTTTTCCTCATGACGGTAAGTTCGCAGGCAAGAGTGACCGTACACCCGCTCCTTCCGCAATATCCACCCGGGGGCCTCGGGTGCCGGTTCGCGGGCGCCCTGCTCGAGAATCAACAGTGCCCCCGAAGCCGCCAGCCGCCCCGATTCGCTGAGCACCTGCAACAGCATCCCGGCCCGCC
>DIZZ01000108.1 GCA_002428045.1 Verrucomicrobia bacterium UBA6015
GCCACGAGTTCGCTCCGGCGTAAGGCAGCTGAGAATCCCAGCAGGAACATGGCTCGATCGCGCAGTGCAGCCAGGCGCTCACCGACATCTGCAGCCATTGCGGCCTGATCCAGATGCTGCAGAGCCTGTTGTAGATGCCTGCGCAGCACTGGCCCTTTGCGGGCCGGTGGCGCCGACAGTGGGACGAGGAGCTCGCCATCGAACCAGGTGCTGAAGGCATGGTTGGCGAGCGGTGCCGGTAGATCGAGTAAACCGCGCAGGGCGGTCACGGCGGCCAACGCGACGCGGGCTGAGGACGCCGACCAGGCATGGGCGCCGCGGGTCATGGCCAAGAGCCAGCCCCGCAGGAGCGCATCGTCGCCCAGCTCGGCCTCCCGGCGTTCGCAGAGCGACCACCAGGCGGTGATGAAGGGCCGGTAGGTCCGGGCCGTCCCGGCGGCCACGCGGCTGGCCAGGCGTTCGAGCACGGCCGCCAGGTGCTCCTGGTCCTCGATGGCGACCAGCGGTCGTCCGCTGCGATCGCGGACCTCGCCGGCCGCCAGCTTCGTGATCGGCAAACCGAGGATCTTGCTGGTCCTGGCGAGTTTGCGCTTGATGGCCATGGCCGGCATCCTGCCGCTGGCCCCCTCTTTGTCAATGCTCGTTAACTGCAATTAGCGTCTCTGTATTATTGCTCACCGAACAGCGTGAATTATCACCATGGGAGGCCCGCTGACTGTCATCGTGCCGGCGAATCCCCAAGCCCGCACACGGTTGGTGCTTCGCCTGCCGCAAGTTCGACTAGGTGGCTCTGTGTAGTGTAGTCCGATTGAACATAGCCGGCTTCGCCGGCGATCGGACGTCTGTATTGCGGGCGCCATGTGCGGGATCGAGGCGTTGCGCGTCAGTATGCGCGGGCACAGTGAGTAATTCAGTGCTCACCCGTCTTCCCCATACGGGTTGTCTATAGTTCTTGACAAACCGGCCAAACGACCAATAGATTATAACGTGTTTGTCAAGTGGCGCCATGCGTATTTCGAATACCGGTCGTGATTATTGGCTCTGCTCAACCCCTCGCTGCATGCACTGCCCGCCGCAGCCACCCCGGGGGCATGGACGGCGTCTTGCGGCGGCGGAAGTGCATGCAGCGCTATTCATTTCAAGAAGAAGCCGAAGCGGACCCCGTGATTCAAAGCCAGTTCGCAGCTTCACCTTGACTTCAGGGGACACGGACGCGGATTTAGGAGGCCGGGCACAAGAGGTAGACGGAGGGTGGTAGCGCATGACTACTTTAGCGCCCACCCGAAGTTTAGAAGCTAGTTTGAAGGGTGGCTGGAGGATGATCGCAAAAGCATCCGCCGCATAAAGGCGAGCCAGTGCGCCCACAGACGCAAGCTCTTCGAACTTCGAACTGGCGGTAACGACGAACCGGTCGGCTTATTGCACGGCGGTCTTCAGTATGGCGCGGCGAAACTCCGTTTCGTCGGCATAGTCGGACGACCGGAGCACGGCCGCCGTCTCAGGCGGCGCGGCGTCCGAGGCCCCGAACCAAGGGTCGACGTAAATGACGGGGACTCCGATGCCCGGCCGGATGACCTGTGCGCCCGCTCCGGAAGCCAACACGCGGACGGCGCCCATCTGCTTGGCCGATTCGATTGCCGCCGCCAGCTTGTCCGGGCCCGGGAGTTGGTCCATCACCACGACGGCCCATCCGGCGTCGGCCATGTCCGAGAGCACAGTGTTGCCGCGCAGCGGGCCGGATCCGAAGCCGCGCACGACGATCGCCATCCCGATCGGGCGGCGGGGGATGAGCGCCGCGCTAGCGTCCGGGTTCGGATGGATGACTATGCGGTAACCGCCGACGACCCATCCGACGGCCACGGCGGCAAGGCAGAACGCCCCGGCGGCCGCGCCCGCGACGGCCAGCGCCCGTCCGAGCCCGTCGCCGCCGGTCTCGCTGTTCCGCACCAGCCACGCCCACGCCCACCAGGCGGCGATCGCGGCTAGCAGCCCGACGACTAACGGATCCCGCTGGAGCGTGCAAGAAGCGCCGGCCACCAAGGCCGCGACCCATGCGGACCGCGCTGACCTCAACGGCGACGTGTCCGCCGGGGCGGCTGCGGGGGCTATCGACGCCGCCAGCAGGAGGAAGCCGGCGGGGATCCCCAATTCGGCCAGCAGCGTGAGCGGGGAACTGAGGGCGCTTGTGAACCCGAACTGCCACCCGAGCGGTTCGAGCCAGTCCTGCCAAAATTGGCCGAAGCGGCCCCAACCGCATCCGCCCAGGGGGTTTGAGAACACGAATGTGCAGGCGTCCGTCCAGAGGCGCAGGTGGTGGACGGTAGAAACGTCGTGGTTTCCCGGGACGACTGACACACCGCGAGTCCAGATCAGCCAGGCTCCGGCAAGCACGGTGGCCGTGACGGCCGCAGCCTTCGCCCGCTTGCCGCCGGGAAGGCCGGCCAGCAGCCATGCCACCAAAACGCCGAACGTCGCCGAGCGGGATTGGGAGGCAGCCAGCCCTACGGCTGACGCCGCCGCCGCGATCCACAGCAGCAAGCCATCGGGGAAGCGCGCCCTGGTCGCGGTCGGCCTCGCTGCCAGCGCCGCTACGGCCGCGACGAGGACGATCGCGCAAGCGGCTCCCGCGTGGTTCGCCGTCGCGAACGCGCCCTGCCAACGCTCCGTCACGGCAACGACTTCCAAGGTCCGCCGCCACCGAGTTCCGAGACGGTTATCCGCATCGCGCCCTCCCATTCCCGCCCCGAGTCGGGCAGCAGCGCGTTGGCCGCGGCGATCCAGGTCCCCCCGGCCAGGTCCCCCGCCGGAGCCCGGGCGCCGACGTCGACGAAGACGCGGCGCAATTTTGCGAGACCGGGGTCCGGGACTGGGGTTTCCCACGTCTCGTAGACGCGGAGCATTCCCGGATCGAGGCCGAGCCTTAATTTGAGTTCGTCCGCGAGGCTGAGCCACCAGGACGGATCGGTCGCATCCGGTCCTGCGGGATCAAACGGCGCCACAGCGACGATCCCGGACTGCGCCAGGCGCATGCAGTTCTCTGCCACGGTCCCTTCGGAGCCGGGTCTGTAAGGGTGCAGGTAGATAACGACGCCGGACAATTCGCCCCGCCCGAGGAACCGCGGCCCCCCGACGATCAGGCGAACCTTGGCGCCGGCGGCACCGGGATAGTCGCACTGGAACAGGGCGGGCATGCGGCGAATGAGGTCGACGGCGCGTTCTGACGGCAGCGGCACCGTTCCCGCCCCCGGACATTCGCAACCCGGCACGAGTGGGTGCCGCGAGAGTTTCCAACGGAGCGCGTCCCTCCAGGTTGGATTCGGCACCCCACCGGTCTGGAACGGACCGCCGCCGGTTCCGGCGTCGATGCGGTATCTCCACTTTCCTGGGTCCGGCTCTTTCGCCGCTGCCCCCGCGTACGCCCCGAGAAGCGCCCTGCCCAACGGGCCGGTGGTGTGTTCGTAGTGCGCTTGCGACCGGGCCCCGCCTTCCCGGTCAGCGATCTCGAAGAGGGCCGCCGCCCCGCCGCCGGCCATGCTGGTCACGAGTGATCGGCAGGTGCCGTTGTTCGCGTCGCCGAGCGTGCTGAGCACCAGGTGTGGGGTCAGCGCGCGCTGCGCCGAGAACATCCCGCCGCCGCCGAACGCGGATGCCGAGACGCGCCTGGGTTCCGCCGCCGCGAGTTGTTGCGCAAGGCTCCCTCCAGCCGAGTCGCCGGTCGCCACGATCGGAGCCACGCCGCTGCCAACAGCCTGCGCGATTCGGCGTTGGGCGTCGAAGATGGCCTCGAACCACCCGGACTCGCGGTACGGGTAGAACTTGGCCTTGTCCTGCGTGTCGTAAGGCCCCGGGATGCGGACCGTGAACACGGTGACGCCCTCAATATCGCAGAGGTCCTTCAACCAGGGTATGGTCGAGATGCAGTCGAGGCCCTGGCCGATCCAGGGCCCGTAAAAAACCATCCTGCCGGCGGACAGGGACGGCGCCCCGTCGTCCCCGACCGGAATCCGGTAAGCGAATTCGATGCCGCCGTTCTCGGCGAACGCGGCCTTGGACGGGACGGTCACAACGCCGCTTTTCGACCCGAACCTCGCCCTTCTCCCGGCCGGTTCGGCCGCCGTTCTCCATTTTCCCTCCGCCGGCCAGACCCGCAATTCGGCCCCGGCCGGCCTCACGACCGCATAGGCCAGAGGAGAAACCTCGGCCGGGGAATCCGGCACCACCATTACCGGAGCCGCGCGGGGGTCCGGCGTTCGCGACCTCACGTTCGCGGCCTCCTGCCGCGCCGGCGTGCTCGGCGGGCGCGAAACTGCGGCGGTGGCCGGTTCCGGCCGGCGGGCCGGCGACTCGCCTTCTTGCGTCGCAGGAGGTCGGTCGGAAGCCGTTGCCGCCCCTCGTTCGGCCGTGGCGTTAGCGAACCATACCCCAAACAGCAACCCCGCAAAGGCAGCGCCGGCTACAGTCAGGACGACGGGGAGCGGCGACGACTGACGGGCGTAGCGCCCCGGCCGCCGAAACATCCTCCTGGTGGTAACGGGCCGCGCCGTTCTCCGCGTGGTATGGCGCACGCGCGGCAGCATCGGACCGCCGCGTGGATTCCAAGCGGCCAAGGGCGGCGGCCCCGCCTTTCCGGTCGGCCGCGCCGCTTGAACGCTTCCGGCGGCGCCGATAATGTGCCGGCACAAGGGACCGGCACCATGGGCTTAGCTATTCCCCCGTCCGCCGGGTCCGCCCTGATAGGCGCGTTGCTCCTGGCCGCGGCCATGTACGGCGGCGAGGTTCAATCTTCCGTCCCGCCTACCCCCGACGCCGTCCTGGCCGTCTACGACAGGGCTCTCGTAAGGGGCGAGGTGCTGCATGAGACCGTCGTCTCGACGGCCATTTGGACCGACTCGGCGACCACGCTTGAGACATGGGACGTGTTGAACGACAAGGGCGTGCACCAGCGCCGTTCCCAAGCGAGCGCCGGCGCCAAGGGGGCGGATTCTATCACCCTGATAACGGCGACGGGCATGTGGCAGGTTTTACCGAAGTCCAAGCGTGCGGTACTCACCCCCACGCCGAAAGGCGACCTGGACGCGGCGTCCACTGGCCCCGAGGTCAAGTTGTACGCGTTCGCTTCGTGGAAGAGCCTCGGGGTGGCTGCGTCCAAGGTCGAAGGAAAGCCCTGCTGGGCCTTGTCCCAGGCCGTACCCGACGATGTCCGCGAGAGTTACAGGAAGCAGGCCGAAGACCTCAAGACGCTCGCCGGAGTGGAGGACGTCGGCCCCTTCATTCCCAAGGTCCACAAGATCGTGGTCGACGACCGGTGCAGCGCAGTGGTCGCGACGGAATACATAGCCGATAACGGGGTCGTGGTCGCGTCGGACAAGATCAAGTCGGAGACGGTGCCCCTCGACCCTTCGTTTTTCGAGATCCCCGCGGGGTACGAATTGGCGAGGCCCGCCACGTTTGACGAATTTTTCCGGATGGTTAAAGAATAAACCCAGACAGGCAAGCCGCCCGAAGGGGCCCAAAGATGAACCTCAGAAACCGTTCGCCCCTTTATGCATCCGCCGTGGTCCTCGCGGTCGTTGTCGCAGCCTTCTGCGTCTCGGCGTGTGGACCGCGCGCGAATACGCCCTGCCGGCGCCCGGACGTCCTGGCAAGGTACGAGAGAAACTATATAAATGCCTATGCTAATTCTGTTCGCATCTGCGCGACCCAAGCCGGTTCGAGGGCGTGCCGCGACGCCCTGGCACGCACGGATGTGCAGTTGAAGATTTTGCGGGCTTACCAGGCGCTCCCTCCCTGCGAGTCCTGATTGACGCTACCCCGACCGGCGGAGATCTTCCGGTATTGCGCCGTCTTCCTCTTAGTCGCTGCGCATACGGGGTACGCGTTGGGGGCGCGGGCTGAAAAGGCCGAATTCCCGTTCGTCGAGTTGGGAGAGATGCTGCCTTCGTATTATGCCGGGCGAGTCTTGGTCGTGGACGTCAGGCCCGAAGACGCCTATAGGGCCAGCCACATACGCGGAGCCCTGCCGTTCAGCGGCGACATCGACGTGGCGGGCAGGTCCGTCGTGATTTGCTGCGCGAGCAGGCAATGCGGAGTGCCCCTATCGACGAAAGCGGCCTTGAAGAAGGCCGGCGCCCGGACCGTCGAGGTGCTCGACGGCGGCTATGCGCTTTGGACTGCCTCCAGGTTGCCGACCGAGTGACCCCGTGAAGCGCGCCTTGATCCCCTTCGCTGCCGTCACCGTCGGCTTCCTGCTGCACGTCGCGGGGGCCTCGAAGATATTCGCTCCGGACGACGCCATCCGTTGGCTCTCCAACATCCCCGTCGCCAGCCGTTGGCCGCAGGGATTTTTGGGCCTGTCCGTCGCCGCGGAGTTCGCCATAGGCTGGATGTTGATGCTCGGGGTCCGGCAAAAAACCTCGGCGGGCGCGGCGATGGTCATGTTTGCGTGTTTCGGAGCGCTCCTGTTGGCTTGGCCGCCCGACGGGGCCGGATGCGGCTGCTTCGGCGGGTTGGAACAATGGATAGGGACGGTCAGCCCCGTAGCCAGGAACGCAGGTTTGGCGGTGGCGGCGTACCTGCTATGGCGCTTCTCTCCGGAAGACGTCTTGGCGACAAGGGGTATCATTCCGTGCCAGTGACTGGGATCAGAGATGCCGACGAGGCGCAAGTCTTGCCGCTGATGAATGATGAATGTGGAAACGGGTGGTTATTGTCGCAAATTCAGCGACCCCCAGTGGACAGTGGACAGACCCTGCGTATGGATCATCATAGACCAAATCGGTTGGCATCGGGCCGCCCTTTCCCGGGTCAAATCTGCCAACAAGTACTCTATTGCCCCAACGGCAAGACATATCCGAGAATCCACAAGAACGTCCAGTCGCAGCACCAGGTCATGCCGGACGGAACCAAGCAATACTACATCCATGGCATGAACGACCACACCAACCGGGCATGTCGAGCTTTGGGCACTAGGTTGTCCGTTTTCCAACCCGCCGCGAACGTGGTCTGAATATCACGTCGATCGAGATCGTCAAAGCATCCGTACGTACGCGGCCTGCGGCGAAGGGGTGTCGAACCCAGAGTCTAGCTACTCCTCCAATGAGTTGATGCGAAATACGAGCGGCGAATTCGTTAACGTCGCATGCGCTCCGAGACATGCGTACTAAGAACCAATATAGTCAACCGAATGAATACCCCCATCACGAATATTGGCACGACAAAAAGAAATATATTGGTCCAAAGCATCTCTCCATTAATAGCCATGTACTTTGCATACAGCGCGCCCTGCTCCGCTTTTGAGGCGGTAGAATATGCGGTGTAAGCCTGTTCTCGCCACTGATGCCATAGCGTCAAATAAATCAGTGAAGATAACGCAGGAACGACTGTCCACAATACAAACCAACGAACCAACGATCGGTCAAACCAATGAGTGGCCTCTTCACGAAGTCGATTGTAGTATCTAGCGTACCACGAAGCCACGAAAATAATTACAATGCCAGCAATTATGGCCCTTAAGGAACGACGCTGAGCTGTAGCTAGGCCCCAAACACCCAGTCCAAGTGAGGCTAAGCCTATCAGCCATATTACAACAACAGTTACAATCTTATTCATTCCGATGGCCCAGCGCTCATGAGAAACAACGAAATGCGAAATCTGCTGTTTGCTTCGACGTGGCCAACGGAATGACTAATTCGCGCCATTGGAACTACTTGGGCTTTATCAACAAGCGAATCCGAGTCAGACAAGCGTTGTGATCTGCGTTCTTCGGATCCGCAATTTTCTCCAGGGCGGTGATCATTTCCTGGGAAATGGCGGGCTCCTTTATTTGTGCTACGCGGGTCAAAAGAATTAATGTGTACGACTCACTGCCTGCCTCATTGGCCACCGAATTGGCCGCAACCAGCTTAGGAAGCGCATAAAGTAGGCACTCATCGCTCTTGCTGGCTATCCGCTGAACAAATGCAGATCCTATCCGTGGTGTCTTCGATAACTCGCTGATTTGTTCGTCAGCAAACGCCTTGCCCTCATCGCTGAGCGCCCAACCCGAGATCGGGACAACAAGCATGGCCAGTAGGGCAAAATGGGGGAAAAGAGACCGCTTCATGGTGTATCCTTTGGGATGGGCAGACTTGCAGATGTTGCTTCTGTGCCAAGGCCGGCAAATCCAGCGGCGCGGAGAGAGCCGAGGTGCTTATCTAACTGAGACTTCATAGCTCGACGGTTTGACTTTACCCGTTTTTGCTCACCGCGAACCATTTCTTGATAGCTCGACCACGGTTCTGGAGTCTGCCTGCGTTCGTACTCATAAACATAAGTCGTGATGCCAGCGCAAATGGACGAGCAAATAAGAAGCACGATGACATTGAGTCGAGTGAATAGCGGTCTCGTCATGGGAATAGCTTGCGTAGCAGTTTTTCCAGATCGCTGCTAACAATCCAGTCCTCGCAGAAGTCTAAGCCGATGTCGACAAGGCTAACGCCAAGCTTAATTAGTCCAATAACCACAGCCCCAAGACCAGTCCAGACAACAAAGAGCCCGACGGCCGTCAGCAGGATGTCAAAATACGATAGCATGTCGTTGAATATCTGCAGACGAGTTGCATTGGGAGCCTTCTCGGCATCGATAACCGGCTTCACCTGGTCTATCGCTTCTTGCTCGGACCAATTACCGGTCTCAATCCGCATGGTGCTAATATCTTTGTCCAACCCGATGCTTTCATAACCCAAGTTGCCCTGAGCGCCGATTTCGAAGGTTACGGAGCCTGATGAGTCCGTCGTTTGCTCTGCGTCCCATTTCGCAACATCTCCATCCAAAGAAACCAGATGAGACCAACTGCTGTCGGCATATCCCGGATCATACGTGCGCCAAGATGCAGCGCCCGTGAATTTAAACTTAATTCCCGGCGGATCGCTCTTTACCGTAAAGTTGTCCTTCAATATGGGGTCCTTGCGACCGGCCCTCAGCGCGTTCAGCAAATCATTGTATTCCTGCTGGATGGCCTCCGCGTTCGTCCACGATTCTATCAGAGCATCATACTTGGAACCTGACTCAATAAGAGAACTCACATTTCCAGCCACACCAATCACGTCGATGACTCCAGGAAGCACTCCCGCAGCCAAGATTCCCTTTAGCGCCGTGCCGGCTCCAGAGAGGGATCCAGTAGATGTTCGCAAACTTATTGCCGTGTCCTTCAGGGTGGTCGACACCGTCTTGACTGCTGTGGAAAAATCCAAGTTTTTCGTCGCCGTCAGCAGACTCTGTGTTAGTGATTGAGCTTGGCCGACTTCCTCGTTGTAGATAAATGTGGCCTTCGAGAGATCATTGATAAGACCAGGCAGCTTAGCTGGATCCGTCTCAGTTTGAATTAGCAGATTAATGGATTTGATAATTTCTTGACTGAGGAGAATCTTGTTGTTCAGCGCCGTTTGCGCCGCCTTGATGCCCTCAATCTCAGAACTTATGGTTGCAATGTCCTCGGTTGCCTTTGCTGCAGCGGCAGTCGACTTGGCAATCACCTCTTCATAGTCGGAGGCGAAATCATGGCCATCGCCAGCAAGCGTGGTCAATTTGACGAACGTTTCCAACGCCTTGTCAACGGCCTCCCCCTTATCTTTTACTTTTTCAATTCCCTCGAGGAGTTTGTCTTTTTCCCAGACAAACTTCTTGCTCGTGTCCGAAAAAGTTAAAGTGTAGAAAGTGTAATCTGCCTTTTTAAATGTTTCACTCGAGTGTGGCACGTTGGTGACTTGAAACGTATATTTACCGGGCTTAGGGATTTTTACGAGTTGCGAATTGGAGGTGGAAACCGAGGAAAAAGCGACCGCGCCATCCTGATCTATTGCCTCGTATTTAATTTGCGGCCTAACTCCGGGAGACTTTTCCAGCAGGGTCACGGTGACGAAGTTTGCCCCCGTGAATCGCTGCTCAGTTGTAGCTCCAGAGACAGCCAAGCCAGTCAGTTCATAGATGTATACAAGCCGCGAATCGCTATATGTTGGCGCAGAAAAATCGGGGAAGTATTTTCCATCATCCTTGATTTTAAGTGTAATTGTGTCTTCGATCGCCTCTCCAGGAGCCACATAGTTGCATGTGGTCTGTTCAGCGCGAGTTGCAGTGCCATGGGCGGCGGACCAGTTAAACGCTGAATAGGCATCGAATGTGTCATTAAGGTAGTCGCCAGCAACCTTATCAAGATCGGATGCCGTGGCTGCAAGCACGGCCTTGCCACTGGGTGGAATCCAAGTGTTGCCAGAGTCGTCATACATATCCCCAGTAAATGACGAGATGCGGCCCCACGCTAGCAAGCCAATCCCAATGACTTTGATGTCCTTGTTTCCCGTAGGAGAGTCGAACCCACTGGCCGTCCACTGAACAGTCGCCTTGGCAAGTTCTGAGATTACACCTTGTATAGTAATCGAAGCAGTCCCTTGCCCCGCTGTTATCTTGATGCCATCAGTGACCGTCCATGCATAATTTCCTGCGGGTTTGGAATAATCACCTGGCGGCCATTGAAGGGTTGCCGTTACGGTGCCTGATTTACCTACAAGAACAGAGTCTGATCCACCAAGATCCACAGCCACCGAGATGTCGGGATTCGTCGCGCCATAGGCGAGTTGACAAAGGAGTATCAGGACAAGAAGCGGCCCAAAGCGCACGGCATATCTCCAACGGCTTACAGAAACGCTTCCCTGCGACGCACAGCGATCTAGTAAGACGGTATTCCGAACGTGATTCATGATTGAAGTTTCCATGGGGGTCAGCGATCGGAAATTTGGACGGTGGCCTGGAATGCATCGATCGAATGGCAGGCAGCAGACCCAGGACTACGAATTATGCGGTACACATAATCCCCTTCATCAAGGCCCATCGTGAACTCGTTTGTATTCACCCACTTTTCTAAGGACGAGTCTTCAAAAGTGATTCCTCCCGTATACATTGACAGTTTGACGTCGAGATTTGGGACAAGCGGGCTCATGATAAGTTTTGCCTCAAGAATTTGCTTCCCATTTGGGAGCGCTCCCACTAAAGCGATATATTTTTCGGCCGTCGTCCTGAGCGTAAACTCATCAATCGGGCACTGAGTGACGATAGGTCCACCGTTTCCCAGGCGCGCCCTCAACGCCAGCGCTCCGCCATTTAAGGGCCGCAAGGCCAACCGCCTCACGCCGTCGCCCTGAATCACACCGGGTTCTACGTCCATGAGGCCGGCATCATTCGCCGTCAATTCAACACTGGCGCCGTTCTCAACGAGTCCGATGTCCTTGATACGCCGATAGTTGATGTGGCAGGCGATCGGCCCACGCAGATCAACCGAAGGAACTCGGATCGTGATCGAGCCCGCCGGCCGTCCATCAATACGGGCGACTATCTTGTAGATGCCGGGCTTAGGGAAGGAGGCGGCAAACACCTGGCCAGGACGTCCGGTGAACTTTGGCGTAAAGGCCGCCCCTTCGACGTTCTCCACATCAACGGCGACAGCCCTGCCCTTGCCGGTAGCGGTCAACCGGATGGTGTCCCCCGGCCGTACATCCAGGCTGTCCATGCCATAGGGGAGATTCGCGACGTTGAGCGTCTTCCATAGAATTGGACGCAGCATACTCTGCTTGGTCTTGCCGTTCACGGCATTGACCGACAGCAGATTCAGCGTGCCCGAGAGTGGAATGCCCGGGGACTTATCATTCGCGAGGGTGTTGAGATACCATTTTGACGCGCTTTCGGAAACCACCGGCACGGCAACGCCATTAACGGATGCCCTTACGACCGTGGTCCAGTGGCCAACCGAACCTTCAATCCAGGCCGGGCTCGTGTAGGTCGTCATCGGCGAGAGCAGAGCCAGCTTGGCCGCTTGCCTCTCGCTGGTGGGGTAGAACTGGGTCGACGGAATGACGACGGCAGCTGTCAGCGGGCACGACCACGACACGGCCAAGCGCGATGGCGAGGTCGTGGCGCGGTAAGTCGCCAGGAGTTCATAGCGCTGACCGGCCTTGAGAAAGACCTTGCCGGCAGCGGTGCGCTCTACCCCATCCGCGTGGTCATCGATGATGCTCACCCCGTTGATCGCCAACGTGAACGGATGATTGGTCAATGCAGAGATGGTGTACGTGTCGGTATATTGCGCCTGGATCTCGCCCACCCACTTCACCGACCACGCATCGGGTGCGATGGAGCGTGCAGGGGAGTGAGCGCCATCCCAGGTGAAGTTCAGGGTCTTGTCGAGTTTGGTCGCTGAGAAGCTGCCGAAGGCATCCTCATCAAAATAGGTTGCGGCAAGTCCGATGCCGCTGCCGACGACTGGAGGCGGAACCTCGGCATACAGCGCACGCTGCGGGATGATCTCCTCGGCGATGGAAGAACTCGCCCAGAGCAGGTCGAGGCATGCTCCCCCGTGGCTATTGTAATAGCGCACCTGGATCGAGTGCCGCCCGGCGGTCAGGGCTATCGAGCCGCGATCCAAGGTGCGGCCATGCCCCGTCCAGTTCTCCAGGATCGGCTTGCCATCGATCAAAAGGACGACGCCGTCATCGCTCCAGGTGGAAAAGGTGTATGTGTCCGTCGCGGGGATCTCAATCGAGCCGACCCAGATCGCCGACCACCAATCCGCAGCGATGCCGGCGGCGGGCACTGCACCCGGCCACTCGACCGTCCCGAACGAGATATTGGGGTCGACGCGACTAACGGAAAAACCCGTGAAATCTTGGTTATCGTAGTAGGTGGCAGCCAGTCCGGTGCCGTCTGCGGCGAAGCCGGAGGCAGCACAGAAAGCAAGGGCAACGAGGCGGGGACACGTCATGCTGGGCTCCCAGGGTAGTTCAGGCGGGCCGTGTGTAGGAGCTAGCTCGGTGACAGCAAGGGCCCATTTTGCACCCCGTAGGGCTTGCAGGCCTTGCGAGGGACCGAAATGAAACGATTGGAACACTTTTCACTTGGTTAGGCTGATACGACGTTCGCTTAGGCGCTTGATTGCCGCCTTCTTGGCCATCTCCACGGAAGGGTCTCCAGCGACCTCGACTGCCTCAATAGCCGGAATGTCCTCATCCGTGCCGAGAAGGCCGAGAGCTGCAACAGCGGATCGACGCACGTCGGCATCGCCATACTGCAGGTACTGGCGTGGGATCGCGGCATCAGCCGGGTCGCCACGCATGCCGAGAATGCCAAACGCCGTCACCTTTGCCCCCACATCGACATCTCCACCTTGAAGCACCTGAAGGATAAGGGCATGAAGCTGAACACGGTCGATGGAGACGTTGTGCTCCCGACTCAGCCGATCGAGATGCAGGAGCGCGGTGCCGGCCACTGTCAGCTTGCTGGTGGCTACCGAGGTGAGCACCGTGATGTAGCGCTGCCGATCCAAGCCACTGTCCGAGCTACCGATGAAGTCCCCGCTGGATGATGTGGCTGCGCCGCGTGGGACAAGTTGATCAGCCAGGTGCTGAAGCGCATAATCCCGCCAGGTTGGCGTCTCTGCCGGGTCGAGGGCTTGATCAGCGAGCGCGCCTAGCCAGCCAGGAACTGGTGGGTCCTGGATGCCAAGGGCGTTTGCGGCGTTGTTTCGCAGCACGGCGCGGCGACTCGGGTCTGAAGCAAGATCGACCAGGAAGTCCCGCATTGCGGGTGAAACGTGGGCGTTCCGCTGGATGTCAGTGACGGCATTGAGTTGCCGTTCCGGGGGCCAGTTCTCGAAGTCGGCGAACTCCGGTGGAACTCGCAGGGTCTTAGGCTGGGGTTGCGGTGACGCCGGTTGCGCGATGGCTGCCTTCTCGGGCTCAGGCGTCAATAGTGGTTTAACAGCAGGCTTCGGTGCCTTCGCTTTCGGGTCGCCGCTGAGGGCCGGCCCTTGCACAGACGAAGTCGGCCTTGCCCAGCCGAGGAAGGCGACAGCGCCCACGACGCCAAGAACAACGATGACGATGATCAAGCCCAGCTTCCACATGCCAGATCTCCAGGGGTGCTTGCGGTCCTACGGTGCACGGGAGGATCGACAAGGCCAAGCCAGCCCTTACAAAGACCATCGCAAAGTTCTATCAACCACATACGTTGACCACAGCCGATCAGGCAGGCTCGGCCACGACCTGGTGTTGCGCTGCCCACGCCGTAGGCCGAAGACTTGCATAGTCTGTCCGGCCTTTGTTCAGCTCCGCAAAGACGTCTTGCATGTAGACATATGGATCCATGCCGACGAGCCGACAACTCTGGCAAATGGTGATGTGCGTGGCGGCCCAGTCGCCGCCCCGCGCAGATCCAGCAAAAAGCCAATTCTTCCGTCCTCGCCCTACGGTCTTCCAACACCGTTCGACCGCGTTGTTATCGATCGGGACGCGCCCATCTCGCGTAAATTCGCGCAGTTGGTGGTAGATCTTGATCGTGTAATTGGCCGCGATCCAGGTGGCGCTGCTCGGCCGCTCGACGGCAACCCAGCCCAGCAACAGCGTCTCCAACTTATCCATGACGCCGGCCGACACGGCCTTGCGGGCGGCAAGCACCTCATCGGGAGGCCGGCCGGCGACGGACCACTCGACCTCGTACAGTGCAGTGAAGTGATCGAGCGCCTTCTTGGCGATGGTCTCGCCCAAGCGGTCGGCCTCGACGAATTTCCTGCGGGCGTGGCTGATGCATCCAGCCGGCGTGCGATCGCCATCCGCGAAAAGCCCCTTGTGGCCACTGTACGCATCGCCCAGCAGGGTACCGTGGTATTCGGCTAGAAATGCAGCCGGCCACTTCCCCTCGCGGGTCGCCTTGTATTCGCAGAAGAACTCCTCGCCGGCCTGGTAGCCCCACAGCCGACCCTGATGGCACCGCTTCAGTCCGGGTTCGAGCACCGGGAGGTAGGTGTCGTCGAGGCCGATGACCGGTTGTTCGAGGATGCTGAGGCCAATGGCCTTCTGGATCGGCGCCATGGCCTTGGCCGCGTGGACACACCAGTTCATGAGCGTGGACCGGCTCAGCGGCAAGCCCAGGCGTTCGATGCAGGTCTCCTGCCGATAGAGCGGCAGATGCAGGTCGTACTTATCGACCACGACGTGGGCGACTAGGCGATCCGTTGGCAGCCCCTTGCTGACGATGCTGGGCAGCGGCTCCGCCGCGACCCGGGTCTCGTTCTGGAACGGGATCCCATAGATGAGTTGGATGACGGTGACTTGCTCGAAGTGCGGCTCGACGAAATCGAGTCGCTTGGAACGCCGCTCGTCGATGACCTCCATGGGCCGACCATCCGGTCCCAGGCGCGCTGACTCGGGTAAATCCAACGTGATTTCGCGCTGGGTCATCCATACCGGCAACTTGGTCCGCCCGCCCGGCTTCTTGCCGGGCTTCCGTAGCTTCTTGGGTTTCACCGGCGGCGACGGCGGCCCAGCACTCGCTGAACCGCCCGCAGTACCAGGCGTAGTTCTATGGTCCGAGGCCGATGCTGCGTCTGGTTCATCTCCTGGTTCATCCGATGTGACTGGATGACCGGTGCCCGGCTTCTTCAGGTCGTCCACATGTTCCCGGTCGGCGTGATGGGACTCATCGGTGGTGCCGTACACCTGCCGAGCAAGTTGGCTGACCCGCCGGCGCAGAGACGCCTTCTGCGCCTCGTCCTCTTCGTGCTGACGGGTGAGGGCCACGATCTGCTCATCCAGGGCGCGGATCTGGACCGTCTGCGCGGCGATGACCGCCCGAGCAGCAACCAGTTCGGCGCACTCATGCGGAGCCTCGTCGGGCATAGGCATACCGTATTGGTGTCCGTACGGACCACAATAGGGTTCGTCTGCTTTTGGAGAGCCATTCATGTTGCTGCACCTCCAGCCAACTGAGATGGAGGTGTCGATGGCGGCCGGTGATAGTGCTCGTGGTAGGTGGCGCGATGGACGTTGATGCCCTCCAAGAGCATCTGGATTTCCGCCGCTGACAGCGTGGCCGTGCCGCTGCGGTCGGGCGCCACGGTGTCCGGCGGCACGGCAAAAGTGCCACGTTCTAATCTTTTGCTCGCTAGCCAAAATCCTGATCGATCCCATACAAGGACCCGGACTCTGTTGGCGTGCTTTCCGAGGAAGACGAAGATATCGCCAGCGTATGGATCCATGCCCAGGCTGTGCTCAACGATGGTGGCGAGAGTTCCTACACCCTTGCGCATGTCGATCGGTGACCGGGCCAGGAAGATGCGGCGGTTTCCGTTGAAGTTCAGCATGCTGCCCCCAGGCGGGACAGAGCGCCGACCACGGCGACCAGGTGGGGCATGGCCGTGCCGGGGTGGATGGTCAGGCGAATGCCATTGGGAAGCACAGCCTCGATCGTCTGTGCCGAGATCGCTGTTTCGGGCACCGCCGCGCCGGGGCCAGCGTCGGGGATCTGGATGAAGGCCGTGGGCTGGGCGAGAGTCGACGACTGGTCGACCAGCGCCAAGCGGCGCTTCCAGAACGTAATCCGATTCGGATGGACGCCGGTCTGGCGAGCAAAGGCGGCGGCAGATAGGCCGCTCTGCCGCCAGGATCGAATTAGGGCGCGGCCCTGGCGGAGCGTGCGTTTCCGCGGATGGGTGGGGTTAGACATCGGGGTCTCCAACCGCGATTATACCAACCGGGATCAGGCGGCTCTAGTCACGTTGCTTTGACGGTCTCCGTCGATCCCAGGAATGTGCGCTACATCACCAACTTCCGGCAGGTATTCACCTGCAAGACCAAGGGACTCACCGTCCAGGAGACCGCCCACGCCACCAAGCTCAGTCAGCGCCTCGTCGAGGAGTATCACCGACTCTTCGATGAGTACGCCGTCACCAATGCCTCGTTCGATGCCCTGTTGAAGGGCTTGTCGAAGAACTGATAATCCACCCGCCCGAGATAGGAAAACCGTCCGGAAGGCGGACAGGTGTCCTCATTTGTAGTCTCACCAACTGTAGAAGATGGAAGATGGGACTGACTGCGATAGCGTCCTGGACCTCGATAACTGACTCAGATGCCCAGCAATCGAACGAGAACAGCAATAGGCGGACAATACGCATGGTCATCCACCGTCGGCTATTCCACAACCTCCATGCGCATGTAAACGAGCGATTTGTCAACAGGAAGCACAAATTGAATCGGATTGCGTTTGGATATCGCGTTGATGGTGCCGCCAGACACCGTTGTGAATTTGACGACGTCGGCTTCCTTCACTGCAACGGCACCCTCACTCAGATAAAGCATGTCGGTTTGCTTCGGGAAGAGCGATGCCGACAAGGTGAATTGCACTTCCCACCGTGGCACGGGGATTGGCCCCTTTGGCGGAATCACTGTGATATGATCAAAGTCAGCGCTGGCCCCCCACTTGAGCCCCTGCAGCGTGGGGTTCTTCAAGTCTGGGATAAGCAGACGATGGGTGAGATCAGCGCGCTTGGCGTCCTCTTTGATGGTGGCTTCGCCAATGAAGACCAGCGTTGCCTTCTTCTTGGCTACCAGATCAATGATAGCTGACGTCTCCGTGTAAATGAAGTTGGTGTTCTCAAAGCCTTCGCCAGGCGCAAAATACACCTGGAAAATTGAAATCTTGAAGTCCTGAGCGAATACCAAGGCACTCAGTCCGAAGAGTATAGCCAAGCTCCGACAGATAGACCAGCCCGTCATAGTGTAATGCTCCCTGTGCGAGACGTATCCACGTTATTTACGTTTTGCCAGCCTGGCAGAGGCGGCTGGAGGGTTATTTTAGGTGTGCTTGTGACAGGGAAACGATTGAGCTGATAGGCAAATATCTGCAAATTAACCCAGAGAATGCCACCTTCGTTGTCGTGCCCACCATCCTGAAGAGTCGTGAGTACGGAATGCGTGATGTTGGTGTTCACGTTTACCGAGCGCGTATAGGAGAGGATGCCACCTGCAGGCGTTGAATGGCAGTTGATCAGCACGCCGTAATGCGAACTGACCGAGAATTCATATCCCGGTCGTGTGTCTTGGATCGTCGGATCATAGACCATCACGTCGCCGACAAACGTCTTACCCATACTCGTAACGGAGAACGAACCATCAATGGTGACGGTCTTCAGGTCGGGATTCTGCGCGGCATCCAACGGGATGTGCGTCAGTATGGCCACGATGGTCAGGGGTATAAATCGCATAGCGAATCCTCTCTACTGCTTGGAATTGATGATGGGGTTTATCGTAAGATATAATGCGGCGCTGTCGTCAGGACTCATGACATGTCGGCGTGGTATCCCAGTTCGTCTCTGCTCCTTCATGCAACTGAGCGTGAAGGCCAGAAGGCTCTTACGCTGTGCATCGGATTCGTTGCGATACTGGCCTAATAATTCCTCAACCAACGCCTTGGTCCGCGTTGCCGCCAACGTTTTGACAATCAGATCGCGATGCTTGCGCTGAGGGTCCAATGCCTGGATCAGTCCAGGGTGGGCCAAAGACCACAGCCGATAGAGTTGATCGCGAGAATTGGAGTAGAAATCACTGTTACCCAATTTGCTGTCATCCACCAAAGTTTCAACGATGTGCAGGAGGATTGCCGCTTGATCCTTGGTTGGAACCCAGCCTTTGTTTATGGCACGATTTCCGAGTTCCCAGGCAGCACGCTTCGCTGTTTTATCAGTTGATGAAGCTGTTTGAATACTCGTCAAGAGCACTTCTGGCGACGTACCCGTGATATCTGGTCCAGACTCTTCCACGCGAACAACCCCCTCCCCGGAGTCGCTGTCCTCCACCATCGGCTTTCTAGCAGTTGGGGATTTCGGCGACTCGCCGTTGGGCCATGGCGGCGGTATAAAGACGTCCGGCTTCTTCGCCTGTGGCTTATGATCGTTGTGCGAAGGGACGGCTGGTGCTGGCGCTGGCGTAGACTGCGGCGGCAACACCGTTGACGGTTGTGCTCGTTCGCGTGGCCAATGCGCAACAGCCGTGACAGCCACTATGACCAACACCACAATGACAGCAAGCCACCTCACTTGATCATATCCCCTAGAAATCCAACATTCAATTCTTTATCTGCTTTTACGATGTCCGCAATTTTATTGCGAATTTCCCTCAATTCCTCATGCTTTCCGTCTTGGACGGATTCGGCATTCAATATGTATGCAAGGATGGCCATGCGCGCATATCGTGCGGTCACAGGCGCATCAGCCCTATAGTCATTCGCGAGTTTCTGAACAAGCGTCAGCTCGTCGACACCGGCCTTTCGGAGGTTTCGTACAAACATGTGAACGACGCCGTTGAATTCAATGGTCTTGATCTTTTCATGGGTGAACGATGTCGCTTTGTCGTCATAGAGCTTGGCGATGTCGTCAACCGTCATCTTGGAAACCCTGGCAACTTCTGTAATATTCTCTAGCTGATAGCGCTCATCACGTTTGGTGAATTCAAAATTACGGATGTATGCATATAGTTTGTCATCTGGCATGTAATCATACGCATTGAGCAGCGCGTAGTTACCTGCCCCAGCAGCAATGCAGGAACGCATGACACCCAGAGACTTTTCTATGCGAGTCGCCCGTGATTGGAAAATGCAGATAAAAACAGCAGAAAGCCATGGGCTTGATGAAACCGGAAGCTTCGGATCAAAGATGACTTTGGACTGCGCGAGAGTTTCCACGTAGTCACTTGCCACATCCTGAATTGCGTCAGCAAGTCGCGCTGCGGCGATGGGATCCCTCCATGCCATGGCTTTATGCAGGCATACCGCAATCTGCACATTTCGCTTCGCGCTGATGGTTGATTCCGAGTCCCACCCTCGTGCCACGTCTTCCCTTTGCCCCTTAATGCATTCATTGATCCGATTGGCGACGGCATCCACGTTATTCTCTTCAACCGCCTCGGACGTCGGCGTTGTTTTCCAATCCACCTCGCGGCATGTCAGAACCGCCATAACCGCGAGGAGGGCGACGATCGCCAGAAACCGTCGCGTCAGCACGTTTGTCACCACTGTGGATTCAGGACGTAAGCGGCCCAATCCCGTTCAGGATGAATTCCAGGCAGGGTGTCGCCTGTCTCCACCTGACGAGCACGTGCTTCCTGATCTTCATAACCGCCACCGCTATAGGTGGGAATGCCAAACGTATTGGCGTTGTTGGGCAGTGATGGCGGAAAATAAGGCCGATCAGTCGGATTCGCTTCTTCTGCGTCTGGGATTTGATCGGAATCACCCTGTCCATCGGTGCTTTCGCCATAATGCGACAGGAGGTAGTTATGATAGTTTTCGTGTAAAATGGTGATCGCCACGCACCTAAGGTACAGGTAGTGCGATGCGCCGACGGGTTTCGTTGTTCCATTCAGCAAATGCAGAATCATTTGATCTCCACTGTCCTTGGAAGCTTGGGGTCCAAACTTCTTAGATGTGGCCGTAGAAACACCGAACCATCCTTCGTGCTGAACGTACCCGTAGGAGTCCATGCCATCCACAACGGCACCGTCTTTCCAGAAGACATACCAGCACGGCGGTCTGCTCGTGGTCGGTTCCTCACCATTGATATTCAGATAGGCATCAAAGTACACTTTGGCCTTTTGGGGATTCCCTTCCATTTCCGTTGAATACAGCTTGTACGTATTCTCCTCTGAATCCTCGCACTGCGTGTACACTGTGCCATGAACGTCACCGAAATCGGAATTGTGCTTCGTTGGTGAAACTGCGCCGAGATTCCAATACGGGATGCTCATATCGCTTCCCAACTTAGTGTTCACCGTGGTCACCTCCCACACCTCCGAATCGTGGTCCTTCATGGCCCAATACCAGGAGTGCGCGCCAACATCCGTGCTCGCGTAACCCTTGTAGGTAATCGGCCGACCAACACACACCTTCCAATCCTTGCCAGTGCCCGCGTCCTTGAATTCTTCAATCCACAACCGCCTGGCATCAATGCTCAATGTATTTGATGTCATTTCGGTATAGTAACCCCCCTCATCCACAGCAGTCGCATATGCCTGGAGGGCATAGTCCTTGGCCCCCGTTCGCGGAACCAACGGTACGAGATATGGATCAAATGCGCACTGCTGCTCCATCGTCCAATCTTCGTCAAACTGATTATACCCGCCAGTCGGGCCTTTGACATTCAGCTTGTAGTGAATGCGGTAGGGACCGCCGTCGTGCCAGGTCACCGACGCACTGGCCGTAAACGTCAATTGACGTTTTTCCATGCAGTCGGTCAGATCATTCTCCACTTTCAATGCAACACCTATCACTTCAGGATTCTGAGCAGCGCTCAGGAGTCCGACGCTCAGGAGGCAGAGTCCAGTGATCTTGAAGGGCCTAGGAGAACACATGGCAATGGCTCCCTATCAGCGATCAGAGATCTGGACGGAGGACTGAAAGACGTCAATGTTATGACAGGCGGCCGCACCTGGATTACGAATCATGCGGTACACGCAGTTTCCATCTCCATTCTGTCCTGCAAATTCGTTTGTGGAGATCATCTTCACCAAAGATGAATCTTCAAATGTAACGCCTCCTGTGTACATTGAGAGTTTTACGTCGAGATTCTTGACAAGTGGACTCATGATGAGTTGCGCCTCCAAGATTTGCTTGCCGTTGGGCAACGTGCCAACCAAGGATATGTATTTCTCGGCGGTCGTCCGAATCGTAAACTCGTCAACCGGGCACTGAGTGACGATAGGTCCACCATTTCCAAGGCGCGCTCTCAGCGCCAGCGCTCCACCATTCAAGGGCCGCAAGGCCAACCGCCTCACGCCATCACTCTGGATCATACCGGGCTCTACATCCATGAGACCGGCATCATTCGCCGTCAATTCAACACTGGCGCCGTTCTCGACGAGTCCGATGTCTTTGATGCGCCGATAGTTGATGTGACAGGCGATCGGCCCACGCAGATCAACCGACGGGACCCGTATTGTGATCGAGCCCGCTAGCTTCCCATCAATACGGGCGACCACCTTGTAGATGCCGGGCTTGGGGAAGGAGGCGGCAAACACCTGACCGGGACGACCGGTGAACTCCGGCGTAAAGGCCGCTCCATCGACATTGTCCACATCAACTGCAACAGCCTTGCCCTTGCCAGTAGCGGTCAACCGGATGGTGTCCCCGGGACGCACATCAAGGCTATCCATGCCATACGGAAGACTCGCGACGTTGAGCGTCTTCCACAGAATGGGACGCAGCAGGCTCTGCTTGGTCTTGCCATTCACGGCATTGACCGACAGCAGATTCAGTGTGCCCGATAGTGGAATGCCTGGGGACTTATCACTTGAAAGGGTGTTGAGATACCACTGTGATGCGCTTTCGGCAACCACCGGCACGGCAACGCCATTAACGGATGCTCTTACAGAAGTGGTCCAGTGTCCCACCGAGCCTTCAATCCAGGCTGGGCTCGTGTAAGTCGTCAACGGGGAGAGCACAGCCAACTTGGCGGCTTGCCTCTCACTGGTTGGGTAGAACTGAGTTGAAGGGATGACCATGGTGGTCGTCAGCGGGCACGACCACGACACGGCCAAGCGCGATGGCGAGGTCGTGGATCGGTACGTCGCCAGGAGTTCATAGCGCTGACCGGCCTTGAGGAACACCTTGCCTACGGCGGTGCGCTCAACTCCGTCCGCGGGGTCGTCGATGACCTTCAATCCGTTGATCGCCAGCGAGAACGGATGGTTGGTCAGGGCCGAGATGGTGTACGTGTCGGTATATTGCGCCTGGACCTCGCCCACCCACTTCGCCGACCACGCATCCGGCGCGATCGAGCGCGCTGGGGAACGGGCGCCATCCCAGGTGAAGTCCAGGGTCTTGTCGATTTTAGTGGCCGAGAATCCGCCGAATCCATCTTCATCGAAGTAGGTTGCGGCGAGTCCGGTGCCACTGCCAATGACTGGAGGCGGAACCTCCGCGTATAGTGCTCGCTGCGGGATGATCTCCTCAGCGATGGTCGAACTCGCCCAGAGCAGGTCGAGGCACGCCCCACCGTGGCTATTATAGTAGCGCACCTGAATCGAATGCCGTCCGGCGGTCAGGGCGATCGAGCCACGATCCAAGGTGCGGGCGTGCCCCGTCCAGTTCTCCAGGACCGGCTTGCCGTCGATCAGGAGGACGATGCCGTCGTCACTCCAGGTCGAGAAGGTGTAGGTGTCCGTCGCGGGGATCTCGATTGAGCCAACCCAGATCGCGGACCACCAATCCGCAGCGATGCCGGCGGCGGGTACTGCACCCGGCCACTCGGTCGTTCCGAACGAGATCTTAGGATCAACGCGACTGACGGAATAACCGGTGAAATCTACATTGTCGTAGTAGGTGGCGGCCAGTCCGATGCCTTCTGCGGCGAAACCGGAGGCTGCGCAGAGGGCAAGGGCAACGATGCGGGGACACGTCATGCTGGGCTCCCAGGGTAGTTCAGGCGGGCTGGGTGTATGAGTCAGTTCGGGAACAGCAAGTCTCCCTTTTACACTCCGTAGGGCTTGCGAGGGACCGAAATGCAACGATTGAATCACTTTTGGTTGCCAATCGAACACCCGGAACCGCTTTCACTCGGTCTGGCTGGCACGACGTTCGCTTAGGCGCTTGCAGGCGGCCTTCTTCGCCATCTCAACAGAAGGGTCGCCACCGACCTCGACCGCTTCGATTGCCGCGATGTCCGCATCCGTGCCGAGAAGGCCAAGGGCTGCCACCGCGGATCGGCGCACATCCGCATCGCCATCCTTGAGGTATTGCCGTGCGATTGCAGCGTCTGTGACGTCGCCACGCATGCCGAGAATTCCGAATGCCGTCACCTTGGCACCCACATCGACATCGTTCCCCTGAAGAACTCTGAGAATGAGGGCACGAAACTCCACCCTGTCGATGGAGACACCGCGTTCCCGGCTCAACCGATCCAGGTGCAAGAGCGCTGTTCCTGCTATCGTCTTGTTGCTGGCGGCCACCGAGGCGAGTACAGCGATGTAGCGCTGCCGATCTAAGCCGCTGTCCGGGCTACCGATGAAATCGCCACGGGGCGGCCCAACCTCGCCGCGAGGCACCAACTGGTCCGCCAGATGCTGCAGCGCATAATCCCGCCAGATCGGCGTTTCCGCTGGATCGAGCGCTTGATCTGCGAGTTTTCCCAGCCAACCGGACACCGGCGGATCCTGCACGCCCAAGGCATTTGCAGCGTTATTGCGCATCACGGCTCGGCGGCTCGGGTCCGAAGCGAGATCGACAAGGAAATCACGCATGGCCGGCGACAGATGCGGATTTCGCTGGATGTCGGTGATGGCGTTGAGTTGGCGCTCCGATGGCCATGTTTCAAAGTCGGGGAATTCCGGCGGGGTCCGGAGCGTTCGGGGCGGCGGTGCGTTTGGCTGCGGAAGGGCGGTCGTCGTTGCTGGCGTTGGTTTGGCTGTAGCACTGGCGAGCACGGCCGCCGACGGCGGAGCCACAGGCACTGACGTTGATGAAGCCGTCTCAGGTCTGTCCGGTGCTGGACCGGATCCATGGGACCGCCATAGCCCAAAGGCCGCTGCAGCGCATACCAACCCCAGGACAACAACGATAATCGCCACCGATGATGAGCGCATGGAAGACCCTTTAGCTGGCAGCGCGGTCTATGGCGCATCAACTGTCCTACAAGCCGCTAACCCTCAGCGACTGTGGATTTCCTTGATTCGCCCGCGAGGCGGTCCCAGGCCCGCCGCTGCCGGTTCCAATCCAGCATCGCCATGACCGGTAGTAGGTCGCGCTCGCTGATCGCTGCCCCCGCTGGCAACTCCGACAGCGCCCATTCCTGGGGTCGACATGATATTCAGGCCCGCCGAACGTGACCTGAATATCACGTCGACCCCAGGAATGGGCGGTCCGTCACCGGCCGGGCCAGCGCGATGCGCAGTTCACGCACGGACGCGAGGTGCCGCACCTGCAGGTCGCGCCGCAGCGTTGCGCGGTCGGCGGCGATCAGGTCACGGGTTGCCGTCATCTGCTGATCGAGTGCCGAACGCACCATGGTTATCAGCGCCGTGGCGCGCTCCTGCACCTCCACATGGAGGCCGGCAATGGCGCCCTGGGCGTGATCCATCTCGCCAACAAGATAGCCGCACCGGGTTTGAACGGCATCGATCGAGGCCTTGAGGCCGTTCTGGTGCTCGGCCATGTCGCGCACGATGCAATGGAGGGCCGCGATGGCGTCAAGCAGGGGACTCTGCAGGCGAGCCATGGCGGCAACTCCCTGGGCGATGGCGTCGACCAGGCGTCGCTCCATCTGGGCGCGGTCTTCGAACTCGATTCGCAGTTGCGCCTGGGCGGCCTCGGCGTCACCCAATGAGCGATGCAGGTCCTCAACGTGCTGCTGGGCAAGCGCGAGGTCCTCCTGGGCCTTCATGATGGCTGCGCACGACTGTTTCTCGTATGCTTGGCGGATGCGGGTCGCCAGATCGGGTGAGAGTGCTGCCAGGGCTGCGATCTCGGGCGGTGGTGGCGCGGCGGCGGTGGCGGCTTGTTCGTCGCGCCAGCGCTTGAAGAGGCGGCTGATGTCGGTCTTGGAGCCACCGGTCTCCCGCAAAATGAGGCTCAAGCTGGGTCGTTGGCCGCGTTCACGGATCTGGCCGATGGCGGCGACGACGGCGTCGTAAGTCAACATGGGTTGTTTAGTATCGGTACATACTGGTATTTAAATGAAATAGTATAGTGCGAGAAGAACAATTATCGC